>CAITDR010000119.1 GCA_903891165.1 uncultured Pseudomonadota bacterium
CAGCTTCTTTGAGCACTTTGAGGTGCTGGGAGACGGTGGACTGCGCCAGCGGCAGCTCCTCCACAATGTCGCCACAGACGCAGGCATCCCGCGCGATCAGGATGTGGAGGATCCGCACCCGCGCCGGGTGGCCCAGGGCTTTGGCCAAGAGCGCCAGCTCGGCGTCGGCCTCCGGCCCGGTGGTGGGGCGCGGATCGGGCTCGGGGAGCGGGGCCGGACAGCAGGAGGGCTGGCAGGATTCGTTCATCGTCGATAGACGATAGCACGGGTGAGAATTCTCTGCATCCTTTTCCCCCCTCCCCCGTCTACCGGTTGTGGGCTGCAAAACCCCAGCCCCTGGAGTCCCAATGACCAAGAATTCTCCGCTTGTGATCCGTGAAACCGTCCGTGAAGTCTATGGCAGCATCGCGCGGGAAGGCGGAAGCTGCTGTGCGCCCGCCTGCTGCTCGCCGGTGGTGGCGGCGGACCCGAAGTTGATCGGCTACTCCGCCGAAGAACAGGCGGCGGCGCCCGACGGTGCCAACCTGGGGCTGGGCTGCGGCAACCCCCAGGCCATCGCCGCCCTGAAGCCCGGCGAGCGGGTGCTGGACCTGGGGAGTGGTGCGGGCTTTGATGCCTTCCTCGCGGCCAATGCTGTGGGCCCCACCGGATCGGTGATCGGGGTGGACATGACCCCCGACATGCTCAGCCGCGCCCGGGAAAATGCCAAAAAGTCCGGGATCACCAACGTGGAGTTCCGCCTGGGCGAGATCGAGCACCTGCCGGTGCCCGATGCCAGCGTGGATGTGATTATTTCGAACTGTGTGGTCAACCTCTCCCCCGATAAACCTGCCGTCTATGCGGAAGCCTTCCGGGTGCTGCGCTCCGGTGGGCGGGTCGCGATCGCCGATGTGCTGGCCAAGAGCCCGCTGGCTCCCGAGCACCAGGCGGATCTGGCGCTTTTGGTGGGCTGTATCGCCGGGGCGTCCACCGTGGCCGAGGTGGAGGGCTGGCTTCGGGATGTGGGCTTTGTGGACATTTCTATCGGTGAAAAGCCGGGCTCGGCCGAGCTGGTGCAGTCCTGGGCGCCTGGCCATCCCGCCGCTGATCAGGTGCTCT
Organism: uncultured Pseudomonadota bacterium; assembly: GCA_903891165.1. Classification (GTDB taxonomy): domain Bacteria; phylum Myxococcota_A; class UBA796; order UBA796; family SXON01; genus CAITDR01. Next base: position 1,099 of record CAITDR010000119.1, read on the forward strand.
CCGCCACGATTGAGGCGCGCAAGCCGTGAACCTGCGCCGCTCGGATGGGGTGGTGGCCGAGTTTCACAGTGCCTTGCGGCGTTTTGTGGGGCGGCGGGTACCGGGTCCCGATGCCGAGGATGTGCTGCAGGAGACCCTTCTGCGCATCCACCTGGGTATCGGCGGGCTCCGCTCCTCCGACCGCCTGACGCCCTGGGTGTACCGGGTGGCCCGCAGCGCGATCATCGACCATCACCGCAAAAAACGGCCGACTTTTCCCTTGGAGGGGGAGGAGGAGGCGCTGCCTGCCGAGCCGGAGGCGGAGCTGCGTCCCCTGCTCCTGGCCTGTCTGGAGCCCTTTCTGGCCGATCTTCCGCCCGATCAGGCCCATGCCCTGCGTCTGACCGACCTGGGTGGCCTGACCCAGGCGCAGGCGGCGGCCCAGCTTGGGGTGGCCCTTCCCACCCTGAAAGCCCGCGTGCAGCGTGGCCGACGGCAGATGCGGGCTTCTTTTGATGCCTGCTGTGCGCTGGTGCAGGATGGGCGCGGCGCGGTGATCGAGGCGACGCCGCGGTGTGGCTGTAGCTAAGTCCCTCCGCGCCCAAATGCGGAAAAGCTACTCTTAGGACTGTCCTAAGAGTAGCTTGCAAAGCCGTTGGCTCTCTATTTTTTCCTGCTTCTACTCCTTCTTCGGCGCATCCCACCGCAGACCGAGCCCTGCGGACCAGCCTTCGCGGCTTTCTTCGGAAATTGCCGACCCGGTGCGCTGGCGGGAAGGCCAGTCCAAAAGGTTGCTGGCCTTCAGGTTGATGCGGAAACCGGCCGGCAATTCCTGGCTGATCATCAGGTCTAGACGGTGGACGGGCAGTTCATAGCTGTCGGGGATACCCGAGCTGCCCACCTCGATGATCCGCGGCCCGAAGACATTGTAGACCGTGGTGATCCCCGTGCCCGTGGCCTCCAGATCGTAGCCTATCTGGCCGTTCACGACGTAGGGTGACTGGCCCTGCAGGGGGCGGGTACTGCTGGTCTGGTTGCCCTCCAGCTCGCCAAGGTCCACCTGTGACCAGATGAAAGAGGCGTTGCCCGCCACATACAGGCCCGCCAGTGCCTCGTGGAGGGGATCCAGATATTGCCGCAGCTCCACCTCGGCGCCCAGGTTGGTGGCCCCTTTGGCGTTGGCAAAGCTGCCCACCGAGCCGCTCACCGCACTCACCTCCACCACGGATTCAATCGGATCCTGGAAGATCTTGGCAAAGACGCCGACGGACCAGGCCTCGCTGGGGCGCGGATACCACTCCAGCCGCAGGTCAAAAGAGTCGATCAGCGCACGTTGCAGGTCGGGATTTCCGATGTAGGTACGCCCGGTCCGGTAGTCGTAGTAGGGCACCTCGGAAAGCTCGCGGAACTCGGGCCGGGACAGGGTACGGCCGTAGCCCAGGCGTAGCAGCAGCTCCTCGGCCTCTACCGACTTTCCAAGCGCAAAAGTGGTGGAGAGGGAGGGGAGGAAGTCGAGCGTGTCCAGCTCAGCCTGCACCGGCGTTTTGCTGGTATCAAACTGCTCAAAGGTCCTCACCGACTGGTTGGAGCTCTCCATCCGCAGGCCACCCTGCAGCTTCCAGCGCTCCAGAAGCGGCAGCTCGCTCATCAGATAGGCAGCCCCCATCAGCTGCTTTGCCTGGTAGTCGTCAGAATTGGAGGTGTACTCGATCAACTGCAGGTAGCCGGTATCCCCTTCACTCTCGGCGCCGATGTACTCCGGCGTCAAGACCTGGCCGATAGGCAGGCTCAGATCGATCCCATCCGACCCCCGGAATTCATAGGAAAAGCGGCGGGAAGAGGAGCCGCGATCGCGCATCACCAGCTGGCCGCCCACCTTGATGTTCCCTTCCCCATGCGGCATCTTCAGCGGCAGTCCCAGATCCAGCCCTATGTCGTGGTTCTGATCCTTCAGGCCCCCATACAGGATCTCGTTCCAGGATCCTTTTTGGGAGAGGAACTCTCCCTCCTCTGTAATCAGGTAGCTGTACTCCCGACGATCCGGCTCCTGGCGGGTGGCCAGGGAGTAGGCATAGCGGGCGTCCAACCAGAGCGGCCCCACGAGCTGATGGGTGCTGAGTTGCTGGAAGAGGAGCTGGCGTTCTTCCCAGGAAGTCCGCGTGTTCTGGCTGTCGCCTGAGCCGGTGGGGTCGTTGGCCTGCCAGAGCACCGTGCTGGACAGAGAGCTGCGGTTGAACAGTGTGGTGGAGAGGATCTCCCGTTCTCCCCAGGAAGCGCCGAGCGCGAGCACCCCTGCCAACCGGACGGGATTGGAAAACTCCTCAAAATCCGTCTCTCGCTTCAGGGTCAGCTCGTCGCCATCCAGGCTGTACACGGAGCGGCTTCCCACCTCGTGATCCCAGGCATTGTTGTAGCTCAATGCGCCCAGGGCACCGAGGGTGGCCCCGCCCAGGGTCCAGCTACGTCCGGCCACCACCTGCAGGCCCAGATCGGGCAACATCGTGCGCTCGGTGGTGTCCCAGCGGTTGGAGACGGCCTCGCCCAGCTCCTCCAGCTCGGCCGCGCTGTAGCCCGCCTCCGAAAAAATGCCCTGCGGACGTACCGCTTCCTGGGTGGTGGAAAGGGCGGCGGGCAGGGAGCGTGCGGCGGCGCCGTAGGTCAGAAAGTCGGTAGGGCCACCCGGCGCCATGGCCGCTTTCTGGAGGGTGGTGCCCCCCGTCCAGGCCCCGGAGATTCCCACCTGAAAGAGCGGCTCTTCCGGCAGGTTGCGGGTGCGTAATTCGACGATACCGCCACCGAACTCGGCCGGGCGGTCAGCGGTGACGCCCTTCTCTACCCGTACCCCGTCCAACAGAGCCGTAGGGAAAAGATCAAGAGGAACAACCCGTTTTTCTGGCTCGGGGCTGGGCAGCGTGCTTCCATTGAGCAGCGTCAGCGAGTAGCGGTCCCCCAGGCCACGCACGTAGACATAGCGACCGCCCACCACGGTGAGACCGGTCACGCGCTTCATGGCCGATGCGGCGTCGCTGTCGCCGGTGCGGCTCATCTGGGTTGCTGAAATCACTTCGGCAACGACGGTCGCCTCCCGACGTTCGGCCAGGGGCGCCTCTACCTCGGCCCAACGTTGGCGCACACCAATCACCAGCACTTCGTCGTCTGGGGCGGTGTTGGGCAGCAGCGGAATTGTCGCTTCCTGGAGCTGACCGGCGGAGACGTTGAAGGAGAAGCCAGCCGGTTGAAAGCCGTCTCGTTCGGCCACACCAGTCCAGGCCCCCGGATCCAGGCCGGAGGCATCGACCAGGCCATTGTCGCCCACAGGCAACAATACGCTGCTTCCATCGGGACCGGTCAGGCGTACGGCGGCCCCGGGCAGCTCCAGATCATCGGCATCCACGATTCTGAATTGCACCGCCCCCTGCGTAGGGGCTACCGGCGGGGGAGTGAAGACAAAGCCGTAGTTGACCATGCCCTCCGTCGGAATACCGCCGACAATTGCAGGCGCAAAACGGAGCCTTTTTGCCGCTTCCACGGCAGCGGCATCCACATCTTCGCGCAGGCTGGTCACCACCAGGGCCTCGGTGACCGCACCGCCGGTGTCGATCTTGAGCTGCAGCACCACCTTCCCGGCCACCCGCTGCAGGAGCGCAGCGGGCGGCCAGGTCGGGGTAGCTCCTTCCAGCAGACGCGGCGGGGCGTCGGCAGGCACCTCTGCTGGCGATGGCGCACCGGCAGGTGAACCCGCGGGTTCAGTTGTCGGAGGAGGCGTCGGAGAGGGGATCGTTTCCCCCGTCTCCTGCGCCCAGGCCAGGGTGCAGAGGAGGAGCTTCATGGGACTCTCAGTTCAGGGCGTGGGTGGTCCAGCCGGCGGTCCAGTCGGTGGTGCCGTCGAAGGCGCCGATGTAGGTCACCTGATCAAAGAAGGGATTGGTGGGGGTGCCGCCACCGACCAACAGCGGAGAACCCGCGCCGGGCTGGTAGTTGGGGCTGGCAAAGTCCGTGCTGCCCAGCTTGAGATCGGAGACCACCTGATTGTCCGTACCGTCCGCAAAAACCTCGTCTTCGGTGACGGTTTCCGTCTCGGCGGCGTCCTCCTCAAAGGTCTGGGCGCAGGCGAAGCGGGCGTGGGCGAAGGCCGAGTCCCCGGCGGTGTAGTGGTCAAAGGTCTCCTGGTCGCGAATGGCCAGGCAGCCCACCGTAAAATCCATGGCCGCTACATTCCAGAACTGACCCGCGGTGCCCCGGCGGGCGAGGATGCCAAAATTGTCCTCGGGAATGGTGGTGGAGCCGATCAGGGTCAGGTGGGAAAAGGTGGGGGCCGAGGTGGGCGAGGCGTCGTAGACATCGGGGTTATTGTCCCCTTCCAATGCGTTGTTTCCAACGTCCCCAGCCTGATGCACCACCGCATACTGCACACGCCCGTGGTAGCCGAAGTCCCAGTCCAGACCGTCGTCGCCGACGCCGGTGATGAGGACGTGCTTCACATCCACCGAGCCGCCCCACCACTCGATGCCGTCGTCCAGGTTCTGGTGGACCTGGATGTAGTCGATGGTGGTGCCAGAGCCAACCGCCTGAAGTGACAGGCCGTTGATTTCATTGTCCGGGCTGACCTCAATTCCGCCAAACTCGATGCGAACGTACTTAAGGGTACCGCTGTTGTCGGTGTCGTCGCTGCCGCCGTATTTGCCCATGCCACCTTCGCCTTCGGCCTCACAGTCCGGCGTGCCGTCGGCGCAGGCGTTGATGGGGGCACGACCGTTGATCACCAGGCCACCCCACTGCCCACGGGCCCGGGAGCCGACCGCCTGGTCGGAGGTAAAGACGATGGGGGCCGAGGCCGTTCCCACGGCATTGATCTTCGCACTCCGGGCGATGACCAACATGCCCGTGGAGGCGCCTTCGCCGTAGATGGTGGTACCGGGCTCGATGGTCAGGGTGACCGGGTTGGTGTCGTCGCCGATCTGGACCCGAGAGCGGAGGAGCCAGTTTTTGTCAGCAGTCAGCGTCATGTCCTCGGTGTAGGTACCGGAGAGGATACAAGCGCCGTTTTCCTCCACACAGTCGGTTCCGCCGCCGCCGGAGTCATCCACGGCATTGGAATCGGAATCTTTGGCCTCACCGCCGTCACAGGCGACTATCAGGGAGAGGGCGAAAAAGAGAGTGGTGCGCATGGTGCTCCTCCAGGGGCAAAGACGTTTTTTTGCACATCTGAGCGTGCAGGTGGAATGAAGGCGCCGCAAATATAGGGCGGGCGCGTGTCGGCCCCGCAACGCATGGGTGAGGCTTGAGCGACGCATCGGCAACGGCCTGTCACTTAAGGGTCAGTTGTGTTACAGCCTGGGAACGGTGCTGCCTTCCAGGTCCCGGTCGGCGCTACTTTCCGGGAAAAATAACGTTCAACCAGGATGTTTCGAGAAGTTCCAGAGAGGCCGGTGCCTTGCGTAGTTGTTCGTCGAACGCACGGACGGCGGGATCGTGGGTAGTATTCGCGTTGGCACGCGCGTAGAGGACCCAGGTAGAAAGCTCATAGTGATGCAGAAGGCAGCCAAACCGGTGCTGGTCCAATTGTTGGCAGAGCGCCGCCGCCTCCTCCACCCCCTTCGCCTCCAGAAGTCGGGTCGTGGCATCAAAAAGCAGTTGGCGAAGTTCCTCAAAAGCACGCTCGGGGTCCGCAGCGACGGACTGGATAAGCGCCTCAAAGTCCTCGTCGGCCATTCCCGCGTCGGCGGCCACGGCGGCCATGGCGGGCAGCTGGGTCTTCAAAAAAGAGGAGCTTTTAACGTGCCCGAGGATCCGTCCGACAAGGTACAAGTCAAAAGCACTAGCGATGGCTTCGCCCATAAAGAGGGCATCCGTACTGGAAGATAGCGCTTTGCGGGCGAGGTTGTGCCACGCCGCGTGGGTGACCACGTCCGCGTCGATGCTCTCGTCCTCCAGCACGTCGCTGGGCTCCGCCGCATTCCAAAAGCTCAGGTTCAGAAAAAGCACCCGCTGCCAGCTACTTTCCGGCGGTGCAATTGCAAACAGGAAGCCATCGTCAATCAGCGACTTTTTCAGGCGCCCGTAGAGCTGGATGTGCCGGAAAGCACGCTCATCGCGGATTTTGAGCTGGTCGAGGCTGCGGGTGTGGAGCGCCATGCCGCCATCTAACACCGGATTATAGGGGGTGAATGCTGCTGCTTCTCCTGGGCTGTTTTCCGATGGACGCCAAGAGTCTCGAAGGTGACGGCACGCGCGGGGAAGGGGTCGTTTTTTCAGGTTGTGACTGCCATAACCTCGCTGTGGTCGATGGCGCGGGCGAGACCACGGAGTGGTGGATCGGCTACCGAAGTCTGCTGGATCATCGAGGAGAGAGCTTTACCTTGGTGGACCGGGTTCCCGAGATCACGGATGCCGACATCCTTACCATCGTCCACCAGGGTGCCTTTCTGATGCCTGCTGTGGTGGAGGATCCGCAGGACGGGGCGGATATTCTCGCCTTTTTACGGGAGGAGTTTGGGGAGTAAGGAACCAAGCCCCGCTTATGGCCACCTCGGCCGCCGTGCTTAGCTTCTTCCCTGTGAGGTCACCCTATGCGTATCGCCATCACCGGAGCCACCGGGCTTGTCGGTTCGGTTCTGGTCCCCCGCTTGCAGGCCGCCGGGCATCGGGTGGATCGTCTGGTCCGCAAGGATCCGGCTGCAGGAAGTACCGATATCCGGTGGGATCCTGCGAATGGGCGTCTGGATGCGGAGGCGCTGGAGGGGGTAGATGCGGTGATTCACCTCGCCGGGGAGAATGTAGGCGAGGGGCGCTGGACGGAGGCACGGAAGAAGGTCCTGATCGAGAGTCGGACGCTTGGAACCACCCTTCTGGCAACCACCTTGGCCGGACTGCGTCGGAAGCCGGAGGTGCTCATTTCCGCGTCGGCGGTGGGCTGGTACGGCGACCGGGGGGAGCAGGAGCTGGACGAGGGGAGCGGACCTGGCAGCGGCTTTCTGGCCGAGGTGTGCCGGGCCTGGGAGGCCAGCGCAAAGCCAGCGGAGCAGGCGGGGATTCGGCTGGTGCATCCGCGTATCGGCGTGGTGTTGAGCAAAAACGGGGGAGCCCTGGCCCAGTTGCTGACGCCGGCGCGGCTGGGGGTGGCCGGGCCGGTGGGCAGCGGGAAGCAGTATTTCCCCTGGTTGTCCATGGAGGATCTTCTGAGGGCTCTGGAGTTTTTGATGGCGAGCCCCGAGCGGAAAGGCGTCTATAATGTCTGCGGGCCCAAGCCGGTCACCAACCGGGAGCTGATGCAGGCCCTGGGAAGAGTGCTGCATCGACCCGCCATTCTTCCGCTTCCGGCCTTTGCGGTTCGTACACTCTTCGGCGAGATGGGCCAGGAGATTCTTCTGGGCGGGCAAAAAGTGGTGCCGAAGCGCCTGCTTGCCGATGGTTTTGTATTCCAGAATACGGAATTGGACGGCTTTTTGAAGAAGGAGCTGTTGCGCTGAGGGCGTGCAGGCTGTGTGACAATGGTGTATCATCCGGCGATGATCCTGCTTCTCCTCGCCTGTCCGCCCGACTCCAAAGAGTCTCTTGTTGCCGATCCTGATCTGGTTTCTCCCCTTCTGAGCACGGAAGTCCGCGCCGGGGTCGTCAGCGATCCGGCGGCCTTGTGGGAGGGAGTGGCCTCAGAGGGGCGGCCGGGCGATGTGAAGATTTACAACAGCAAGGCCCGGTACATTATCCAGCAGAAGGGTGCTTCCAGCTACTATTCCGAGCTGGGCGGGATGCTGATCGATGCCGACTATGTGCGGCCGCAGGGCCAGCCGGGCCAGGATCTGATCGACGAGCTGGGCCCCACCATCGGCCTGGGAAGGGTGGTGGATCCCGACCGTGTAGAGGTGATTTCCGACGGAAGTGAAGGAGAAGCCCGCGTTCGGGTGGAGGGAAAGGCGGTGGCGCTGACCTTGCTGACCGGTGCGCTGGAGAATCCCAACCTGGTGCCGCCGCTGGATCTCTACGTCCGCACTGACTATGTGCTCCGGCCGGATAGCTATCTGTTGGAGGTGGAGACAACGGTCGAAAATCGGGAAAGTACGGCACAGATGCTTGCTATCGGCGAGCTTGGCTTTATGGCCTTGGAGATTGCGGAAAAATATCGACCCATCACCGGCTTTGACGATGGAAATGGGGATACCGACTGGAGTGTGGTGGTTGGCAAGCGTAACGAGCTGACGACGGGAATCTTCGCCGCCGAGGGGCAGCTGGCCATGGGGACGGCGGGCAGTCTGCTGGAGGCCGTGGGGCCGGTGCTCACCGGCTACGGGGAGAATGTGGAGGTACCCGCCGGGGGAAGCCTGAGCTGGAAGGTTTTTGTGGGAGCGGGACCGGACCCGGCGCGTCTTTCAGGGGAGTGGTTGACACGTCAAGGGCTCTCTCCAAAAGAGAAGTTGGGAGTTGTCACTTCGGGTGATGCACCGGTAGCGGGGGCACGGGTCCACGCGCTGGACGGCAGTGGGACCCCGCTCACCATGGGGGTCACCGATGGGAATGGCCGCTACAGCCTGCAGGTGCCGGAGGAGGTGCAGACGGTGGTAGCCACGGGTATCGGGCCGGAGTTGATCCTGGATCTTCCTGCTGGACATGCCTGGCTGGGTCCCTACGTCTACGACAACGCGGCCACACTGGCCAGCCTGTCGGCGGGCGCCCTTCCCAACGCCATGGCCGACGGTTTTGGGCTTTCCGCGGGTGGAACCGGCGATCTGAGCTTGGCGGCGCCCGCGACGCTTACGGTGGGGGTGGAGGACAGTGGGCCGGCGCTGATCCGAATCACCACCGCGGGAGCGCCCGCAGTGGATCGCCGCCTCTCCACCGAAAGTGGCTCTCAGAAGCTGGGCTTCCTGGCCTCGGGCACGATGGACTTTTCTCTCCCGGCGGGCAGCTACCACCTGATGGTGTACCGGGGGGTGCAGTACGAGCTGCACGAAGAGGACATCGAGCTGAGCGCCGGGCAGAGTGCCGTTGCGGTGGCGATCCTGGGTCGGGCCTACGAGATCCCCGATATGGTCGTAGGGGATCCGCACACCCATGCTGCACCCTCTGGCGACGGGGACTGCGCGATGGAGGAGCGGCTGATGGGTCTGGCGGGCAGTGGGGTGCAGGTACACTTCGGCACCGATCACGATCACGTTGCTGACTATCGACCCTTGATTGCCCCGATTGGACTGGAAGCGGTGTTGACCTCTATTGTCGCCGATGAGGTGAGCCCGGTGCTGCGCGGCCACTTCAACACCTGGCCGCTGGAGCAGGTGCCCGAAGCCAGCAACCGGGGGGCCTGGCTGTGGTGGCAGGGCTATGTGGACACCGCGGAGATTTTTGCCAACATCCGAAAAATGGCGTCGGATAATGTGATCTCGGCGAATCACCCCGTCGGGAAGTCCGGCATGTTCGGCTTCGCGGGCTTCTCCCCGGAGACGGGGCAGGTGAGCAATCCGAGCTCCTGGTCCTCCGATCTCGACGCGATGGAGCTGCTGAATTCGGGAGACTGGACGGATTACCTGCCCTCCTACTTCGCACTCATCAACCGGGGGCTGATCGTGACCCCCCTGGGCGTCAGCGACAGCCATGGTCCGACCTCGGGAGGGATGGGGATGAACCTGACCTTCTTCCACACCAACGGGGCCACGACCCCGGGGGCGCTGGTGCAGGCGGTGCGGGAGCAGGGCACCGTCGTCAGCAAGGGTCCCTACATCGACGCCCGGATCGGCAGCGATTTTGCGCCCGGCAAGCTGGTCAACGGCCAGACCACGGTGGCGGTGAAGGTCTATGCACCCACCTGGATTCCTGTAGATACCCTGACACTGTACAAAAATGGCGAAATTGCGGAGACGATTGCATGTGAAGGGGGGTGGCCGGTAGTCTGTAGTGAGGAATACACTTTGAATCCGGATGCTGATGCCGCCTACGTCTGGATCGCCTCCAGCTCCCGGCCGATGAGTGGCCCCTATGCGGGGAATTATGCCTGGGCAGCGACCGCCGCGTTGCGACTTGATACCGCGGGGAACGGGTGGGAGTCGCCGTTGCCTTCGTTGTTTCCGGGCTAGGGTGCTGGAGCCGGTTATTCTTCCACCTCCCCCAATCCCACCGGCTCCACAAAACGGAGCGCATGAAAGGCCGCAGGCCACAACTCCTCGGCCGCCGACATGTCCTTCATGAGCGCCACCACCACCACATCCGCCTGACCGTCGCGATGCAGCCCTACCAAGGCTGCCACCGGCCAGCCCGCCGCAAAAGTGCTTCGCGGCGGGAAACCCGTCACTTTCCCCCAGTCCGCGTTGAACTCCAGACGCACCGCCACATCGGGGAAGGGACTGGGTGTTGGCCCCTGGCCAGGCTGGGCAGAGAGGTTCATCCAGGTGGCCAGCAGCATCGTCTCGCCGATCTTGTCGGGATGTACCATCACGCAGTCGGGCTTTTTACAGGCTTTGTAGTCCTCCAACAACGGAGCCAGCGGCATCACCGAAAAGCGCAATTCCAGGTTTCCGCTCTGGTGTACAATGGCGTAGTGGTAGCTCAGGTCCGGATTTTCCTGGATCGGCACCGGAGCGAATTGTGGAGGAAGCTGGAAGCTGAGCCCTCCCTCCTTCAACCGGGTCGCAAATTCTGCGGGCAGCTCGGGCTGGGGAGGCAGCTCCCAGGACCAATCTCCCCGCGCCAGGCCGCAGTGGTAGCCGTTGGGGCTCAGGTCACAGGCCCGCCGGGCCGCCTCCCGCGCGCGCTCCGGATCGGTCTTCCAGGCCCGCTCCCCCAGCTCCAGGCACACCCAGGCGTAGCCCCCGTCGCAGGCCTTCTCCATGAGCGCGGCTTCCATCTGCGGATTTTCCGGCAGACTTTTTTGAGAGTTCCCTTGACGCAGCAAGAGCAAACTCATCCCGCAGGCGCGGACATCTCCCGCCTTACACTGCTGCTCCAGCAGCACCAGCGCCGCCTGCGGATCAGACCGCTCCCCCTGCTGCAACAAAATCGCCTGGTTCCTGCACGCCTTTGTATCACCCTGCGCGCAGTTTTCCCGCGTCAAAGCCGCATCCGGCGTCACAGAACGATGCAGACAGGCGAGCAGGAAAAGCCACACTAGGGCAGATCCTTGACCATATCCCCGTAGGTATCCGGCCGACGATCCCGGTAGAACTGCCATACCTGGCGTACCTGCTCGATCATCCCCAGATCGCATTCGGCGATCACCAGCTCGTCCTCGGTCTCACTGGCGGTGGCCAGAAACTCGCCGCGCGGATTGCAGATGTACGAGCTGCCGTAGAAACGGCCGATTCCCCACGGTGCTTCGGTGCCCACCCGGTTGGAGGCGGCCATGTAGTAGCCGTTGGCCACCGCATGGGCGGGTTGCTCCAGCTTCCAGAGGTACTGCGACAGCCCGGCCACCGTCGCCGAGGGGTTGAAGACGATCTCCGCGCCATGCAGCCCCAATAGCCGCGCCCCTTCAGGAAAATGCCGGTCGTAGCAGATATAGACGCCGATACGGGCGTAGCGGGTCTGGAAGGTGGGATAGCCCAGGTTCCCCGGCTTGAAGAAGTATTTTTCCCAGAAGCCGGAGGTCTGGGGGATGTGGCACTTCCGGTAGATCCCGAGCGTGCTGCCATCGGCGTCCAGCACCACCGCCGTGTTGTAGTAGACCCCCGGCATCGCCGCTTCGTAGATGGGTACCACCATGGCCATCTGGTATTTCCGGGCATAGGGCCGGAGTCTTTCCACGGTAGGTCCGTTGATGGGCTCTGCCGCGCCGTACCAGCGCTTGTCCTGGCTGGGACAGAAGTAGGGGCCGTTGAAGATCTCCTGGAGGCCCAGAATCTGCACCCCGCTGTCGCCCGCCTTCTCGATCAGGGGCAGGTGTTTCTGGAACATCGCCTCCTGGATCTCCGCCACCGGCGTACTTTCGTCGTTGAGGGGGTTCCCACACTGAATCAGGCCGACCTTCACCGTTCGCATTCACGCTCCTGAAGAAGGTGGATTGTAGGGGAGCGGGGGGCGCAGGGCAAGAGGAGGGCCGGATTCTCCACCTGGCCGCCCCCCTCAGGCCAGCTCTGGCAACAGCGCCAGTTGACCCCAGGTGGGGGCCAGCCGGGGCTTGGGAGCTGCGGCGGGCAGCTCGATCCGTGCCTCTGGCCGCTGCACTTCTTCGATCAGCGCCACACTCATCGCATGGACGGCTCCCACCTGAAAAAAGTGCTCGCAGACGGCGGTGGCCACCTGCCCCGCAAGCTGCAGCGGCGTCGCCCCCCGGCGTCCCTCCACCCGGAAGAAGCAGAAACCTTTTTCGCCGTGTAGCCCCACCCGCACCATCCCACCCAGGGGAACAGCAGGAAGATCCAGAGTCATCGAGCGGCAGAGTCCGACCACCCCGTCGATGTCCGGTACCGAAGGCCCCTTCCAGCGACCCACACGACGCTCCGCATTGATCCCCTGCTCTTCCTCAACCCGGCGCTCCCAGGCGGCCACGGCGCCAAAGGGCACCATCCCCACCCAGCCCGGCTCCACCCCCTCCGACAGCGCCAAGGCCGCCAGCTCCGTCGCGGCCGCGGCAATACGCAGATCGGCCAGGGCGGGCCGCAGGCGCAGGGACAGGCGCTCCAGCCGCGCCATCAGCACCCGGCTTTCGGTACCCGTCACCGATACCAGCATGCCATCCTCCAGCACCCCCCGCAGGGTCGCCCCCTCCAAAAGACGCAGCGCCTCCGCCCGGCGCTCCTCTCCCACCAGGCCGCGCGCACGGATGGCCACCACCACCGTCTCGCCCACCTCGGCGATCCCCAGGGCCAACAGCGGCCCCGGCCGGTTGGGTGCGCCCGCCGCATGCAGCCAGGCGGCCACCGCCCCGGCATCCACCCAGCGCTCCGTGGCACAGGGCTCGTTGTTGGCCAAGCCGCGCCAGCCCGAGGTCGTTCCGCGCGCCAGCATCGGGCGGCCGAAGCCACGCGGCGCCAACACCACCACCTCGCCCTTCAATGCGGGCAGGGTGATCAGACGATCTCCCAAGGAAGTACCATCTACATCCCGAAATACCCAGATCCGCCCTCCCCGCGACAGGATCCGGCGGGTAGAGGGAGCATCCGGAGGCAACATGGCCAGACGTACAGGGTTGGGGGACATCTCTGACTCCTCGGCTGGGGTACATGCACAGTATACTGAACGTGCCCCAGATAGTCACGGTCAGAATCTGTCCAAGGCGGACAGAATCTGTCCGATTCGCCATTTTGTAGCCCAGGATACGATACGTCTGTGCGGTCAGGCTGGCAGAAAGCTGTCCGCCTCGCTGATCAGCCGCGCTGGCAGGAGCGCCGGAACCTGCAGGAGTCGCAGCGTGGGTCTCCCTCGGGAAGTAGAGGGAAAAACTCCTCTCCAGCGATGTTCTGTTGTACATCGGTCAGGACGGAGCGCAACTCGGCCATACTCCGCACGATCTCGGCTTCGGCCAGGGCCACCTCGGCGGGGCCCACGGGATGGCGGGCCTCGGTGCCATGCCTCAGGTTGACGTGCATGGCTACCAGTCGCGACGGATCCAGACCAAGCTGGCCAGCACAATAGAGACCGTAGACGCCCAGTTGTGCGGCAATATCCTCGTCCTTGTGGGCCTCGCCGGTCTTCCAGTCCAGGATCACCGCGCCGCCCTGGCCATCGGCAACCAGCACATCCAGCGAGACGTAGACCTCGGCGTCCCCCACGGGAAAGCGGCGGAGTTCCTCCACTTCGAGGATACGGTCTGGCACCGTTAGCAGTCGCAAAAAGATGCGGTTGGAAAACAGGCCGCGTACCTGACGCTCGATCTCGTCTACCAGAGGATCCCACTCCACTTTTTCATCGTAGTAGTGCTCTGCAAAGCGGGTAGCTTTGCCGGGGCGCCCGAGCTGCCGTTCGGACTCGCGGATCTGGCGGTTGGCCGTGCGTACCGCCCGCTCTGCGGCCTCTTCCTCCACCGGTTTCTCCCCGTTAATCGCCTCTTTCAGCAGATTTTCGGCGATTCCGTGGACCAGCGTACCCACCCAGGCGGGCACCGAGGTGAGCTTCTTCTGCAGCCAGACGTTACGGGTGGCCTCGGGTGCGTCGGCCTCCCAGCCGCCCCAGGACCCATAGTAGGTGTACCAGTAGGCCCGGCGGCACCAGTGAAAGGTTTTTGCGCGGGAGTGAGACCACACAAGCTCGTTTTTGAGTATTGCCACATGCCCTCTTATCCCAGTCTGCGCCCGGCCTTGCTTTCCCTGCTGGTGGTACAGTTTTTTTTCGGCTCTCTCCCGGTGGTGGGGAAGCTGGCCATACCGGCTTTTGGCGCGGGCGGCGTCGCTTTTTTTCGCATTGCGGGGGGAGCCATCGTCTTCCAATTGTTGCGGCTGGGGGGACCGGCAGTGCCGTGGCGGGACCAGCCGAAGATTCTGCTGTGTGCGGTCCTTGGAATTGCAGGGAACCAGCTCCTCTTTCTCTATGGGCTCCAGCATACCCGTGCTGTAAATGCGACGCTGATCATCACGCTGGTGCCAGTGCTCACCTATGCGGTAGCGCTGATGATCGGCATGGAACGCTGGGTATGGCGCAGGGTCGCTGGTATCGGCGTGGGGCTGGCCGGGGTGGCGCTGTTGGTGGCGGGGGATGTGGGAGGGGGAGAGCTGTTCGGTGATCTGCTGATTTTAGGAAATACCACGGCCTACGCGCTCTATCTGGTGATCTCCCGGCCGTTGTTGGAGCGTTTGTCGCCCTTGACGGTGGTGGCCTGGCTCTTCACCTGGTCGGTGCCCATCACCGTGGCGGTGGTGGGGCTGCCCACACTGCCCCCCTGGGATGCCGTCGCCTCGATAGGTGAGCTCGGAACACTTCCGGTATGGGGGGCCATGCTCTACATTGTGGCAGGTCCAACGGTGGGAGCGTACTACCTGAACCTCTATGCACTCCGTGCGGTACCTTCCAGCACGGTGGCGCTGTTCATCTACCTTCAGCCCTTCATCACCACGGCCTTTTCCATCCCTTTGCTCGGGGAAATTCCCGGTCCGCGCACCCTTCTATGCGCGCTGATCTCCTTTGTAGGGGTGTGGCTGGCCACCCGGCCCGCCCCTTCCTGAAGGCCCGTGTTATGCAGGCGGCGCGGGAGGGTGGAATGGAAATTCTGCAAAGTACCGAGGAGATGATCGCCCGAAGTCGGGCATGGAAGGCCGAAGGTCGGCGGATCGGCCTGGTGCCCACCATGGGCTATCTGCACCGAGGGCACCGCTCCCTGATGGCGCTGTTGCGTCCGCAAGTGGATGTGTTGGTCACCAGCCTCTATGTGAATCCGCTTCAGTTCGGCCCAAAGGAAGACTTCAGCCGCTATCCTCGTGATCCCGAGGGGGATGCGCGGGCCTGTGAGGCGGAAGGAGTGGACCTCCTCTTTATGCCTATGACCTTTTTCCCGGCGAACTTCCGCACGCAGGTTGCGGTATCGGGTATCACCAGTCGCTGGGAAGGGGCCTTACGCCCTGGACATTTTGAGGGAGTGGCCACGGTGGTGGCCCGCTTTTTTGGCGTGACCCAGGCGGATGTGGCCATTTTTGGCGAAAAGGACTACCAGCAGTTGGCGGTGCTGCGGGCGATGGTTCGAGACCTGGCGATGAAGGTGGAGATTGTCCCTGGCCCGCTGGTTCGCGATGACGATGGTCTGGCGCTCTCCTCTCGAAATGTATATTTGACTACAGAACAAAGAAAGCGTGCCTTGACCCTGCATCAAGCCCTCTTTGCGATGCAGGCTGCCAAGGAGAAGTCCGTGGAGGAGCGGCTGGCCCTGGGGCGGCGGATGATCGACTGCGACCAGCTGGACTACCTGGCCGTGGTGGATGCGGACAGCCTGGAGCCGGTGGAGCAGCTGCAGGGTCCAGCGCGGGTGCTGGTGGTGGGGCGCTATGGCGCGACGAGGCTTCTGGACAATGTGGAGCTTCAATGAGTGGCTTTCCATGGGAGGCCGTCGTGTTGTCGTTGGTGCTGCTCGGCAACCGGGTGGCGCTGCGGCTGTCACATCGGCGGGTGGCGATCTTCTGGAGTATCCAGGCGATTAACCTTGGTTGTATCGGCTATGTCCTGGGTGTGGGCATCGGCGGGATGGAGGATCACGCCATCGTCAACTGGGTGGTCGCGGCCCTGCTGGTCTTCCACATCGCCCAGAATTTCAGCCTGCGCAGCCGGTCCAGGCTGGCAGACGAAATGGAAGAGAACCTTAAAGAGAGGGTGCGGGGCTACCGCAGCCACGGAGACAAGCCATGATGATGCTGTTGCTGGCCTGTGCGGTGGGAAAAGACGTGGTTCTTTATACCGTGGAAGAGCTGCAGGAGGAGATCGAGGGCTACGAGGACTGGGCTCAGCCTGCTGGCTGGGGAGGAGCGGTACCCTCCTGCGACGGCACGCATGGACCCTTCGTAGAAATCTGGTACAACGCGGTGACACTGCAGGCGCTCTCGGCGGGCGAGCCGACGATGCCGGAAGGCGCCATCCTGGTCAAGCAGGCATTTTCTGACGACGGTATTACAAAAACATCGATGACCACCATGCGGAAGGTGAGTGGTTTTGCACCCGACGACGGCGACTGGTTCTGGGGGCAATTTGATGCCGACGGCACGGCGTTGACCTCCGGCGCGGTGTCCGGCTGTGCTGGCTGTCATGCCGCCTCGGACCAGGATTTTCTGATGTTCCCGGACTCTCCCGTGGTCAGCGATCCGTCGGAGTGTCCATAGGAGGCGGCGGCGCCCTGTCACCATCCGTCTTGCCCTCGAAGGTTTTTTGAGGGGCCTTCGTAGGAGGTGCAGGAGGTTTTTATCATGTGGATCACCCTCTGGGCTTTGTCTGCAAGCGCGGAAGCTTTGCCGATGGATCCCCCCGATTCCGGCCTTCCGTCCGAGCAACCCGACGAAAGTTATCGGCGCCCCGGTCCACGTCCTCCCCCTCCCCACTATCGTCCGCCGCCCCGACCGCGTGCGCCGGAGGAGCCCGAGCAGAAGGTCAGTGTCACTGTGGCGGCCTCCGGGCTGAAACATCCGCTGGTTGATGCTGCGGTCGAAGCACGGCTGGGCAAGAAGTTCTCTTTGGGGCTGATTGGCGGAATGGGAGGTTGGGACGGCGACTTCCACTACGAGGTGGGCTTGCAGGGGCGCGGCTACCTCGTCGGCGATTTTGACGTCGGGCTCGCCCTGGGTTTGGAGGGTCGCTACGCGGACATCGGGCTGTTGGGCATGGAGGGGCCGGCGCTGGGGGTCGGGCCTATCCTCGCCGCCAAGTTCACTTTTCCGGTGCCCGTGGTGATCGAAGCTCAGGCGGGAGTATCGTACCTGCAAGGCGACGGTTGGGGTGGGGTGGGCGGTATCGTCCGTGTAGGCGCAGGCTACAGCTTTTGAGGCTTTCGACGGTCAGGATAGACAATCGGGGGCGCGCAGGGTGGGCGCTGGGCATCGCGGGTGTAGTACAGCCGCCCTCCGGCCACGGATGCGCCGGTGCCACACAGCTCCAGCGGCAGCGGGCTACCCCAGCCCCGCCCCGAGCGTTCCAGGAGGTAGAAGCTGCTCTCTGCACCCACCTGGCGCTGCACCAGCAGGCCCGTCCCCGCCGCCGCAGGTACGGTGGTTCCGCGAAGGGAAAATTCCGGATCCAGGCTGAAATTCAGGCCATCAGAGGACAGCGCCCGTCGAAGGCGGCTCCCTTTTTCGGTCAGGTACAGCTCCCAGCCCGCCTCCACCCGGAAGAGGGAAGGATCGACCAGTCCTTCTCCCGCAAGGCGTATGCCCGCCTCCGCCACAAAGTGGCGGAGATCGGGAGAGGAGAGGCTGCGGATGCGGGTTTTTGAGAGGGCCGGATCGGCCTGGGCCGACTCTGCCTCGACATAAAAAAGGCGCCAGCCGCCCTCCACTCGAACGACCTCGGGATCAAAGCCCAAAATCCCTAATTTTTCGGGCGCCTGCCAGCTCAGACCATCGGCACTCTCCGCACGCCAGAGTTGTTGCTCCCGAACAAAAATAGCCACCCAGGGCTGTGCCTCTACCACCACCACGGAGGAGGCGGGTTGCAACAACGGGGCAGATACGGTTCCATCGGGAAGAAGAGCAAAAAGTGCCTGCCCGGCGGGGTGGTGATCGCGCACGTCCCCCGATCCGTCCTCCGGCGGAAGCCCCCGATCCCACAAAAACAGGTGATAGTCCCCAGGCCAGTCGTGGTGCTCAGCCGGCGGAGGAAGCAGGCTACGCCAGCCTTCGCGTTGCTCCACCGCGGGCAGGTCCACGATCAGCCCCAGATCGGAAATCTCCGAGAGCGGTTGCTGCTCCTCTACCACCAGAAAATCCATGTTCAAGTTCCGCTCCCGCGCGCGGATCACCCAGGCCGGACCAGACAAGGCCCCCCCCGGTTCCACCATCACCGCCACCTTGGGACGGGCCACCCCGTTGCGGCGAGCGGCCCCCGCCAGCCAGTCCAGCACACCGTCCAGATCGTAGGTTGGTGTTGGCTTTAACAGCGGCGCCCAAGGCACCGCGTTGGCCTGAAAACCCAGGTGCAACAGCACGCAGGCCCCCAACAACATCGGCCCCCGCCGAACCGTCGCCAATGAAGCCGCAGCAAAACAGAGAGAAACCAGCGCCGGAAGTACATAGCGCTCCTGTGGCTGGTGCTCCACAAGGGCCATGCCCAGCAAGGTTCCCAGCGCCCATCCCAGCGGCCGAATACTCGCGCCATCCCGACGCAGGAGCAAGGCCAGCACCGTCGCCAAGGGGGCTGCTGGACCGGTCACCCGCAAAAGATTCTGGATCCCCGCCGAAAAACGCGCCCCGATGGCCCCCGTCCCTCGGAAGGCGGTTGCGATCCGCTCGCTCCCCCCGGCGTAGTCCTGGAGCTGCCCCAGGTGCGGCAGATACCACAGCAGCCCCACCGCTATCAACGGACCAAAAAGTCCGATGAGTTTCAACCATTCGCGGCTGCGGATTCTCTGGATGGCTCCGTCCAACATCATCGCGACTAACGATGGAAGCGTCGCAACCTTGCCCGCCGCCGCCAACCCCAGGGCCCAGCCGCCGCCACGACCGTCGCCACTCAGAACCGCTCCTCCCAGCCCTGCCGCCCCCGCAAAAAGGAGGAGATCCGGGTGGATCGACATGGCCTGCTGCATCCCCACGGGCTGGCAAAGCCCCAGCACCAGCGCCGCCAATCCCCCCCAACGCCCGCCCAGGGCCTCCCCGCCCTTCCAGAGCCCCCAGGCCAACATCAGATGCCAGGGGAGAAGCGAAGAAATCGCCACTAGCGGCGACGCTCCAAAAAGCGCCATCCACAGCCCGATCCAGCCACCCAGAAAACCGGGGTTGGGAAGAGCCTGCAGGAAGACCGCCAGGAATTTCCCCAAATCGGCCGCGCGAAGGGCCTCCATACAGTCCAGCCCGCGCAGGTAGTGCAGCGCCACATCCTGGGGCAGCAAGCCCCCCTGCCGATAGGCAAGAAAGATCGCCAGGATCCAGTAGGAAAGGCCCGCCAAGAGCCAGAGCAGACGCATCCCGGCCCTCCTAACCGACGCCCCCGGCGGCCGAGCGGTGATTTCCGGGCTACACTACGGTCATGGCCTGGACGCTGCTGTTGGTCGCCTGCACGGAGCCGCCGTCGGAAAAGGATCCGGTGGCGGAGTCCGCCGAAGACAGCGGCACTGCGGAGGTGATCCTGCGTCCCGATCCTTCCTGGAGTACGGAGGAAGTAGAGGGAGAACTTAGCAGACTTTTGGAGTGGGGTCTGCCCTGGCCGTCCACCGTGCTCAATTCCATGCCGACGTTGATGGCGGGCTCCGACGGCAACTGCCCACAGATGAACGGCACCAATATGGAGTCGCTGATGGGCTGCACGTCGCAAGCGGGCTGGTACTATCAGGGGGTGAGTATCTACTCCGAGCAGGGGAGTGGTTGGGTACTGATGGGAGATTTTTACGGGGTCGATCCCCAGGGAAACCGCGCAGTGGGTGGCGGAATGATCGGCTACCAACAGCAGCAACAAGGCAACGCCGCGGTGGATGTGGCCTTCTTCACCGGCACCTGGGGCTACGCGCCCGTGGGCGGGTGGCTGGGCCAGACCCCCTCCGCGAGCCTGTGGATTGAGCAGGCGGAGGAGGGAGGCCAACGTCAGGCGCGAATCTTTGGCGGCTATGGGATCGATGGGATTTATGCCTCTTTTGATCAGGTGACCCTTCGCGCGGATGTATGCGGTGGGGCCGCGCAGGGCAGCATGTCGCTGCGGGATCCCTCCGGCTACTGGTACCAGTTGATTTTTGATAGCGAATGCTCAGGTTGTGCCAAGCTGATGTGGGGAGAGGAGGATCTGGGCGAGGTCTGCCCGGATCTGGCCGGGGCATTGGAGCGGCTGGGGCAATGATTTTTTTGTTGTTGGCATGTGTAGACCCGCCCGCTACGCCGCCTGCCTCGGAGCTGCCCGCCGTCGCCAGTGATATGGGTTTGAAAAGTCTTGACGAGTCAAGATTGCTGCGGAGAATGAGCCTGGATATCCGGGGGATCCTGCCCTCCCTCCAAGACCTGGACGCGGTGGACGCCGATCCGAAGCAGCTGGAGCGCCTGCGGGACAGCTACCTGGACGACCCCCATGTGCAGGAGCGCCTGGTGCAGCTTCTCGCCGAGCGTTGGCACACACGGGTGGACGAATTCCTTGTTCCCTACTGGGAATATCAGCCCTACGCCGACGATCCCCGCTACGAATATGCAGTCGAGCGCGCCATCGGCGAGGAGCCTTTGCGGTTGATGGCCTACATCGCCACGCAGGATCGCCCGTGGCCGGAGATTGTCACCGCCGACTACACCGTGGCCAACGAAATCCTCGCGCCGATCTGGCCCTTGGACTACCCCGGCGGCGGCGGCTGGCAAGTCTCCCGCTACGAGGACGGGCGCCCCGCGGCCGGGGTGCTCTCCACCAACGGCCTGTGGTGGCGCTACTACACCACCGTCTCCAACCTGAACCGGGGCCGCGCGGCGGCGGTGGCGCGACTGCTGCTCTGCGAGGACTACCTCGCGCGACCCGTCACTTTTTCCAACAGCGTCGCACTCGTCGATCAGGA
Source organism: uncultured Pseudomonadota bacterium (assembly GCA_903891165.1). GTDB lineage: Bacteria > Myxococcota_A > UBA796 > UBA796 > SXON01 > CAITDR01. The sequence continues at coordinate 22,145 of CAITDR010000119.1, forward strand.
CGGCATCGAAGAGGCCCTGCGCAGTAATCCCTACTGCATGGGCTGCCACTCCTCTATTGATCCGATTGCGTCCGCACTTTTCGGATTTTGGCAGGCCGGGGAGTACAACACCGACGAGATGGACCACTACCACCCGGAGCGGGAGCGCCTGGGTGTCTCGGTGATCGGCACCGCACCGGAGTGGTACGGGGTTCCCGTGGATGGACTTGCAGAAATGGGCAGTCGGATCGCGGCGGATCCTCGCTTCGCCCGCTGCACGGCCCGCAGCATGGCCGAGCTGCTGTGGCGACGCCCCGTGGAGATCGAGGATTTTTCCCGTGTGGAGCAGCTACGCGATGCCTACCTGGAGGGAGGCGAACGTTTGAAGCCGCTGATCGCGGCGGTGACCGACACAGCGGTGTACCGCGCTGGCGGCCTGGACAGCAAAGGAACTGAGCAACAGGAAGCCCGGGAAAACACCCTGCGCTTGATGACGGCGCCGTTGTTGGCCAGCAGCATCGAGGAGCTGACCGGCTATCGCTGGGTGGAGCGGGGTTTTGACCAGCTCGACAACGACAGCATCGGCTACCGCATCCTCGGCGGCGGTGTGGACGGATCCTATGTGACCCGGGCGCAGCAGACCCCAGGAATGACCTGGGCTTTGACCGTGCAGCGTCTCGCCGAGGGCGCCGCCGAGCATGTGGTGCAGCAGGAGCTGGAGCGCGGCCAGACGCGGCGCCTTCTGGCTCAGGTACAGCTGAACAGCCAGCCGGGAAGCCAGGAATTTGAGGAGGAGCTGGCGGCGCTCTACTGGCGCCTCTATGCCCAGAAGGCCGGTGCGGATTGGAAGACAGCGATCGGAGAGCTGTGGACTTCGGTGGCCAGCGCCGAGGATGAAAAAGCTGCCTGGGTGGCGGTTATTTCTGTGATGCTCCGTGATCCTTTGTTTACGGGCTACTGAATGCTGTCACGCCGTGCCTTCCATGGTCTCCTGGGAACCGGTCTGCTCGGGGCGCTGGCGCCTCGCCTGTTGCGGGCGGCGCCGGCCACGGCCGGAGAGCACAAATTCCTTTTCATTTTTGTAAGTGGTGGTTGGGACCCGACCTGGGTCTTCGCCCCCCTCTTCGGGCGCTCGGGCATCGACATGGATCCCACCGCCACGATGGCCACCGTCGGCGGAATCCCTATCGTGGACGCGGGTTCTCGGCCGTCGGTGCGGCGCTACTTTGAGACCTACGGCAACCGCAGTGCCATTCTGAACGGCATGGAAGTGCGGGCCGTGGCCCACGAGCGCTGCCGTCGGCTGCTGTTCACCGGAAAGTCCCAGGATATCGCGGATGATTGGCCGGCGATCCTTGCGGGAGAGTCCTCCGGCTATGCGCTACCCTGCGTGGTGCTCTCCGGGCCATCCTATACGACCCAGTACACTTCTTCGGTGGTGCGGGTGGGCGAGAGTGGGCAGCTTTCCGGGCTGTTGGATGGCAGCAGCTTGGGCAGCGCCGAGCCACCTCATCAGGTGCCCAGCAGCGGTACGGACGCCAAGATCCAGGCTTTTCTGAATCAACGTATCGACCAATTTGCGACGGAAGCCGGGCGTGGCCAACCCCAGCGCTATGCGATGGAGCTTCAGAGCTCGATGGAGCAGATCGCACTGGTGCGTGCCTCCACCGGCCTGGACCTGTCCGTGGGGGTCAGCGGCATTGCCCCGGTTTCCGAGCGCATCCGGCCCGCCCTGAACTGCCTCGAGCGCGGCGAGGCCCGCTGTGCCGTCATCGAACATGCGGGTCAGTTCGATGTAGGCTGGGATACACATTCGAACATCTCCATGCAGGGGGTGCACTTCGAGCTGCTCTTCCAGGATCTGCTGGCCATCGTGGGGGAGCTGGAGCGGCGGAGGGGGGTGGGAGGAGGCAGTCTTTTGGAGGAGACGACGGTGGTGGTCTGCTCGGAGATGGGGCGTACACCGCGGATCAACTCCAACGGTGGCAAGGATCATTGGACCTACACCTCAGCGCTGTTGATCGGCGCCGGGCTGCGCAGCGGCGTGGTGGGCGGCTACGACGACAGCCTGCTCGGCCAGCCGATGGATTTGGACAGTGGCGAGCTTTTTGGTGGAGGAACGCTGATTTCCTCTGAGAACCTGGGGGCCACGCTCTTGGCCATGGCCGAGCTGGATCCCGCCATGGGCACCGGCGCGCCGCCGATCCGGGCGCTGCTGGCCTAGGCTGTGCGCTGAGCCCCCGGCTCCCTGGGTGAAATCGCCCATATAGCCGGGCACCGTGAGAATAAAGCAGCTTGGACGTGAATGCCGACTTGGCACGGCCTTTGCTTCCCCCAGACGTGGACCCATGTTTTTCAGGAGGCCCTCATGCCCTATGAATCCATCAAGCTGCGTTTGGAGCAGCATTTAAGCCAGATCCTCAAGCAGCACGACGTCCTGGAGGCCAACCTCCGCCATGCGGAGGGCTTCCCCGACGACTGGGAGGAGCGTGCGGCCGTGCTCCAGAACACTGAGGTCTGGGAGGCCCTGGAAGCCAAGGACAAAGAGGAGATCACCGCAACTCAAGCGGCCCTGGCGCGTATCAAAGCGGGCGCCTACGGCAGCTGCACGAAGTGCGGAGAGCCGATCGCCATCCGCCGCTTGGAGGCGCTGCCCACCACACAAACCTGCGTTGGCTGTGCCTGATTCATGGCTGCACTGAAATTGCAGCGGCAACCTCAAGGAAGAGGTGGCCAGGGTACCCCGGACCGCTTAGATGCGCTGTCCGGGGTTTTCCGTGTCCGGGCTTTCTCCCTGTGCCATGCCGGCGGCACAGGTTCGGCTCTTGACGCCCGGGGACACACGCTATAGAAGGGGCCGGCTTTGGGATGGCACAGCCATGTATGCGGTCGTAGTAACGGGTGGTAAGCAATATCGGGTCTCTGAAGGGAGCACCCTGGTCGTGGATCGGGTAACGGCGGAGCCGGGCGAGGAATTTGCTCTCGACCAGGTACTTCTGCTCGGCGGAGATTCTGTCCAGGTGGGTACGCCCCTGGTCTCCGGCGCAGAAGTTCGCGTCTCGGTTCTTTCTCATGAAAAGGGCGACAAAACGGAATACACCCGGTATCTGCACCGGCGTCGTACCCGTAAGACCAAGAACGGCCGGGCGAAGCTCTCCGTTCTCAAGGTCGAGTCCATCCAGTTCAACACGGCCTCGGCCTGAGAGGGGTGAGCAATGGCACATAAAAAAGGTCAAGGTAGTTCGCGCAACGGTCGCGACTCCAATCCTCAGTACCGCGGCGTCAAGCGTGCGGACGGTCAGGTTGTGAACTGCGGCACCATCCTGGTTCGCCAGGTGGGCAGCAAGTTCCACGCCGGTCGTAACGTCGGCATTGGCAAAGACTGGACCTTGTTCGCCAAGTCCAACGGTATGGTGAAGTTCGAGCAGCGGAAAAACCGTCGCTACGTCTCCGTCGTGCCGATGATCGTGGTGGCGGACACTGAGGCTCCCGGTTCCGAAGCCGAGGCGGCCGCAAAGTAGACCTTGTTCTCCCCATTTTGGGGAGGGGGGTCCAAAGATCAGCCGCGCATTGCCGCGGCTTTCTTTGTTTTTCCCGGCCAGGCTGATCCCTGGCTGAGCGCCCCGGGCGCGATGGAGGGCAGGTGCGCTTTGTAGATGAAGTCAAGATTGTGGTCAGCAGTGGGGCCGGTGGAAAGGGGGCCTCCACCTTCCGTCGGGAATCGCTGGTACCGATGGGCGGGCCGGACGGAGGCGATGGCGGGCGTGGGGGCCATGTGGTTCTGCACGCCGATCCCAACCTCAGCTCGCTGCTGGACCTCCGCCACCGTCCTCAGTGGAAGGCGGGCGACGGCGTGAAGGGCGGCAAGCAGCAGATGACCGGAGCGGCCGGCGAGGACCTGCACATCCACCTGCCCGTGGGCACCCTGGTCTACGATGTGGACAGCGACAACCTCCTCTGCGATCTGGCCACGCCGGGAATGGAGCGGGTCATTGCGCAGGGGGGACGCGGTGGACTGGGCAACATCCACTTCAAAACCAGCACCAACCGCTCCCCGCGTAAGTCCACGCCGGGGGGGCCCGGGGTCACCCTGCCGTTGCGTTTTGAGCTGCGGGTGATGGCGGACGTGGGGCTTTTAGGCTATCCCAACGCCGGAAAGTCCACCTTGATCTCGGTGATCTCTTCGGCGCGCCCGAGAGTCGCTGACTATCCCTTCACTACGCTGGTGCCACAGCTGGGGGTGGTGGACATGGGTGTTGAAGGTAGCTTTGTGGTCGCCGACATCCCGGGGCTGATCGAGGGTGCCGCCGAAGGTAAAGGCCTGGGACATCAGTTTCTACGCCATGTTTCGCGCACCCGCCTCCTCCTCCACCTCCTCTCCCTCGGGGATGAAAGTGAGGGCAGCCCGGTACAGCGCTATCAGGTGCTGCGCGAGGAGTTGCGCCGCTACGACCCCGAGCTTCTGCTGCGGCCAGAGATCGTGGTGCTCACCAAAGCCGATATCGCGGACGAGGACGACATCGCTACCGCACGCCAGGAGCTGGGTACCGCGGGGGTGGCCGAGGTGCGGGTCATCTCCGCCGCCGCACGGTTGGGGGTGCGCGAGCTTGTACAGGAAATGGCTGCAAAGCTAGCGAAGATGAAGATAGAGGGCTGAGGCAGCCCCCCGGCCTCAGAAACCGGCGAGCACGTCCACGTAGTTGGCGTAGGCATCCTCGGCCTCTTCGCAGTAGGAGACCGACAGGCTCAGGGTCACGTCGCCTGCATTTTTGTCATCGGTGTCGCGTAGGGCCAGATCGCCTTGTGCTGAAAGGCTGCCTTCGTCCTTGAAGGCTTTGACGTCCAGTACGCCTTCATCGGCGTAGAAGCTGTCAGCCTGGTAGCCATCGCTGTCCTGCTCAATGTACACCTTCTCGTAGTCGGTGTACCCGCGCTGGTGGACCACGTTGATGAAGACCTCGTCGTCTTCCACATCGTATTCGCCTTCCACATCCTCGTCGTCGTCGGGATCCGCGTCCAGGGCGACGCTGGTTGCCCAATACTCTTCGGGAAGGTTGTCCTGCTCTGCGGACTCCATGTCCGCGACCAGGGTCTCGGTATCAAAGTCCCGGGAAAATGCCTTATAGGCATCTGCCTGAGCATCGTATACGTCCGCAAATGTCTGGCAGGCCGAGGGAACGGACGTTGCGATGGCGTAGATGCCTTCGTTGTTGCCGGAGCCGACCGCAAACCAGAAGCCGGATCCAAGCGGCTTCACCTTGTCGCCGTCTACGTCACCTTTGATGCTGCTTCCACAACCGCCCAGGAGCAGGGCGGCCAAAATCAAACGCATGGGATCTCCAGAGAGGGCGCCCCCGTAGCCGATTTTTTCCTAGGCGGCAAAGGTCAGGGGCCGATCGGGAGCCCGGCTCAGAGGGCGTCGCTGCGGTCACTCACCCCGGCGCCATCAAAAGTAGCCATTTCCCGCAGGATCTTGGCGGCCAGCCGCACCGAGTCCATGGCTAGCACCACCCCGGTGCCTTCACCCAGTCGCAGATCCAGATCGTGCAGGGGCTCTTTTCGCAGATAGCGACTCATGGCCCAATGGGCATTCTCTGCGGATCGATGAGAAACTAATAGATAAGGAACTACCTCGGGGTTCAACACCTGGGCAACCAGGCCACCCGCCGTGGAGATGAAGCCGTCCAGCAGCACCGGCAGACCTACCGAGGCGCCCCCCAGGCAAAGTCCAGCGATGCCGGCGATCTCCAGGCCACCCACTGCGGAGAGAATGCCGAAACCATCGTCCCTTTCCGGGCGGTGGAGGGCCAGGGCGGCGTCGATCACCCGCACCTTCTGGCCAAGCCCCGCGTCGTCCACGCCGGTGCCACGTCCGGCGGTCAGCTTCGCGGGCATTGCGGCGACGGCGGAGAGGATAGCAGCAGCAGAAGTACTGTTTCCAATTCCCATTTCTCCAGCGCCGAGGATCTGCACCCCCTCGGCGTGGGCGGCAAGCGCCAGATCAATACCCACCTGCACCGCCGCTTCC
>CAITDR010000120.1 GCA_903891165.1 uncultured Pseudomonadota bacterium
ATCCCCATGTCCCTGCCGGTGACCGAAGCCGAGGCCGCCAACCTGAAGCTGGGGCAGAACGCCGCCCTGGTTGCGGCCGACGGTCGCACCGTGGGTGTGATCCAGGTCTCCTCCATTTTCGCCTGGGACAAGCAGCGCTATGTAGAAAAGGTCTACGGCACCCCCCGCCTGGACCACCCCGGTGCGGCCATCGCCACCGGTGACAGCCGCGGTACCCTGGTCGGCGGTGTAATCTCCGTCCTCCCCGCCTCCCGCCACCCGGAATACAGCGATCTCCTGCTTTCCCCGCGCCAGACCCGCGCGATGATCGAGGACCGCAAGTGGGAGGCCGCACTTGCCTTCCAGACCCGCAACCCACTGCACCGCGCCCATGAATATGCGCTGGTGTATGGTGTAGAAACGCTGACCGAACGTGGCGCCTATGCGGGCGTAGTGCTGAATCCCCTGGTGGGGCAGCTCAAGGGCGACGATGTGGACGCCTCCACCCGCGTCCGCACCTACCGGCAGCTTCGCGACCGCCGCCTGCTGGGCCAGGGCGACTCCAACCGGATGGTCTGGGACGCGGTGGGCTACGACCTGAACGACGTTTTTGAGCTGGTTTGCCTGGACATGAAGATGTACTACGGCGGGCCTTCGGAAGCGATCATGCACAGCATCTATCGCCAAAACCACGGCTTCAGCCACATCGTGATCGGCCGGAAGCACGCGGACGCCCCCTACTTCGACAAGTCGGCGATCTGGGGCGATTTTGACGCCCAGGAGATCTTTGACAAGCTCCCCGGTGAGCTGCACACCCGCCCGGTGAAGGTCGGCTTTGCGGCCTGGTATGACTCGGTGGGTCGCGTGGATCTGAACGAGCGCCACAAGGGCGAGGAGCCCTTCTCCATCTCCGGCACCAAGCTGCGCGAGATGTTGGTCAGCGGGCAGCACCCCGATTCGCGGATCATCCGCCCGGAAATCGCAGATATCCTGATCGAGTCCTACCGCTCCAAGCAGTAGACTTTTGAAGGGGCGCCCCGGCGTCGACCGAGGCGCTCCCTTTCAGGGCCGCGCCACTTCGAGTTCGCGTGCGGCTTGGCGGCGCGCTCCGCCCTCGGCGGCATGGGTGCGCAGTTTATCCAGGACCACTCCTAATTGTTCGGGGGTGCGCTCTCCCGGCAATACTCTTGCCAAAGCGATGCCTGCCCGCGCCTCTTCCATGTAGGCCAGGGCATAGTCCTGGAGGCTTGCAGTGCGGTCGCGCTCACGCTGCAGCGCCACCCGATGATCGAGCAGCCGGTCCAGGTGCCGGGCCGTGCCCTGGTGTCGGTCGCGAATGAAGGGATCTTCGGTGGTGGCGGCTTCGGCCAGGAGCCCATCCCGGCGCTGTGCCACTTCTTCCGCCTTGATCGAGTGGATATCGTTGTCCAGGGTCTGAAGAGTCAGGGCGAGTCGGTAGACCCAGCCGCCCACCTCGGCCAGTCCCTCGCGGGTGACCGGGTCGGGTGCGGTGGCCAGATCCTGATCCAGCTGCCACGCCCGCATACAGGGCGCCCGGTAGCTCTGCGTGAGCGTTCGGCTGATCTGTGCGGGGCTGGGCACCACAGCGGCCGCCCGAAAACGGAGGGCCGCTGGGAGTAATACCTGGGAAGAAGCCAGACCCATCAGCAGCAGTAGTGCGGGCACCTGCACCCCATCGGGTAGCACCCCCAACATCCCATCCATCCAGATGGCCAATAATGTTGCTGCAAGACCGGCAAGTCCGGCCTCTATCCTCCCCAAGATCCCCTTCCCGATCGCCAGCCCGCCGATGAGTGCCGACGCAGCAAGCAGGTTGTCGCCAGAAAAGACCAGCGAAGCTCCATACACCGCACCCACGGTCAGAAGCAGCCGCAGCGGAACCCGCGCCAACGGGCGGCTCTGCGTCAGAACCACCGCCAGCCCCGTGGCGGCGGCGGGCACCAGCGGCTGCATGGGCGGCACACCGGCCAGTCCCACCAGGAGTGTACCCATTCCCAGATAGGCGCCAGTCCAGGTCATCTGCTGGAAAAGCAACTTGCGCGCCTGTTCTTCGGGCAGGTCGAAGCGCCCGCGGGAGAAGATTCCGGGTTCAGCGGACATCGCTGCCTGCCGCGTAGATCTTCCCGTCGGTGGCGGCGGCCAGATCGCGAAGAATGGTGCTTGCCGGCTCCCCACTCTCCACCACGGTCAGCCGGATGCCACGGGCCAGCAGCCGATCGCGGAGGGCGTAGATGTTCTGGGGGTCCACCTCGCCCACGTTGGCTTCACCGTCGCTCACGATACGGATCTCGCCGCTTTTATCGTGGCGTTCAAACCACTCGATCGCGGTGAGCAGCCCGGCCTGAAGGTTGGAGCCGCCCCGGTAGGGCAGCGTGGCCAGCACCGCGTTTGCCCGCTCTGCCGAGGTGCCGGGCTCCAGCAGCATCCGGGCGCTGTCGCCAAAGGTGACCAGACCGGTCAGGTCGTTCCACCGGGCGGCGACCTCGGCCACCCGCGCCTCCGTGCCGCGCATGGAGCCGGAGCTGTCCACCACCAGAATCACCGTAGGCTCGGCGGCCCACCTTGTCACCGCCAGACCCTCCATCGGCAGCCAGGGGGAGAGCTCAGTCTGTACCTCGGCGGGTCTTGGCTTCGGCTGTGGCTTTTCCGGCGGAAACAGCCGGGGAAGCAGCGAAGAGACGACTGAGAGGAGGGCCAGAATCAGGGTCAGAAACACACGACGCATAAAGCCTCGGGGAGCTTGCCTGAGAAACGCCGGAAGGGGGCCGGAGCTTACAGGGTCGCCACCTCTATCGTAGCGGTCTTCGGGCCTGCTGCCCACCGCAAAAATGGTGCAGGGACGATGCAGGACAATCCGCGACTACTTCGCCTTGCTCAGGATCCGTGCAAGCAGCTTGCGCACCGGGGCGGGCAGGATGTCCCGCATCTTCTGGCGCACGCGGCGCCGGAGCCAGTCTGCGTCGTTCATGCGGGGAATTTAGGCACGGGGGAGCAGCGGGCAAGGTGCAGGGGGACTTCGCCCCGTCAAGAAATGCCGGTCACGCTGATCATCGGCGTACGATGTTCAAAAGTGGGCTTCACCACCTCGTCCAGCATAAAGGCCGCCACATCGGCACGCGAGATGGTAGCCCGGCCAGAAAAGGATTGGCAGACCTTCACTTCCCCGGTGAGGGGGCCGTCGGTGAGGCCGGTAGGCCGGGGGAGGCAGACATCCAGCCCACTGCCCAGGAGCAGGCTCTCCATCTTCTCCAGCTCGACGTAGGCATGGCGCAACGCCGTAGCCTGTACAAAAAACCGGAAGAAGGCCGGGACTTTGTCGCGACTGTCGCCTACCCCTCCGGCGCTGACGGCAACGAGTCGAGACACCCCGGCCGCTTTCATGGCCGCGACCAGCACTGGTGTGGTTCGCGACAACAGATCGGGAACCTCGGCTTGGCTCCAGGGTGCAAGGCCGGGAAGCCGTAGGCCAAGCCCCGATAAGACCGCTTCCTGGCCGGAAAGAGCCTGCTCCAGAAAGGCGGCATCCCCCAGCTCCCCCTGCACCACCCGAAGCCCGGCGGGCGCCTTCCATGGGGACGACGGGCGTACGGCGGCGGTCACGGTATGTCCACGTTCTACCGCCAGCTTCACCAATTGTTGGCCACAGCCACCGGACGCACCCAGAATGAGGATCTTCATAGGACGCCGATTAACACGGAAGCTCCCCGGCGCACAGGCCTATTCCATGTACCCCAGGGATCGCAACGCATCGAGATTGGCGGAGCTTCCGGGGAAGGTGAACTCTACCTCCGGACGCTCAGCCTGCCAGGCCATGGCCCGCTGCTTGAGCTCAGAGATCCAGGGAGCGGCGTCCAAATCCACCAGTTCGCCCGGATCGGTGGAGAGCAGGTAGGCCTCTTCGCTGCGGTCGCTGCCCAGGATCAGCTTTTGGGATCCGCTCCGAAAGGCCCGGCGGACGCGGTTAAAGCGCTGTCCATACTGGGGATTTCTCAGGTCACGCCAACGGGTCCAGTACAGCTCGGAGACGGCAAAGTTGGTGGTGGGCACATGGCCGGGAAAGGGCTCCTCCCCCGGGTTTTCCAGGGCGGCGCCGGTCCACTCAAAAATGCGGGGGGCGATGTCGGAGAGCTGGATCAACGCGGCGTCCCGGCCAGACGGGATGCCGGGGCCCCGCATGATCACCGGGACGTGGAGCACCGGCTCGTACACGTCCTTGGAGTGTTCGATCAAAAAATGTTCGCCCAGGTATTCACCATGATCTGAGACAATCACAACATAGTCTTCGGGGCCGACACCCAGGGCGGGCAGGCTCTGCAGCAGCTCGCCCACCTGCGCATCCAGGTAGCGCAAGGAGGCGTCGTAGGCTGCGGTCCACACGGCCAGCATGGCGGGATCGACCACACGCTGCGCCATCATTTTTGTCGTATATTTTGTCCAGTCTGGGCGAAAAGGAAGAAGGGAGCGCCGGATGGGATCCCCTTCGCGCACGTAGCCTTCGCGTGGCATCCACGGGCTGTGTGCATCCATGTAGTTGAGGAAGAGGAAGCGCGGACGCCGATCCTTCTGGCCCAGCCAACTTTTGGCCAAGGCGGTGATCCGATCGCCGCTGCTGTAGCCCAACCCGCGGGGGTCCCGCGGAAGTTGCTCACAGATCCAGCTCTCAAAACCCCGGGAGAGCCCCCAGGCACTGTCCAGAAAAGCCCGGTTCCCCGCGATGCCGGCCGTGCGATAGCCCGCCGCCTGGAGCCGCTCGGCCAGGGTGGGCTTGTCCGGATGCAGCGCAGAAGCCAACGCCCGCGCACCTATCGGGGTACCATGAGCGCCATGTTCCCGAGGAGGAAGGCCGGTAAATAGAGATGCGTGGGAGGGCAATGTCCAAGCGCCGTTGGCCTGTCCATGCTCCCACACCCGTGCATCCTTGGACCAAACATCCAATTGCGGCGATGTCTGACGATCATAGCCATACATTCCCAGATGGTCGGCGCGCACCGTGTCCAGGACGATGAGTACGATGTCGGGACGCCCGTCCGCTTCCCCCTCTACCGGTACGGCCTCTTCCCGAAGAATCTCCTGATCTTTCTCAAACAGCTCGGTCGGGGTCTTCATCTGGAAGCCGGCACGATCCTGCCAGACTAGCGCCCCCCCGTAGGAGAGCGCACCGACTGCTACCGGAAAAAGCAGGCGCAATGCCCAACGATTGCGCCCAATCCCCATCGCTCAGTCTGCTGCGGTGACCCGGACCACCTCGTCGATCGAGGTCATCCCTTCCTTGAGCTTGGTCAGTGCGCTCATCCGCAGCGTCTTCATGCCCTGACGGATCGCTTCCCGCTTCAGCTCCAGCGTAGAGGCCCCGTTCAACACGAATTCTTTGAGCTCGTCGTTGAAGATCATAATCTCGTAGACGGCGATACGACCCTTGTAGCCGGTGCCGTTACAGATCTTACAACCCTGCCCACGTTTTACCACATAGCTTTCGATTTCATCGGGTGGAACACCAAGATCAATCAGGGACTGCTTGGGAACGGTGATGGGCACCTTACACTCTGCGCAGTTCTTGCGCAAGAGACGCTGGGCACCGATGACGTTCACGGAGGAGGCGACCAGGAAGGGCTCGATACCCATGTTCAACAGACGCGACACCGTGGAGGGCGCGTCGTTGGTGTGCAGGGTGGAGAGCACAAGGTGGCCGGTAAGTGCGGCCTTGACCGCGATTTCTGCCGTTTCAAAGTCGCGGATCTCGCCGACCATGATGACATCGGGGTCTTGACGCAGAAAGCTTCGCAGCGCGGCCGCGAAGTTCAGCCCGATCTCGTCGTGCATCTGCACCTGGTTGATCCCGTAGAGGTTGTACTCGATGGGATCTTCGGCGGTGGAGATATTGTGTGTAGTTTGGTTGAGCTCGGAGAGCGTGGAGTAGAGCGTCGTCGTCTTCCCCGATCCCGTGGGACCGGTGATGAGGATCATGCCGAAGGGCCGGTTGATCGTCTCTTTGAAGTCCCGAAGGATCTTCTCTTCAAAGCCCAGCTTGGTCATGTCCAACTGCAGGTTGCTCTTGTCGAGCAGTCGCATGACGATCTTCTCGCCCCAGAGCACCGGGCAGACCGACACGCGGAAGTCCATCTCCTTGCCCTTGCCCATCTTCAGCTTGATACGCCCGTCCTGCGGGAGGCGGCGTTCGGCGATGTCGAGGTTGGACATGATCTTCAAGCGGGAGCTGATGGCATGCTTGAGCTTCAGCGGC
>CAITDR010000121.1 GCA_903891165.1 uncultured Pseudomonadota bacterium
CGGCTTCCGCTTCCTCGGAATCCACAGCGGTTTGGGCTAATTCTTCCTCTGGCTCTCCGGCGTCCTCGGCCTCTGGCTCCGCCTCCTCGGATTCTGTTACCGTTTGGGCTGGTTCTTCCTCCAGCTCTGGGACTTCCTCGACCGGTCCATCCGCAGCCGGGGTCGGCTCCTCCGGCTCCTCTGGCGCTTCCGGGCTCACCGCCAGCGGCACCGGAACTTCCTGGGTATCTTCCTCAATATCGGGGTCGACAAACTCTTCTTCTATCTCTTCGGTGACCGGTAGTGCGGGGAGCTCGTCGTCGGCCGGTTCCGACTCCTCAAGGGCCATGGCCTCCTCGATAGGGGCGGTTTCTTCCTGTGGGATTGCGGCTTCTTCAACAGCGGTCGCCCTGTCTTCCTCCGGCATCGCGGCGTCTTCGGCTTCCGCTTCCTCGGAATCCACAGCGGTTTGGGCTAATTCTTCCTCTGGCTCTCCGCCGTCCTCCGCCTCTGGCTCCGCCTCCTCGGATTCTGTTACGGTTTGGGCTGGTTCTTCCTCCAGCTCTGGGACTTCCGCGACCGGTCCATCTGCAGCCGGGGTCGGCTCCTCCGGCTCCTCTGGTGCTTCCGGGCTCACCGCCAGCGGCACCGGAACTTCCTGGGTATCTTCCTCAATATCAGGGGCAACAAACTCTTCTTCTATGCCTTCGGTGACCGGTAGTGCGGGGAGCTCGTCGGCGGCTGGTTCGGCCTCCTCATGGGCCATGGCCTCCTCGATAGAGGCCGTTTCTTCCTCGATAGAGGCCGTTTCTTCCTGTGGGATTGCGGCTTCCTCCAGCTCTCCGGCTTCCTCGGCCTCAGGTTCCGCTTCCTCGGATTCCACGGCGGTATGCGCCGTGTCTTCCTCCGGCATCGCGGCTTCCTCGGCTTCTGAGTACTCGGATTCTGGTTCGGATTGAGCTGGTTCTTCCTCCAGCTCTGGGACTTCCGCGACCGTTCCTTCCTCGGCGCGGGTCGGTTCTTCCGGCTCCGGTTGCTCCTCGATCACCTCCCGGCTCACTTCCGTCGGCGCCAGAACTTCCTGGTTATCTTCCTCAATATCAGGGGCAACAAACTCGTCTTCTATCTCTTCGGTGACCGGTAGTGCGGGGAGCTCGTCGGCGGCTGGTTCGGCCTCCTGGGGGGCCCTGGCCTCCTCGATGGGGGTCAGGTCGTCCACCGGTATCGCGGTGTGCTCCATCTCCGCCGCTTCCTCGGCTGGTTTTTCGGCCTGCTCGGCCGATTCTTCCGCCTCCCCGGATGGATCTTCCGTCGTTGTTTCCCCTGGTGCTGGCTCCGAAGTTTCCATCGACGGGGCTTCGTCGGCCACGTGCTCGGCTTCGGCAATCGGAGGTGCGGGGGGTCCCCCAGTGGCTGCTTCCATGCCATCCTCCCGAAAAGGCTCTTCAGGGGCCAGCAATTGCTGGAGCAGCGCCAGTGCGGTTCGGGGGGATGGCTTCTCCTCCTCATACTCAGCCACCACCGGGGTGACTTCCGGTTCCGGCGCAACTTGTGCCGCTGCCGGGCTCTCCTCATGGTCAAACTCGACCATCACCAAGGTCACTTTATCAAAAAGGGGATCCTCGGGTCCGAAGAGGCTCTCGGTGCTCTGCTCCGCGCCCGCGGTGCCCCCGGTAGCAGGCTGGTTCCCTTCTGGCCTACTCCTCGGCATGCACTTCCCTCCCTGGGGAGGTCTTTAACCTGCCACCGTCAAGGTCACGGCGATGTTCCCCCGGGTTGCTTTGGAGTAGGGACAGACCTGGTGGGCGGCGGATAGCAGGGCCTCGGCCTGGCTGCGCTCCAGATCGGGCAGGTGTCCCACCAGCTCCACGGAGAGTCCAAAGCCACTTTCATCCTTTCCAATACTCACGTTGGCCGTGATTTTGACGGTGCCCAGGTTCACCTTCTGCATCCGGGCGACCAGTCCAAGTGCACTTCCGAAACATGCGGCGTAGCCAGCGGCAAAAAGCTGTTCGGGGTTGGCGCCGGGCTCTCCCGATCCGCCCAGCCCCTTGGGCACGGTGATCGGCAGGTCCAGCACGCCGTCGGCAGAAAGCACACGTCCGGAACGCCCGCCGGTGGCGGTGGCAGATGCAGTGTAGAGAGGGGTCATGAGAGCTCCTGAGTTGATTTTGGGTCCAGATTTTTTGTGAGTTGTTGGAGGGGGCCGCGAATTTGTGCGAGCTGGCCCATCGTCATGCCGCTACGATACGTTGACCCTGGCTCCCGCCTGAGGTCGCCGCCCGACAAACAAAAAATGCCGGGCGCCTTTTTTTATGGCACCCCGCGCGTAGACCCGCTGAGTGCTGGCATGGAAGCCCGCCCGTCGCATGGCCGCTTCAAAGGGCGGGCAGGGCCAGGCCGACCAGACCACCATGGTGCCACCGGGTCGCAACGCACTCAGGGCTGCCCGTAGTCCCTGTTGCCCGTATAACCAGGCATTTTGTGGGGCGGTGAAGGCATCAGGGCCGTTGTCCACATCCAACAGAACCACGTCGTAGCGCCCCTGTCCGTTCCGCAGCAGCCGGCCCACGTCATCCTGGACCAGCTGGACGCGGGGATCCTGCAGTGGGTGCCCGGCCAGCGGTCCCAGGGGGCCCCGGTTCCACTCCACCAGCACTGGCAGCAGCTCGGCCACCACCACTTTCCCGCTTGGACCCAGCTGATCCAGCGTGGCTCTCAGGGTGTAGCCCATCCCCAGCCCACCCACCAACACCAGTGCGTCCGAGCGTAGTCCGGCACAGCTGATCTCGGCCATGCGCATCTCCGAGCCCTGGATTCGGCTGGACATCAGCGAGATCTGGTTGATACGAATCACCAAATTGCCCTGTTCCCGCGCCAGTCGGATGCGGGCGCCGTCGGGGGTGGTGGACTCTGCGATGATTTCGATGGGGGTCACCCGCAGGGCATAACCGCTGCGGAAGGATCGGGCTTCAACCTCCCCCCACCCGCATCCGCGCAAAAGCCAACCAGGAACGTGCCATCATCGCCGCAATTTTCAGCGCGCCAACCTTTTCTGGAGGCACCAGTGTTCCCTGGATGAATAGCCGCAGCGTCTCGCTCCGCCGGATTTTGCCGGAGGAGGTTCGGGGCAGGGTGCCGGGAGCCAGTACCAGCACTTCGTCTACCCGCAGGCCGGTATGGTTGAGGACGGCGGCGACGGCCAGCTCCGGGAGGGCCTTCAGATGGAGAGGATCTGCATTTATTTTATGTTCAATAAAGAGTAGAAGCAGCTCCTGCTCCGCACTTTCGGGGCGGTAGCTGACCGCTGCCGCGCAGCCTGCCCGCACGCCGTCGAGCCCGTCGATGGCCTGCTCCACTGGGTGTGGCGGGTGGTTCCGACCCCGCAGGATCAGCACATCTTTGGCGCGTCCAACCAGATAGAGCTCGTCCTCCCACAGAAAACCAAGATCACCGGTGTCCAACCAGCCATTCTCCAGCACTTTTGCCGTGGCTTCGGGCTGGTCCAGGTAGCCCTCCATCAGGCTGGGACCCTTCGCAAATACTCTTCCCACATGACCGGGTGCAAGGGACCCTTCTGGGCCGCGAATCTCCACAACAAAGCCATAGACCGGTCGCCCGACGCTCACCATCTCCACACCCTCTGGTTTGGGCTGTACAATCCCCTCCGCCAGCTGGACACGATCCACCCGCAGTGTCCGAAAAGGTGCATCTATCTTTCCAAAAGTCACGGCAAGGCTGGCCTCGGAGAGACCGTAGACCGGGGTGAGTGCCTCCGGTCGGAGGCCCCACCGGGCAAAACGGGCGGCAAAGGCGCGCAGGGTGTCGGGGGAGACTGGCTCGGCACCGTTCAGGGCCACCCGCCAGAGACTCAGGTCCACGCCGTCCATTTCTGTGTCTTCAATGCGCTGAAGACAGTAGGCATAGGCAAAATTGGGGGCTGGAGAGGCCACGGCGCGGGTTTGTGAGAGTGTGCGCAGCCATAGCGCGGGCCGCGCGAGGAAAAGCTCTGGCCCCATCAGCGTCAGCTCTCCTCCATGGATCAGCGCCGGAAAGACACAGCCAATCAAGCCCATATCGTGGTAGAGCGGCAACCAACTTACGCCGTTTTTTGCCTCCGGATCCGCCGCCAGAATCTGAAGGACGATGGCTTCGGTCTGTGCCAGCACCGCCCGGTGGCTCAGGGCCACGGGCTTGGGATCTACGGTGGTGCCCGAGCTGAACTGCACCATGGCCAGCGTCGACGGATCCTCCCGAAGAGAAGGAAGAGAGCTATTTTGAGGGAGGCTTTCCAGGGTCCAGGCGCCATGTGGCGGACGGGCGCGCTCGATACTGGGGCCGATCACCCGCCGTACCAAAGGATCCAGCAACACGATGCTGGCCCCGGCAGCCTGCAACATCGCTGCTGTCCGTGAATGGTAGTCTTCCATACGGCCCAGCCGCGCCGGAGGGTAGAGTGGCGTCGGCACTCCTCCCGCAATCAGGGATCCAAAAAATCCCTCAAAAAAGCCGATGTTGGTGGGGAAGAGGAGGGCGACCCTCTCCCCGGGAAGCAGGCCCAGGGCCACCAGCCCTCCCGCGACCCGCTCGGCCCGTTGCAGCAGCTCCCCCCACCCGAAAAAGCTCTCCTTTTCCTGACGGTCCAGAAAACGCAGCCCTCCTGAAGACGATGCCACCCCCCGCAGGGTCGCAACCAGGGTGGGATACATCCCGCTCAGTCGTCCGCCTTCAACCTGTACCATGGCGCCTCCGCAGCACCGCCATCAGCTCGGCCACCGTCTCCACCCCTTGCTCGTCCCCCTCGTCCAGACACAGCTCCAGCCGGTTCTCCAGCTCCACCACCAGGGTCAACAGCCGTACGGAGTCCAGCGCCAGCACCTCGACGATCCGGGTATCGGACGTCAAAGAGCCGGAATAGCCCAGGCGCTTTTCGGCGATCTCCTGGATCAACGCCAGCAGCGCCGCGTCGTCTGGTGGTGGGGTGTCGCTCATGGTCCCTCCCCGCCCGGTAGCAGGCGTCGTTTTGTGCCCATCTGGGCATCGTAGTTGCAGAATTCGCGGAGTGCCTCCTCCTCCACCCCGATCCGCACCCTCAAAAGCCAGGCATTGAGGAGCGAGCTGGAGATCGCGGTGATCCAGGCTCCATGCAGCAGCGGGAGTGCCGCCAACTCCAGGATCACCGCCAGATAGTTGGGATGACGCAGGTAGCGGTAGGGTCCACCGGTCACCGGTCCCAGGCCGGGCACCACGATCACCCGGGTGTTCCACCGGGGACCGAGGGTGGACACGGCCCAATAGCGGAGTGCCATCGTCGCCACCAGAACCAGCCCGCAGAGCCCGGCGAGCAGCGGCGAAAAGGGACGATCCAGCAACCAGACCTCTGCAGGAGCGGCAATGAGCCCTGCGGTGTGTAAGGCCGCCATCGCCGGATAGTGGCCTGCGCCGCGCTCCACGCCCCCCTGCTTAAAGGCCCAAGCCGCATTTTTAGCACTCAGGCGCAGCTCAAACAATCGCTCGGCAGCGATCAGGCCCACCAGCACGGTGTACCAGAAGCGGCTGTCCATCACCATTGGAGCAGCACCAGTTCAGAGCAGAAACCCGGCCCCATGGCGATCAAAAGCCCCAGGGTGCCCGAAGCCGGTCGGCGGCTCTCCATGGTGTCGCGCAGCACCATCAGCACGGAGGAGGAGGAGAGGTTGCCCACCTCCCGGAGCGAGCGCCAGGTAAGCTCCAGGGCGTCGGGGCCCAGCTCCAACACCTCTTCAAAGGTCTGTAGTACCTTGGGACCGCCGGGGTGGCAGACCCAGGAGCTGATGTTTTTGATCGTCAGGCCCTGGCTACTCAAAAACAGATCCACATCGTGACGCAGGTGTATTTTTACTACTTCGGGTACCCCGGCCGAGAGCACAATCCGGAAGCCGCGCTCGGAGATATCCCAACCCATCACTTCTTCGCTATTCGGGTAGAAGATCGATCGTGTGGCCAACACTTTGGGAGCCGACGTTTTTGGTGCGCTCCCTTCTTCCTTCAGCGACTCGACCAGACGATCTCCGGCCACCACCGCACAGGCGGCTCCGTCGCCAAAGAGTCCGGAGCTGATCAGGTTTGGAATCGATATATCCTGACGTTGCATCGTCAAAGAACACAGCTCCACGGAGAGTAAAATCGCAGCCTCGTCGGGAAAGGCTCGTACATAGTCGGCGGCCCGGGCGATGCCTGCCGCCCCTGCCACACAGCCCAGGCCGAAGATGGGGACCCTTTTTATGTGCGGCGGCAGGTGCAGACGGTTCATCAGGCGGGCGTCGATCGAGGGGGTGGCCAGGCCGGTGACCGTAGTAAAAAAGAAGGCGCCAACCTGGCTAGGTTGGATGCCGGCACGATCCAGGGCGTCGGTGACCGCGGCGGCCCCCACGTCCAGCGCAACCTGGATCCACCGGTTGTTGGCATCGGTAAAACCCTGGAGCTTTGGATACTCTTCCAAGGGAAGGGCCAGATGTCGCCCCCCCACCAGCACATGCCGGTGCAGCTGCTCCAGACGTTGTCGGTTGTGCATCGCTCCGGCCCAGTATTGCATAAATGCGGCGATCAAGGTCTCCTGGTCGTAGTAGTGAGGGGGGAAGGCTCGACCGACGGAGAGAATGTGCATTCCGGTTTATAACCTGTTCTGACGCTGTCCAAAGGGAGCGATCCGATCGCCTGAACGGACGGCGACCCGCACTACGAAGGCTTCGGCGGTCATGTCGCACTGATCCAGGCTCCGTCGTTGGTCGTATTGTCTTCGCCCACTCCATCTCGGGGGGCTATATTCTTCGTAGCCCCCAAACGGAGTCACCCTGGCGATCCCTACTCCCCGCTCTCCCGCCATGAACGCGCTGATGACCGTTGTGGAAGGCCTTGGGATTGTTGCGTTTTCCCTGCTCTGCCTGGAGTTGCTGCACCGGCTGGTAGGCGTGGGGTGGGAGCTGGGGCCCTGGGCACTGGTGGGCCTGCTCTGTTTCCTGGTGGGTATGGTGGTCGCCGACCTGTTCACCGGTTTTGGGCACTTCTTTGCGGATAATTTCGGATCGGTGGACACCCCGATCCTCGGGCATGTGCTCATCTACCGCTTCCGGCAGCACCACGATCTGCCGCAGCTCATCTGCCAGGGCAGCTTCCGGGAAATCAACGGAGGTCTGTGTCTGTTGATGTTGCCCATTCCGGCCTTGTATTTGGCGCTGGGAGGGCCATCGGCTACCGTTGCCAGTGTTGCAGGCGGGTCTTTTTTGTTGGGTCTGGCCCTGTTTGGAGCGGGAACCAACCAGGTCCATCGCTGGGCGCACGATACCCGGGTTTCCCCATGGGTGGCCTTTCTGCAGCGCACCGGTTTGTTATTGTCGAAGCGGCGGCACAGTATTCATCATCGAGGACCCTACCACCTACACTTCTGTATCACCAACGGGCTTGTCAATCCGCTCCTGGACTATACCCGCGCGTGGCATCATGTTGCAGATGTGTTGGCATGGATAGGCGTGCCGCAGGCGGAGGATTCGGTGATGGGCTGGCGGCGTCAGGCGCTGCTGGAGGCGGTGATAGCGGCGCGGCAGCCGATCAGAATGAGCGCATCCGTCCATCATTCTGATTGAGTTCATCCGTCGCCTGCAGTGCGGGACGGGCGAAGTCGTTGGAACTTCGCCCATTTTTGGGTTGGCACCGAATTTGCTGAGGAGGCGGAAGCGCCAGGGCATCCCGTAGAGGGGGCAGGCGGTATTCCTCTCCTCCCCAGGCGGTTCCTATGAAAATCATCGCGTCGTTGACCCTTTTTGTACTGCTTTCCTTGCTCGGTGCATGCAAGCTCACGGCCGAGATCAAGCCCAACCTGGAATGTACGCACTCCTGTGAGGCGGAGAAGGAAGATTGTGTTACAGTATGCAAGCAGGAGTGTGTGGATGCGGGGGGAGGTGACCCCGATGCAGCCTGCGATCAGGACTGCGACACCACCTGTACTGAAGGCTATGACAGCTGCACGCTGACTTGTACTGAGGCATGAAGTTCCTCTTTTTTTCGGTGGCAGCGACAATCGGAAGGTCTGTTTTCCCAACTGAGACGGCGGGACTACAGGCGATTCCGGGCGATGGCGGCGTCGATGAGGAGGGTGTCCTGGTAGTAGGCCCCCGCAAAAACGTTCATCTTGCCGTCCACGTCGTAGCGCTCGATCAGGCGCTCGGGAAAGTCTCCCGAGAAGCCGAGGGCCTCGCTGGCCTCCTGGACCCCATGGTAGCCAGTGAGGTAGTTAAGTTGCTCGCCGGTAGAGGCCGCGCCATCTAGGGAAAAGACGAAGTCATTGATAAGGATGTGCTCGGGATCACGGGTGGGCACCGACGCCGCCAGCGCGCTCTCCACGCCCTCTGGGCTGACGGTGATCGACCAGGAGCGGTCCACAATGCCTTGAGAAAGTGGGCAATCTCCACGGCTCTCCAGGTAGGCCCGGAAGTCGCCGGAGGGGGACCAGATCAGGTTGCGCTGCCGGCTGCGGATGTCGGCCAGGGTGGCCAGCGCGGCCGGCTCGGCACCGTCGTAGACCCGGTCGCAGAGGGAAAAGCCGTCGGTTCGGGGTTGTGCAAGAGCATCCGCGAACAGGGGCCAGCTGCTGCTGTCCAGGGTCAGGCCAAAGCTGATCAGGACCACCTCGTCCGGCTGGGCCACGGAGAAGGCCACCAGCTCGTCCAGGATCCCATCCAGGGGAAGACCGTAGACACTATGCCAAGTGACAAGCTCCCCTTCTTTGAGGGTGACGTTCATCTCCACAAAGCGGATGCCCTCTTGGAGCTGGCGGGCGATCGGGCGATCCTGGGTTTTGGCCCAGGCGACGATCAGGTCGCGGTTCTCCTCGTTGTCGGTGGTGTCTTCGTCTCCCCAGAGAGCACGGACGACCGCGGGTGCGCCCGGCGACATGCCGTAGGCCGCATCACAGGCGTAGGACGTGGAATTAAAGGCGCCGGGGAGGAGGATGGAGCCAACGGTGGTGTCAGGCCGATCCACAAAAACGTCCGACATCCAGTGGGCGGTGGCGGGCTCCGCGGGGGTGGACGGCGTTTTTGTCTCCGGGATGTCGCAAGCGGCGAGGAGGAGAGGGAGGAGGAGGCAGGTGCGTGGGGGCAAGATGTGTGGCCTCCTCTGGGTATTGGGAGAGCCTACAAAAAGATCTCCACCCGCGCGTCATTGTAGCATGCTCCCCCTCCGACGGGATCCACATGCGCCGGGATCAGCACATTGCTGGTCCACCCGTTCCGGGTTGCGCTGCGCCACAGGCCTTTGGGCAGGCTCACCACCCCGGGGCGTACCTCCTGGCTGAGTCGCACCAGCACCCGAAGCTCGCCCTGCCCGTTGCGCAGGGTAATCTCGCTGCCGTCCACGATGCCCCGGCTATCGGCGTCTTCCGGGTGCAGGAGCAGCTGCGCGCTGCCTGCAGGCAGATCTTCGAAGCAGGTGGAGCTGATCGCGCCTTTGTCGGCCGGGGAAATCAGGATCAGGGGCAGCTCGGCGTCGGCGGGGGGCGGCCGGTACTGCGGGGGTCCAGCGTGGGCGTTGTTTTCCGTTGTGCACAACTGAATTGGCCGGGAGGGGAAGGCATCCACAAATTGGATAGGATGGGGGAGCAGTTTGACGCGATCCCGTTCCAGATCCTCAAAGCGGTTGTTCAGGTGGGGGAAGCCTTTTTCGTAGAAGGACTTGGCCAGCTCCCGGGGTGTTTCCCGCAGCTCCGGCTCGGAAAAGCCCATTTTTTCGGCCAGGGCGAGGAAGAGCTGGTGGTTGGATCGGGACTCTCCCACCGCCGGAATCACCGCCTCAGACCACTGGAAGAGGTAGGTGGCATAGGAGCGGCTTAGCTCCTCGTGCTCCAGAAAGGTGGTGGCGGGCAGCACAATGTCTGCGTATGCGCAGCTGTCCGTCCACACCTGCTCGTGGACCACGGTAAACAGGTCCTCCCGCTGCAGCGCCTGCACCACGTGGGCCTGATCAGGCACGGTGGCTACCGGGTTGCAGTCATAGACGAACAGAGCTTTGATAGGGGGATTTTGGAGGGTTTCCAAAGCGGAGGCCAACTGGGAGAGGTTCACAGAACGATGCACCTCTTTGGCGCCTGCGACTTTTTGAAGGCCTCCCAAGCGCGCCTTGTAGCCGCCCGAAGCGGACATCGCATAGCCTCCTCCCCTCCCCCCAAACTTCCCATAGATCGCGGGTAAAGCAAGAATTGCCCGGATGGCGTCGGTTCCGTTCCGGCTGCGCTCCACCCCCCAGCCACAGCGCACCATCGCCTTCGTTGTTCCTGCATACATGGCTGCTACCGCTTCGATGTCCTCGACCTTCAGCCCGCAGAGTGCCGCCGTCTTCTCCACCGTCCAGCGTCGCGCTTCGGCCTCGAACTCCTCCACCCCTTCCGCATACTGCTTCAAAAAATCCCGATCCACATAGCCTTTTTGAAAAGCAAGCCCGGCCAGACAAAGCGCCAGCGCCACGTCCGTCCCTGGCAGCGGCGCCAGATGCAGATCGGCTTTTTCGGCCATGGGGATACGACGTGGGTCCACCACAATCAGCTTTCCTCCTTTCTTTCTCACCTTCTCCAGAAGTGGCACGAGGTGAATGCCGGAGGCATGGGGATTAAAGCCCCACAAGAGCACCAGCTCCGCCTCCCCCACGTCGCTCAGGTCTGCCGAGGGCAGATCACCATAGACCGAGCGAGCACCCATCCCGGCGTTGGCGGCGCATAACGTCCGCTCCAGCCGAGCGGCGCCCAGGCGGTGCCAGAAGCGGCTGTCCAAGGCCCCACCGGTCAGGTAGCCGTTACTTCCGCCGTACCAGCAGGGAAGGATGGCTTCTCCCCCCTCTTCTTGGAGGATCTTTTGGAAACGCGCGACGATCTCGGCCAGCGCCTCCTCCCAGGAGATGTCTTCAAATTGCCCGCTCCCCTTCGGACCGACGCGACGAGCGGGCCGTAGGATGCGACGAGAGCCATGTACTCTCTCGCCAAAATCTGCAACTTTTTTACAGATAAAACCTGCCGTAAGCGGATTTTTGTGGCTGCCGGAGATGCGACGGACTTTGTCCGCCTCCACCTCTACGGTCAGCGAGCAACGATCCGGGCAGTCGAGCGGGCACACAGAGGGGAGGGTCGCCATTTCGGGCGCTTATCCGGTTGACGCTCCAAGGGCTGCTGCCTCTTTCACCGCTCTTTCCCCAGGTAACAGGAGGTAACAGCCGCCCGGTGACATCCGCTGGCTGCCGTAAAGGGATGTGGAGCGGCTGCTGGTGGTCAGCAGCGTCCATAACGCCCTTTTGGAGATTCTCATGCTCAGCCTTCTTCTTGCTACCTACGCCCACGCCAAAGCCGATATCGTCCCCTCCTTCACCCTACCGGCCTCTGCCGTCGCCGATACCGCGGCGACCTATACCGTGAAGGTGTCGAACACGGGCAATGCGAGTGCTTCCAGCGTGACCGTGTCGATCCAGCTTCCGGTGACCCACACCAGCCCCAACGTCTACGTGATGGGCGCCCTGGGTGCCTACTCCTCTACCTGTACCAAGGTGGGGACCAAGCTGAACTGTAGCCTGGGCACCATCAACAAGGGCACCAACAAGACGGTGACCTTCTCCCTGGCCCTTCCCCAGAACAGTGTAGCGCTCGGATTTTCTGCTGTTGCGACGACAACTTCTTTGGAGAATAGCACGGCAAACAACAGCGCCAGTGCGACGGCCAATGTCACCTACTCCAGCTACGCCATCACCGGTACCGATGTGTACGTCACCAACGACCACTGCACGGGCACCAACCTGACCTCCTACTATGAATGTACCCTTTTCCCCAGCTCCATCAGCTCCCACGATGTTCAGCTAGCTGCGGACGGTACCCTCAGCATCCCCGTGGCGCCCAGCTACTACGGCTATTGGGGCCAGGACAGTGCCAATCACCTGTGGTTTGAGTACTGGGACAATGGCGTTCTGGAGGCCTCCTTCGAAGGAAACGGCGTCCCTGGCAACTGCTTCGACGGCCTGACCACCTTCCCCGGCAGCGCCTACGTCGCTCCCTACGAAGTCTGTTTCTAAGCTTTTGATGCGGTGTTTTCGTAGTGACTCTGATCAGAGTTACTATGGGCGGACAGAGGAGGCCGCGGCGTTGTGCTATCCTGGGTAGATGCTGCTTCTCCTCCTGGCCTGCCCCTCTCCGACCGAAAAACCTCAGAAAGAGGATCCACCGACGGAGTCCGCGACGGACTCTCCGGTGGATTCTCCGCTTCCGGATTGCGAAGAAAGTGCGGGTGGAACGGTAGAGGAGGCAGCTTTCCCCTGGCAAAGCTGGGATGATGGTGTTAGTGCGGTCACGATGGCCGACTTCGGATCGGTGACGGGGGTGGATGGCACGACCAGCTATGATCTGAGTGCCACACCCGGATGGGAGGGTGTGCGCTTTGAGCTGGATCATCCTTCCAAAATCCATGCCCTTCGTGTGAATTATGGGATGCTCCCACCGGAGCAGGTGCCGGTGACCATGGGCCTGTATCCGGACTTCGGCCACAACGGTTTTGACTACTGGATCGATCAGCCGCTGTGGACAGGGACCCGCTGCCTGAGCGCCGCGGACCAGGATGGCTGGGTGACCTATAAGGTGGATCCTCCTCTTTTGGTGGATGGTCCAGGGCTGGTCTATGCAGCCTCTTATCGCGACGGGGACGCGGGGCCGATGCTCTGGGGGGATGCCGGCACCGGAGGGGATGGGGCCTGTGGCGCCTGGGATGACTGCCATTCGGCCATCCGCTATCCCCTGGCGGACAAAGCTAGCTACTACACGGGACTTTCGTTTCCGCTTCAGTATGATTTTCTGATCCAGGCGCAAGTGGAGACGGTCTCGGAGATTGCTCCGGAGGCAACCTGGTTCCAGCCCGCGGATGTGGGGCTTCCCGCCTCGGGAAACATCGCCTGGGGTGACTATGACGACGATGGGGATGACGATATTATGTTGGCGGGCCCCTCCCTCTATCGAAACGACGGTGGCACTTTTGTGGACGTGAGTGCGCAGGCGGGGGTGCAGGTGGGCATCGGCACTGCAGGCGGTGTCTGGGGTGATTTTGACAACGATGGTTGCCTGGATTTTTATGGGATGAACGGGTCCCGTGATGCTGGGCCTTCGGGGAACGAACTTCTTCTCCGCAGTAATTGTGATGGATCTTTTTCGGATGTGACGGCGTTTGCGGGCATCGACGATCTGCAGGACAGTGTGGACTGTCTGAGCGAGGGGACACCTCAGCACTCGCCTACCTACGGGGCGGCCTGGGGGGACTTCGACAACGACGGTTTTCTGGATCTGGTGCAGGCCAACTTTTTATGCTTTGACGACTATACCTACTACCCCGACCGCTTCTGGCATAACAACGGCGACGGGACATTTTCGGAGTGGGGCGAGGATCACGGCTTTGAGTGGGATGCGCTGGCTGGTCGTGGGGCCATGGCCCTGGATGCGGATCTGGACGGGGATATTGACATCGCGATCAACAACTATGTTCTTCAGAAGAACCTTTACTATCGGAACATGGGTGATGGGATCTTTGAAGAGCGCGCGGCCCTGGTCGGCCTCGCGGGCACCTACAGCCGGGGCTATTTCGGCCACACCATCGGCATGGCCTTCGGGGATCTGGACAACGACGGGGATTTTGACAGTGTCCACGCCAACCTGGCCCACCCCCGCTACTACGAATTCTCGGACCAGACCCAGCTGTTGATCCAGGACCGGGGCTCCTGGGTGGACGAGGCGGCGGATCGCGGCCTGGACTACCACGAAACCCACTCCAATCCTTCTCTTCTTGACTTCGAGAACGATGGGGACCTGGATCTGACCATCTCCGAGGTCTACGCCGGGCGCCCCACCGATGTCTATGTGAACGACGGCACCGCGCACTACACGGCCACCCGCGAAGAAGCAGGTTTTACCACTGAAAATGGCTGGGGTTCGGCCGTCTCTGACTTCGACAACGACGGCGACGAAGATCTGATGTTGACGACGCTCTTCCGGAACGATCTGGCGACGGGGCACTATCTGAAGCTGCGGCTGGTCGGGGATGTGGCCAGCAACCGGGCGGCGATCGGGGCGGTGGCCTGGGTGCATGCGGGAGGAAGAACCTGGGTTCGCACCGTGAGCGGCGGCAATGGGGTGGGCAACCAGGACAGCCAGACGCTCCATGTGGGTCTGGGGAGCATCAGCAAGGTGGACAGCGTAGAAGTCTGGTTTCCGGGCGGCTATCTGCGGAATTATTCGGATCTTCAGGTGGATCACAGCTACCGCCTGACCGAAAGTGGTCTTGCCACCGAGGGGCTGGGGCGTTGAAGCTGGCGATTGTGTGCTCAGCGCATGGTTTTGGGCACCTGGGGCGGCAGCTGGCGCTGCTGCCGGTATTGCAGCGCAGCGGTGCTTCGGTGCGGATCTACACTGCCGTGCCGGAGAGCGTTGTGCACAACTGGGCGCCAGATGCACAGGTTATACCCTGGTTTGTGGATGTGGGTCTGCGGCAGTTGGACAGCATTCGTGAGGATCCCGAAGGGACGCTCCCGCTCTTAGAGCAGCGCTGTTCTGAAGAAAAAATCGACCTGTTGGCTGCACAATTGCGAGGGGTGGATGCCTGTCTGGTGGATGTGGCCCCGGCCGGATTGGAGGCAGCACGCCGGGCGGGCTGCCGGACCTTGGCCGTCGGTAATTTTGATTGGGCCTGGATCTATCGTCACTATCCCTCCTTGACGGGCTGGGCAGCACGTTTTGCAGACTGGCAGGCGGGCCACCAGGGCCTGTCCCTCTGGCCGGGGCCGGGCCTCCAGGGTTTTGCTGCAACGCAACAGGGCGGGCTGCTGGCGCGGCGGGCGGAGCGAGCCTGGCGGGGGCCTAGCGGCAAGAAGACTGTGCTGGTCTGTTTTGGGGGCTTCGGCCTGGCCGATCTGGAGGCTTTTTTGCCGGTGATTCCGGGGGTGCTCTATGTGCTGGCACCGCCGATGCCGCGTCTGGACCGCCCGGACTGCATTTTTGTTGAGGATGTCCCCTTTCCCGAGCTGCTGTTGGGGACCGATGTGGTCTTTACCAAGCCGGGCTATGGGATTTTGGGGGAGTGTCTGCGGGCGGGTGTGCCGATGGTGTTCCAGCACCGGGCCGGCTTTCCTGAGGCACCGTACCTGGAGGCGGTGATGCGGGCGCGTGGGGATGTGGAGCTGCGGGCTTCGATGGCCGAGGCGCTGGCCAAAATCTGGAGCCAACAACGTCCAGAAGTGGTGGAAACCCCGGTGGAGTGGGTGGGGGAGAGGGTGCGGGGGTTGTTGGGATTTTGACCAAGCTGCCCGCGCTGCCGGAGGCGTCGTGGGAGTGGGCGATGGCGAGTGCCGTGTTGCCCGCGTTCAGGTTATCGATATCAGATGTGCAGGAGTCCATGATGATTCAGCCCTACCAGGACATGTACGAGAAGTGGGTTCGCGAGCAGCGGGCGATTGGGGAGCAGATCGGGATTGAGAAAGGGATCGAGAAAGGGATCGAGAAAGGGATCGAGAAAGGGATTGAGAAAGGGATTGAGAAAGGGATCGAAGAGGAGAAGCGCAAAAATCGGGAAATTGCGGTGGCTACCCTGGTGGAGCTGTATCGCGCCCGCTTCTCCGCCCCGCCGGATGATCTGGCTGTGGTGCTTCATCAAGTGAAGCACTGGGATCAGCTCCACGCGCTTGTGGTGCCCTTCGCGACCCGCAGCCAGGAAGAGGTCACGACGCTGCTTCGTGGTCTGACCTCCCATTGACCTGTCAATAGCGGTCTGAAGCGGCTATTGCGGCGTAGAAATATTCGAAGTCCCTGCACTCTTCCTACGAGCAGTCGAGGTTCCCCTTGCTCCCCCTCTCCACCCGCTTTACCCTGGGTCCGGTCATCACCGACGAGCAGCGTGCTTTTTTGGATCAGCACGGTTTTCTGGTGTTTGCACAGGTGGCAAAGCCAGACGATGTGCAGATGATCCTGGGCGAGCTGGATCGTATCCAGGCGAGTTGGTTGGCCGAAGATCGCAAATTTGTGAACGGTATCCCCATCTTTATGGGAAAGGATGCAGAGGGAAAGCCCTTTGTGCAGCGCTTCACCTTTACGTCCATGTTCTCCTCCTCCCTCCGGGAATTTGTGCTGGACCGACGGTTTGACCCCATCCGCACCCTGATCGGCGCCGATGCGCGGGTCGGTCACGACGAAAAAGACGGAGTGGTGGTAAATCGTTACATCAATGTGCCCGGCTCGGCCTATCCACGCCTGGGCTGGCACACCGACGGGTTGCGCGACATTTTTCGTGGACGGATGCCCCAGCAGATGCTCAATATCGGCCTACACTTTGACCGCATCTCGCGTGCGGATGGGGGTCTGCGTTTGATTCCTGGCAGTCACCGCCAGGGGTTTTGGGATATGTGCTTCCGCAAGCTCTACTTTTTGAGCCATGGCGAAGATCCGGCGGAGATCGCGGTGGAGACCGAGTCCGGCGACCTGACGGTGCATGATGGTCGCCTTTGGCACCGGGTGCAGCAGTCTCCAAAAACCGGCCCCGAAAGCCTGCGCCGCTCGATGTACGTGCCCTACCTGACCGGCCCCTATGAGCCCAAAAACGCGCTCAGCCCCACGCCGCCCTATCACCATATCGGGCGTTTTTTGCGGTGGGCGCGGGGAAAGACGACATGAGAGGGGGGAAGCAGGCGTCGTAAAGGTAGCGTCAATGCGTTGCTCAGGCTAAGCTGCGGTCCCTGATTCTGGAGGATCAATGAACCGTCGCTTGAATATGGGAACAAAATTTATACGACCTTCCCGCCGATCTGCGCGCATGGTATGGCTGGCGCTTGCCCTCCCCTCGACATCGTTGGCCAGTGACGTCGCGGACTTCCGCTCTTCCACGATCCCGACGGGTTGGACACTGGGCGGCGCGGCCAGTCTTACTGCAGGCAGCTACGATGCGGAGGGAGATGGCTGGCTGCGCCTTACCAACATCAGTGCGGACAGTTTCGGCTATGCGGTAAGCGATACTGCTGTTGACACGTCAACAGGTGTTCTGGTCGCCTTTGAGCTGGCATCCTGGGGTGGATCGGGTGCGGACGGATTCTCCGTATTTTTGTATGATGGGTCTCTTGCAGCCTCCTCCTTCACCATTGGCTCCACCGGTGGGTGGCTGGGCTACTATGGCGCGTCGCAGGTCTATGTGGGCGTCGGTGTAGACGAATACGGGAACTTCTCGGACAACAGCACCCACTTCACCACGGGCCCCGGCTTTTCCCCGGACTCCATCGTCGTGCGTGGTGCCTATGACGACGCTTACACCTATATCGACGGCGTCTATGTAAGCTCGTTGGACTACCCCTACTACACCAGCCGCCCGTCGGGTACCCAGTCGAAAAAGCTCTTTGTACTGTTTGAATCCGCCTCAGGTGGCGGCATGGACATCACCGGCTACCTGCGCTCCGGCGACGGCACCGTGGTCACCCAGGTCCTGGGCCCGGTCACCTACAACCACCCCGCACCTGCTTCGCTGAAGCTGGGTCTGGCGGGCTCCACCGGTGGCGTGAACAACTACCACGAAGCCCGCAACCTTGCGCTACAGGACCTCGACGGCCGCGATCCCGCCGACATCGTGGTGGTGGGCAGCGTCAGTCCTTCCGTCGTCTTGCCGGGCGACACGGTGACCTACACCATTACGGTCAATAACCTTTGGGCGACGACCACCTCCGGTCTGGACCTCTCCTCGGTCATGCCCAACGGCATCACCAGCGGAAGCTGGAGCTGTGTGCCCTCCTCCGGCTCCACCTGCACCCCTTCCGGCACCGGCGATCTGGTCGATTCAGGCGTGTCGATCCCCTCCGGTGGCTCGGTGACCTACACCGTGGTGGCGACCGCCGACAATGGCGCTGCGGGCGATCTGATCGCCCGCTTTATCGCCACGCTGGGTGCCAACGACATCGACGGCGACCCATCAGACAATACCAGCGCACTCACCGTACGTATCAGCAATGATGCCGATAGCGACGGCATTGACAACGAAGACGATAGCGACGACGACAACGACGGCATTCCCGACGGCGCCGAGCCGGATGTCGTGGATACCGACGGGGACGGCATCGTCAACACCCTGGACCTGGACTCCGATGGCGACGGGGTAAGTGACCTGTATGAAGCGGGCTATTCCGCCTACGACAGCGACGACGACGGCCGCATCGACGGCGTCGTTGGGGAGAACGGCATCCCCGCGGCCATCGCCGACGGGGACGGCACCGTGGACTGTGTCTCTCCCGACTCCCTGCTCACCAATGCAGGCTTTGAAGAACCTTTTGTGAATGGCTTCGGCTTTGTGGCCGATGGGGTAATCCCTGGCTGGCATACGACGGACCCTACCGGCCTCATCGAGCTGTGGGGCGAGAGTATGGGTGTCTCCATGCTGGATGGTGTTCAGTTTGCCGAATTGAACGCTTACTATCCAGCCGAGCTCTACCAGAATGTGGCCACCACCCCCGGCGAAAACTACACCCTGGTGGTGGGCCACCGGGGTCGTGCCGGGTTGGACGTGGCTCGCTTCCTGGTGGACGGTGTGGAGACCGACGTGTACACCGACGACACGACGGCCTGGGGTGTCTACGTCAGCAGCTTCACCGCCGTCAACAGCACCACCCGCATCGGCTTCGAGGCCGTGTCCACCGCGACCGGCGACGCTTCGATGGGCAACTTCTTCGATGTCGTGGGTGTCTATGTGGACTGCACCTTCCCCGACAGCGACAGCGACGGCATCGACGACACATTGGACACCGACGACGACGACGATGGCCTCCCGACCATCGACGAGGATGCCAACCTGGACGGCGATCCCCGCAACGACGACACCGATCAAGACGGCACCCCCAACTACCTGGACCTCGACAGCGACGGCGATCTGTTGTCGGATGAGGAGGAGGTGGCCAACTACGGCACCGATCCCGCCTCTACCGATACCGACGGCGATGGTCTTGGCGACTACGACGAGGTCACCGGTGGCTTCACCGATCCCACCAGTGCCGACACCGACAGCGACGGTCTGAGCGATGGTGCCGAGATCAACACCCACAACACCGACCCGACCGTGGCCGACACCGACGGCGACGGCCTGATCGACGGCGACGAGGTCAACACCTGGAGCACCGACCCGCTGAATACCGACAGCGACGGCGACCTGCTGACCGATGGCGACGAGGTGAACAACATCGGCACCGATCCTGCCAATTCGGACACCGACGGCGACGGCCTGCTCGATGGATGGGAGGGCTTCAGCTACGGCACCGATCCCCTCAACGCCGACACCGATGGTGACGGCCTGAACGATGGGGAGGAGCTGAACAGCTACGGCACGCTGCCGCTGGACGCCGATACCGACGACGACGGTCTCTCCGATGGCACCGAAGTTAACGACTACAGTACCAACCCCCTCGACCGCGACAGCGACGGCGACACCCTGACCGATGGCCAGGAAGCTGGCCTTTCCAGCCCCGGCACCGACACCGATCCCACGGTGTTCATTGGCGACAGTGATCCCAGCACCACCACCGATCCCGCCGCTGGGGACACCGATGGCGACGGCCTGAACGATGGCGACGAAGACCGCGATCACGACGGTGCGGTCAGCTTCCTGGAGACCGATCCCAACGATGCGGACAGTGACGACGGTGGTGTGGACGACGGTACCGAAGATGGCCGGGGCAGCGATCCTCTGGATCCCTCGGACGACTTCCCCCCCGCGGACACCGATGGCGACGGACTGATCGACGATCAGGAGCTGGATCTGGGCACCGATCCCACCGATCAGGACAGCGACGACGACGGCCTCTCCGACTACCAGGAGTATTTTGTGGGAGACACCGATCCCACCGAATTTGACAGCGACGGCGACGGTCTGGGCGATGGGCAGGAGCAGGGCCGCACGACCGGTGGAGAAGACACCGATCCAGGCGTCTTTAAGGCGGACAGCGACCCCAGCACCACCACCGACTCCGGCAATGCCGACAGCGACGGCGACGGCCTTTCCGATGGCGCCGAGGATGCCAACCAGAACGGTGCGGTGGACAACGAGACCGATCCCAACAACGCCGACACCGATGGTGGCAGCATCGACGACGGCACTGAAGTGGGCCGGGGCAGCGATCCCCTGGATCCGGCAGACGACCTGGATCAGGATCAGGATGGCCTGAACGACGGGGAGGAGTCCGAGCTGGGCACCGATCCCACCAACCCCGACACCGATGCGGATGGGCTGACCGATGGGCAGGAGGTGAAGGAGACCAACACCAACCCCACCGCGCCGGACACGGATGGTGACGGCCTCTCTGATGGGGAGGAGGTGAACACCCACGGCACCGATCCCAACCTGGCCGACACCGATGGCGGCGGGGTGATCGACGGGGTGGAGGTCAACGACCAGGGCACCAACCCGCTGGACGGCAGCGACGACAAGCTGGATGTGGACACCGGCAAGGGTGGCTACAGCGGCGGCTGTGGCTGTGCGAGCACACCGGGCGACGGCCAGGCTGCCCTGGGCATCGGCGTCGCGGCTGCGGCCCTGCTGCGGCGTCGGCGTCGCTGATCGTCGGAAGCTCAGCGTCTTCGTGCGTTGAGCTTTTTCGATCCTGACTCAGCAGTAGAGGATTGTCTACCAAGTGGTAGGCAATCCTCTACCGCGTTTTTAGCCTCGAAAAATCAGCTTCCCCGATAAGTGGAGTAGCCGTAGGGCCCCAAAAGCAGCGGCACATGGTAGTGCTCGGTGGCGGCGACGATCTCAAAAACGACGGAGACTTCCGGGTAGAAGCTGGGGCGGTTCTGTTGTTTGAACCAGGCTCCGGTGTCGAAGGTGATGCGGAAGATCCCGGCGAGATCCACCCCCTTCGGCAACAGCTCGCGCAGGCGCCCGTCGCTGTCTGTGTGTCCGGCGTGTAGTTCCTGCCAGTTCTTGCCGACTTTCTGTTCCAGCCGCACCCAGACCCCGCTTGCGGGACCTCCGTGGACCAGATCGAGGACGTGGGTGCTGATACTCATGTTTTTGAAGACTCCGTTGTTTCAACCAGTTTCTGGAGGCGTAAAGCCATAATCCTCGCATGCTCCCCCGCCGCCACCCGCAGCTCGGTGGCGGGCTCATTCGGCAGACGCTCCTGCAGACGGGCCAGCATCTCCGCGGCGCTCAGGCCCGAGGCACATACAATAAAAATGTAGCCGAAGCGCGCTTCATAGGCACGGTTTCCCTCTGCCAGGGCCTCCAGAGTCTCCTCAGGGGCCGCCGCCACCCCACTCTGTTCGCCAGCGGACCAGGTCGCCGTGGCCGCGTATTTTTCGCGGAGCAGGGCCAGATCCGCCCCGATGCGGGGATGGTGCCCGAAGGCCTCCCGCCAGTCCCCCTCGTCCAGATCCCACCAGATCCGACTTGCCTCGCCCAGAAGCTGGGTTTTGCTGCGGAAAGGACGCAGGGCAAGCATCGCCGCCAGCCAGCGCACAGAACCGCAGCAGCGGGTCAGAGCGGCGCGGGCTTCAGGCTCGGAGAGGTTGTTGAGTTTCTCCACCAGCGGATCTGCACGGTTTTCGCTGGAAAGCCTTCCCCAAACGCGCATTCTTGCCATGCCCCCATCGGGTAGGATGCGCAGGCGGAGATGGGTCCAGGGACCGGGGTCTTGCACCGTGACCTGGTGCTCCTGATCGGCGCGCATTTTTGTAGGAGGGAGAATTTCCTTCCAGTCGGGATGCTGAGGCAGCAGATGCGGCGGGGCACCGGGCCAGTACAGGGCGTCCACCGCCGCACGATCCGGATAATTGCCCTTATAGTGCCCGGTATCCAGCGTCAGGCTCTCCACCCGACCCGGACCACACAGCGCCACAATGATCCAGTCCTCCCCCGGCGGACGACTGCGTCGGGTCTCCCAACCTCCCCCCATAAAAGCCGAGCGACCGGGCAAAAGAAGGTTGTTCATATGGGAGAAAAACATATCCGAACAGGCGACGGCACGCCCGCCGTTGACCAGGGCCGCCAGATCCAGCCGCCCCTCGGTCTGCACCGGCTGCGGCTCCCCATAGATCCGCAGCCGCGCCACCCCCCCATCCGGGTAGATGTTCAACCGTACAAAAGTCCAGATCTTGTCGCTGCTCACCGCCTGCAGGTTGTGGGAGCCCCGCCGCAGGGGTACTTCCTCCAAAATCCTTGTCCATTCTACGGAATCCCGAAGCTGCTCTGGACTTGTATCGGGGGATACAGAGCAGGCATCGAGGCTCGCAAAAGGAGGGTGGTTCCCCAGGAAGTGCGCGGTGTCGATGTCCACCCCGCGGATCTGTCCCGGGACCCCTAACTTCAGAATACACCAGTCGTGACCGCCCA
Organism: uncultured Pseudomonadota bacterium; assembly: GCA_903891165.1. Taxonomy (GTDB): domain Bacteria; phylum Myxococcota_A; class UBA796; order UBA796; family SXON01; genus CAITDR01. The sequence continues at coordinate 22,371 of CAITDR010000121.1, forward strand.
CTCGTTTGCGTCGCGACTCCCAGCCGTCCATCTCTTTGCCACGATCGGTGTAGGTGCTGGGATCAAAAAGTGCGGCTTTGGCCTTGACCAGGTAGCCCATCCCCGCAAAAAAGTCGTCGCTACACAGGATCGCCTCTCCCCCCACATCCTCACACAGCAGATCCACAAGGCCCGCAAAGGCCGCCACCTCAGACATGGTTCCTCCCTCCCAGATAGATTTTTCCGGCGGCTTCGCCGCAGATTTTTCCGTCGGACCAGATGGGCTGTCCGCGCATCCACGTCTGCTCTACCGCACCCGCAAGCCGACGCCCCACCCAGGGACTCTGCGGATGGCGGTGCAGCAGCGTGCGGGCCTCCAGCCGCTCCTCGTGCTCCGGCTGGAACAGCAGAAAATCGGCGGGGCCGCCCTCCCTCAGAATTCCGCGCTCCGGCCTGCCCACAAAAGCCGCCGTCGCCGCGGACATCCAGCCGATCAGGCGCTCCAGGGCTATGCCCCGGCGCTGCGCCTCCGTCCACACCGAACGTAGACCCAACTGCAAAGAAGCGATGCCTCCCCAGGCATCCATAAAGGTTCCTTCTTCCATCTTTTTCAGGGCTGGAATACAGGGAGAATGGTCGGTGACTACAAAATCCAGCGTCCCGTCCAATAGACCCGCCCAGAGGCGCTCCTGGTTCTCCCGCTCCCGGATCGGCGGCGCACATTTGAATTGGGTGGCCCCGTCGGGCACCTCCTCCGCAGCGAGTCCCAGGTAGTGGGGGCAGGTCTCCGCTGTGATAGGAAGCCCCTGCATTTTTGCCCGCCGAACCAGATCCAGGGCGTCGGCAGAGGAAAGGTGTACGATGTGCGCGCGGCAGCCGGTCAACGCCACCAGCTCCACCACCATGGCCACCGCCGCATCCTCCCAGGCGCTCGGGCGACTATGCAGGTAGTTTTTGTACAAACGTGAGGATGCGTCTATGTTTGCATCCTTCAGCTCGCTCTCCAGCTCCGCATGGACCAAGAGCGGCACCCCCAGCTCGCGGAGCACCGGCATCGCCTCCAGAAGATCCGCACGGGTCGAAGCCGGGAAATCGTCGATGCCCGAAAAGCAGGTGAAGCACTTGAAGCCCAGGGCCCCGGCGCGCACCATCGGCGCCAGCTCGGCCACGTTGCCCGGTACCACCCCGCCCCAAAAACCCACGTCCACATGCAGCTTTCCTGCCGCACTGCCCTTCTTTTTTTCCAGGGCCTCCAAAGAAGTGGTCACCGGATCGGAGTTGAGCGGCATGTCCACCAGAAGGGTCACGCCCCCGGCGGCGGCGGCGCGGGTGGCCGTCCAAAAGCCCTCCCAGTCGCTGCGACCGGGCTCGTTGATGTGGACATGGCTGTCGGTAAGGGCCGGGAGAATGCAGCTTTCTCCCACATCCCGTAGCTCAAAACCAGGAAGCGGCGTCGGGGTGATGTGTACAATCCGGTCCCCATCCAGATGGAGGACAGCGGGCTGGAAACCCGCAGGCAGCAGCACCCGGCGGCTTTGGAGTGCGATCTTCATCCCCGATCTATAGCCAGCGGCGTCGTGCACGTCTGCTATGATCGGCGCCGAGGTGATAGGAATGGGCTGGGTCAACGACTGGCTGGGCTTGGGGTTGCGCTGGTTTCACTTCATGATTGGGGTAGCCTGGATCGGGGCCTCCTTCTATTTTGTGTGGTTGAACAATACTGTCCGACCCATAGAAGAGGGGGAGGAAGTCGCGCCCGGTGTGGCCGGTGGCCTCTGGGCCATCCATGGCGGTGCCTTTTACAATGTCCAGAAGTACGGGGGTGCCCCGGGACGCCTTCCCAAAACCCTGCATTGGTTCAAGTGGGAGGCTTACCTCACCTGGATCACCGGCTTCTCTCTCCTGATTCTACACTTCTGGACCACGGCGGGCAGCAGCATGGTGGATCCGGCCGTGGCCGATTTAAGCCCCCTGCAGGCCGTGGGCATCGGCGCCGGATTTTTGTTGGGAGGCTGGCTCTTCTATGATGGTCTGTGCCGTAGCCCCCTGAAAAACCATAGCGGTATCTTGGCTGGGCTGCTTTTGATCTTTGTCACTGGAGCCAGCTACGGTCTCTTCCACCTGCTCTCGGCACGTGCCGCCACCATCCACCTGGGTGCCATGCTGGGTACCTGGATGGCGGCCAACGTTTTTTTTGTGATCATACCGGGGCAGAAGGCGGTGGTGGATGCGATGATCGCCGGCACCCCCCCGCCGCTGGATCGGGCCAAGGCCGGGGCGCTCCGCTCTCTCCACAATAACTATATTACGCTTCCCGTACTGTTCACCATGATCAGCGGGCACTTCCCGCAGACCTGGGGGCACCCCCAGGGATGGCTCCTGGTGCTGGCCATCGGGCTGGTGGGCGCCGGCTATCGGCACTGGATCAACCTGGACGAACGGGGGATCCACCGGCCCTGGATCCCCGTTGTCGCACTGGCGGGCTTCGTCGGCATCGCCGTCTACACGCGCCCCACACCCGCACCCGTGGTCGAGGGGCAGGCCGCCGTTTCCATGGTGGAAGTGCAGCAGGTCATCGCGCAACGCTGCCTGCCCTGCCATGCCAGCCAGCCCATCCAGGCAGGCTGGAGCAGCCCCCCCAAGGGGATGATCTTAGAAGAACCTCGGCAGATCCTTGCTGCCGGTCCCAAAATCCACCAGCAGGTGGTGGCCAGCCCCATCATGCCCTTCGGAAACCTGACACAAATGACGGACGAGGAACGCGCCCTGATCGGGCGGTGGACTGCGCAGCAGGCTTTTGATCGCTAGTGACTCGGATCAGAGTCACTATCCGGGAGGGGGCTCGACCGGTGGGGGGGTCTCAGGAATACCCGGCGGAGGCTCAACCGGAACACCAGGCGGAGGCACCGCACCCGGCACCACACCCGGGTCGCCGGGAACCCCCGGCTCCGGCTCGGTGGCCTTCAGCGTCAGGGCTGCCTCGATGGCCTCTGGGAGGCGGGGCTCCAGGAGCACCATGTACAAAATCACCTCGCGGCGGGCATCCGGGAAGTAGGGTCCGGCGAGCTGCTCGGGCTCCTCGGACCAGAGGCCGCCGATGTTCAGGTGATCCTCACCCGGATCAAAGGTCGGGCGAGACAAAGCGCCGAATTGCCCTGCCACATAGACCGTGCCGATCAGGGCGTTAAAGTCGCCGGGGTTGGCATAGGGATCCAGGCGGTGGCGCAGCAAAAAAGTGGCGTCGGAGAAGCGGATTTCCTGGGTCGCCGTGAGGGTCTTCAGAAAGGGAGCCTGGGTCTCAAAAAGGGTGCGCACCGAGCGGGAGCGCAGCTCCAACAGCTCGGCCTCCCGCTCGCGCACCGGTCCCAGCTCGGTGGCACGTTTGGCAAGTTCTTCCTCGCTCACACCCGCCTGCATCTGCTCCCAGATCTGATCGTAGACTGCACCGACTTTGGGCTCGTAGTCCGTGACAATCTCGCGTTGGCGCTCCTCCACCGAACGCCGCTCCCGCTCCGTACGATCGGCCAGCTCGCGCATCAGCCCCAGCTGGTAGCGGCTGAACTCCATATACTTCAGCCAGATCAAGAGGCGCACCCGCTGCTCCTTGCCCTGCACCTCTGGCAAGAAAGCATAGTCATAGAGCTGACGGTACAGTGGCGGAAGGCTACTTCGATCCAGCTCTTCCGCAGCCACTGCCGCAGGAAGAGGCTGGGGATCGGCGCAGGCAAGGAACAGGAGCAGAAGCGACATCGGAAGAGACTATCCCGCTCCGCGCTGCGGTTCCCGCCACGGATTCTGGTTAAGGCGGGATGTGTCTCTACCCCTGCTCGGTCTGCTCCTTCTTCTTGGCCTTGGACTTCTGCTTCAGTGCGGTTGGGGGCTGGTAGCCGCCCTGCGTCGGCCACCGGGCACCCTCGCCGCGCTGACCGTCCCCGTGGGGGCGCTGCTCTACGGAGGGGTGTTGAGCGCCTGGTCCGCCGAGCGACTCTACCAGAATGCCCTGGGAAACTTGGATGATCCTGATCTTCCCTTGAGAATGTTGATGGAGAGGCCCGGCATATGGGAGGGGCTGTGCTGGGGAGGACTCGGGGCAGCGGCCTCAGTGTTGCCACTTTTGGTGGGTGTGTTGATCGGCGCCTTAAGAACGCCCCCTTCCGAGCGTAGCTGGCTGCCGACGATGGTGGCCTCCTTCATCGGATTTGCGGCGCCCCTGGTGCTGGGCATGGGGATGCTGGAGGGAGAGTTTGTGTTAGAGCTGGGGCTGCCCGCCCTGGCGCTGTGTCTGCTTCTGCCGCCAGGGCTGGCCGGAATGGCCGCGAAGAAGACCCGAGCGATGGCAGGGATGGGGCTGATGATCGGCCTGTGTGGCTTGCTTTTTGGGGGCTACGCGCTGATGCAGAGTCTGCCCCGAGAGCAACTGCAGCGGGATCTGGGAGCTTTGTTGAACCTGTGGGCACCCTTCAACCTGGGGATTTTGACCGCAGCCGTCGCAGTGCCGGTGGGTTGGCTGGCCGCACCGGGCGGGCGCTCGTCGATGGGGGTGATCGGTGCGCCCATCGCCTTCATCCTGTTGGGCGTGGTCATCAGTCTGCCGCCAGGATGGCTGGCTTTTCGGCAGATACAATTGGGCCGACTGACCGGCATGTATGAGCTGACCGTCGCGCAGACCGCCGCCGACCAGTCGGGGATTTCCAGGCTTCCCCGTAGCGAAGGGCTGCCCGGACGGATCCTGGTCGCTTCCACTGTGTTGCCGCGCTGGCTGGAGCGTAGCGCCGAGGGATTGGTGGCTACCCGTCTGGAGGGAGAGCTGTTGGATGTGGGTCCGCAGATCCGACGGGGAGATGGGATTCTTCTGCCGCCATCCCTGAATATAGAAGACTTTTACCTGCTACTTTCGGGCAGCAATGCGGGCAGCGTCGGACTCGTGGCCTGTGCCGCGGTGGGGCCGGTGCTGCTGAAGCAGGTGTCGCGGGATCCGCTCCTGGCCACCGGCTGGTGCGGCGCCCGCCCGCTGCGGCTCCGTCGCGGCCTCGAAGAAGGCCCCGCGCGAAGCCTGATTTTGTTAAAGGACGCCCAGGTAGACGAAGACGCCGAGATCCGCAGCCTCAGCGAGCTGCGGCTGGACGAACGCCCCGTCCTGGTCCGACTACAGCTCGATGCAAAAATGAGTGACTTCCTCAACTTTCTGGCACGCGTGCCCGCCCAGACCGAGGTGTACCTGGGCTGGGGGGTGCAGCTGGATGGGACGCCGTTGCCGGTTGGGGTGGAGGACTGACACAGGACGCTGAATGAACATTCATTC
>CAITDR010000122.1 GCA_903891165.1 uncultured Pseudomonadota bacterium
TACGGGTGTGGGAGAGTAGGTAGTTGCCAGCCATCCTTTTGAATCCCCAGCAGACCGCGGTCTGCTGGGGATTCTCGTTTTTCGGGTAGGTTCTGGAAATGACGAATCCTGTTGGTGCCACCGCATTGACGGTCCTTCTCTGTGCGATAACGGTGCCTACTCTGCGAGGCGCATTGTGGAATCAACAGAGAAGCTTGGGTTCTTCAGCAGGATCGGCTACGGTCTGAGTGCCGGTCTCCTCGCGGGTAGCTTTGTGGGCATTTCGGAGGGAGCCTGGATTCTCACAAGCACCACACCCTCTGAGTACCAAGCGATCCGCTACGGTGCCCTTCTCTACGGACTGATCGGCGGTGGCATGGGTCTGGGGATTGGCGCCGGTCTGGCACTACTTTCCGGCCTTGTCCGTCTTTCCCGTGCACGCAGCTGGTGTCTCTCTTTTTTCGGAGTCACCACCCCTTTGGGGCTACTTATCTTGAGGTACATCCTCAATAAGCAGTGGTATCTGGAGAAAGGTGTGCCCTTGCCCACGACCATGGGGATTCTGGCCATTCTTGGGCTTGTGGCCCTTGTGGGGATCTGGATCGGCGGGAACCTCCTCACTAAAACGCCACTTCGTGTGTTGCCCGGCGTGAAGGGTACGGTTGCGGCCTGGGGAGGCGTTCTGGGAATCGCGTGGATTTTCTCGCTCTCTCCGGCCCCGGGTGCATCTGGGGCCATCGCCTCCCATCCCAAACAAGGCCCTGAGTTTGCGGAGAAACCGGATGTGATCCTCATCATGGTAGATACATTACGAGCCGATGCCCTCGGGGCCTATGGCGCCGGTGCCACGGCCTCACCGTCTATCGATGCCTTTGCGAAGGATTCGGTGGTTTTCGACCAGATGGTGACCTCCGCTTCCTGGACACGGGCCTCTACCGCTTCTCTCCTGACCTCTCGTTACCCCTCCTCGCATACCTGCGAGACCAAGGATGCGGCCCTTCCCGATGCCGTCACCACCTTGGCGGAGCAGCTCTCAGGGGCTGGCTACTCCACCGGCGGTCTGCCCAACAATGCAAATGTTACGGCTGCAGTTGGCTTTGGGCAGGGATTTTCGTGGTATCCTTATGATCCGGAATACCCTCTCTGGGCAGCAGAGTCCTCCTATTCCCTCTCCCTCTATAGTGTTGCCCGCAAGCTCTATACCAAGGTGAACAATCGAAAGCGGGTGGAGGAATACTACATGCCGGGTCCGACGCAGTTTCGTCGGGCCGATGAGTTTCTCACGGCCAACAAGGATGTCCGATCTTTCCTTTTCGTCCATATCATGGATGCGCATGATCCCTATTTCCGGCATCCCTATGACGGCTATGCCTATGGTCGCGCCGAGTTCCCGAATCCTCCTCCCGAAATGAAGAACGAGCTTCGGCAACTCTATGCCGGAGAGGTTGCTTTTCTGGATCAGGCGCTTGGGGAGTTCATCGCCAAGCTCAAGGCTGAAGGTCGCTACGATCAGAGTTTGATCATCCTTACCGCCGACCATGGGGAAGAGTTCATGGAGCACGGCGGTTGGTGGCACGGAACAACACTCTACGACGAGCAGATCCGCGTTCCGCTGATTGTTAAGCTACCTGACAATGAGCGCGCCGGAATCCGGGTCCCCTGGCAGGTACGCCAGGTGGACATTGCCCCCACCATCACCCAGCTTGCCGGTGTCGCCTCAGGGGAGGGTTGGCAGGGAGTTCCCCTCTTTGATGAAACCTTCGATCAGCACCTCGCTTTTGGCAATCCTCTGGCGGATCAGGATCCCACCGGTGAGCCTGCTCTTCCCGCTCCGGATGCCACCCAGCCACCGACCCAGCCTCCACTTCCCCAGGAAAAACCTTCTGGTCCGGTAGCAGTGGACTGGTCTGAGCATCCTGCAAGTCGCGATGCGATCTCCGAGCAGAATTTCGAAGGCTACGATCTCCAGTCCCTTCGCCGGAAGGGGGTCAAGCTTATTCAGGCGTTGAGTGTTCCTGCGGGCAACACCCGGAACCAGCCCCCCGAGCAGTTTTTTGATCTGAAGGTGGACCCCGCAGAACAGGTGAACCTTGCCGGTCAGGGGGATTCCCGTCAAGCGGAGGCAGCCTCCACCCTCTCCCAGCTCCTGAAGTTGGTGCAGGGGGGCGCCGTGGAGGGTGTGGTCGTCGAGCAGAGCTGCGAGGAGATCCACCAGCTGGTCCAGCTTGGCTATATGACCGAGGATGGTATTCCCGAGCGCTGTAAGGGGAAGTGACCTGCCTGCCCGGATTCTGATTCTTGGCCTTGATGGCGCTACTTGGAACGTCATCGACGCCATGGGGGAGGAGCTTCCAAATCTGGCGCGCTTGCGACGTAACGGTGCGTGGGGCCCCCTCCAGAGCACCACCCCGGCGATGACTCTGCCTGCTTGGTCCAGCATTCTTACCGGCTGCAATCCGGGCCTTCATGGTATCCTTGACTTCACCCGGCGTCCTCTTGGCAGTTATCGACTGGAGTTTTTGAACTCTACGTCCCGCCAAGTCCCTACCATTCATCGCATCCTCTCTGATCGTGGCCATCGGGTCGCCAGTGTTGCGGTTCCCGGCACCTTCCCGCCGGAGCCCCTCCGGGGGGTCGTGCTCTCCGGCTTTGACAGCCCCATCGCGACGCGGATGGAGTCCCTTCACTGTGAGCCTCCGGCGCTATTTTCGGAAATTGAAGGCCGTTTTGGAGCGCCCCGCTTCGCCGATTTTCAGGAGTCGGATATCGACGCGGCTTGGCACCGTCGCGCCCTGAGTCGCCTCCTCCGCGAGATCGACCGGAAGGAGGCGACTTGCCGCTGGTTGCTCGGTCGTGAGGACTGGGAGCTTTTTATGGTGGTTTTTGGTGAAAGTGACACGGTCGCCCACCACTTCTGGATGTTCCATGATCCGGCGAGTCCTCGCTATCGTGCCGATCCCCTCCTCTCCCAGGCAATTCGGAAGGTGTACCGGCGCCTGGATGCGGCCGTGGGGGAGCTGTCCTCCTTGGGGACTACCGTTTGTATCTGTTCGGACCATGGTTTTGGCGGGGCGGGGACGCTGGCCATCTACCTGAATCGATTTCTGGAGGATCGGGGCTGGCTGAAGTTCCGGGAGGCCCGAGGTCAGGGGCTGGAGCCGCTGCGCCAGCTGGCCCTCCGCCTCCCTCTGGAGCGAATCCTCCGCCGCCTACCTCCTCAACTCTTGGGGCGAGCCGAGAGTGCGGCTCGTTTTGGCGAGATCGACTTCGCACACACCCGTGCATGGTCGGACGAGTTGAACTATGCAGCCACCATCCACCTGAATGTAAAAGGTCGGGAGGCACTCGGGACCCTTCCGGATCGGGAGGCCGCCATCCGGGAGTTGTCCTCCTTGCTTTTGGACTGGCGTGTGGAGGGGCGGAAGGTGGTTCAAAATGTGATACCCCGTGAGCAGGCCATGTCGGGGCCCGCTACAGAGGGGGCGCCGGATCTCTATCTGGATCTGGCGTTGGAGGAGGGATTTTCTGCTACCCTTCTACCCTCAGGGCGGGTGTCGAAGGGAACCTTGTCGCGACGTCTTGCGCCGGAGGAATGGGTGGGTGGCAAAGGCCTGGGCATGAACGGATCCCACCGGCCAGAGGGTGTTTTTCTGCTCCATGGACCTGGAGTGCGTCCGGGTCGGGTAGAGGCGGGTGTTGCCGATATCTTGCCGACCCTTCTAAGCCTCACCCGACAGCCAATTCCTTTGCATTGTGACGGGAAGGTGCTTCGTGATGCCCTTTTGGACCCGGAGGAACATCGTGAGGCGTTGACCTTTGTCCCGCCGACTGCCAAGCTTTTTTCCGGGCGGGAGGACGACGCTCTTCGCAAAAAACTTGAGCGTCTGGGCTACCTCTGATGCGCATCCTTCTGGTGGGGGCATGCCCCTTTCCGACCGCTCAGGGGTCCCAGGTGTATATGGGGGCTCAGGCACGGGCCCTCGCCGCGGCGGGGGTGCGCCTTCGTTTGTTGACCTATGGCCATGGAGAGGGACGCAGTTCCGGGGCCTACGAGCATATCCGCTTGCCGATGATACCCGGCTATCATTCTCTCCGCTCCGGGCCACACCCTGCGAAGTTGCTGTTGGATGCAGCGATTTTCCGCCGTTTGATGACCATAAAGGCAGATCTTTTCCATGCCCACAACTACGAGGCGGCGCTGATCTGTCACCTTGTGGGGCGGATCCGGGGTATCCCTGTGGTCTACGATGCCCATGGCATCCTCTCGGAAGAACTTCCTACCTATTTTGCAGAGGAGGCAGCGTGGAGTAGAGCTCTTGCTGCAGAATTGGGAGGGCGTGTGGATCGACTCCTCGCCGGGGTGGACGGGGTGATCGCCATCTCTGCGGAAGGGGAGCGGCGCCTTCGGGAGCTGGGAGCGCAGAAAATCTGGCGTATCCCACCGGGGGTGGAGCCGGGAGAGTACCAAGGTGTGGATGTTTGCAAGGCGGAGCAGCCCACGGTGGTCTACGCGGGGAATCCCGACAACTATCAGGATCTTCCAATTCTTTTTGAGGCCATGCGCCTTCTGCCCGATGTGCGCCTGCGCATCCTCTCCCACAGCCCGGACTGGCGCCTCCCTTCGGGAGTATTTGCGGACATTCAGCAGGTCAAAAGCTGGGAAGATGCTCGGCGTGGCATTGCCTCTGCCTGGGTGGCGGCGTTGCCCCGCCGTCGCTGTCCGGGCTTCCCCATTAAGCTCCTCAACTACCTGGGCTTGGGCCTTCCGACGGTGATCAGCCGGGGATCGGCGCAGGGTCTGCCGGGTGAATGTCCGGTGGAGCCGGAGCCTTCGGCCTTTGCGGCAGCGATCCGCTCGGCCATCGACCATCCTCCTCCACCCTTTCAGCAGCAATTCCTGGCGGAAAATGCCTGGAGTCGTCGCGTGCACGACATCCTGGCCGTCTACCGGGCGCTCCGAGGAAGTTTTTCTACGTCGTAGTCCCCGGCCTGATCTCTGCGCCTCTTTCCAGGTTTTTTGCGGCTTCCTCGCACAGGCGCTCGATGGGAAAACGAAGTGTGCCCCCCAGGGCAGTCATTCCGCTGGCCAATGACAGCAGCCCCTGTGCCGTACACCATGCGACCGATGCCAATTCTCTGGGAGAAACCTCGGGATGGAGCCTCCCCTCTGCCTGGTCCTCCTTCAGTCGTTCTTCCAGCCGCCCCTGCACCCGTGCCGCACGCGGATAGGCGATTTTTGCGACGGCCCCCTCTTCCAGCCCAAGCACTTCGGTCCACAGATACAGGAGGCGGAAGCTGGGGAAGTCACCCTTATACCGTTCCACGCGGCAGCGCATCAATGCGCCCAGCGCCCGGATCCCGTCCGACGCCGCGTTCACCGCCTGCAACATCGCCTCCGCCTCCTCCTCCAACAATCCCTCGGCGATGTTACCCACGAGCGCTTCTTGTGACGGAAAATAGTAGTAGAACGAGGCTTTAGCGACCCCGGCTTCGGCGGCAATGGCGGCGACAGAAAAGCCTTTGAGGCCCTGACGGTGCAGGATCTTTTTGGCGGCCTCCACCAATCGTGCCCTCTGCTCCTCCTGCCTTGCGGCTTTCCGGCTTTCCCGAGGCGGTTTTTCAGAGCCAGGCGATTGCATCGGTCAGGACCTTTTTGCCGTTGTTGGGGACGAGATCGCCGTGGCACAGCGAGATCTGGTCGAAGTCCCAACCCAGCACGGGCTGCCAGGAGGCTTTGTAGGTTGCTTTATCCTTGATCATCATCTTGAAAATGGGAGTCTGGCCCGGATTTTTTCCCACGCCGGCAAACCAGGCGTAGAAGCCGGTGAAGCCGGAACGGTTGGGCAGGTAGAACAGCGCATCCGTGCAGATCAGTGTTCCCGACGCCCGGTGGAGGAAAAGTACCTCGTTGATCGTTGGCATTCCGCCGATAACCTGCATCCCCAATTGTGGCCCCCAGCCTGGATCGCTGCCGTCCAGTACCCCATCCAGGCGGAGATCCTTCCTTTTTTCGGCAACCCCGGTTGCGGCCAAGGTCTTCGCCTGGGGGAAGGCCTGCTGCCAGGGCCCCACAAACAGGTGGTGCATTGAAGAAGGAGCCACGATCCAGGCTACTTTTCCGAGCTTCTCCACCTCCGCTTGCAGGGCGGCACTGTGGGCTACGGTGGAGTGCAGCAGTAATTCGCCACTTTCCAGCCGCAGGATCGTCATCCTGGTGCCCAGGTTCATCCCCAACAGCGACAGCGGCGCTGCGCAGGTCCAGATGTCCTTTCCAATCGCTTCAAGCATGTCATCCTCTTTCGACCGTCGGTCGGATATTCGACCGTCGGTTGAAAATATGACCATCGGTCGAAAAAGTCAAGCGGCGGGTCGCACATAGGGGCGCTCGCGTACCCAGGCGGTGGCGATCCACTTTTCGCCTGACCGCACCGGTGAGCCACCGTGCAGGGTCAATCGGTCCATTTCCCCTTTGGAATTCTTGTTTTCAAAGTACACCCCCTGCCCCGGCCGGATGTTCAACTCCAGCCCCAGCGAGGGGAAGATGGTGGCGCCGCCGTCCTCAGCACTGGCCAGGTACATGATCAGCGTGGCGATGCGCTGCCCGCCGATCTCCGTGGCCCGCTCGGCTCCGGGAAGAGCCGCGTCAAACCAGTCGAAGTGCGGTCGATACTCCCCCCCCTCCCGATAGTGCAGCACCTGCAGCGGCTCGATATGGGTGAGCGGACAGCCGATCAGCGTGGCTACCCGATTCTCCACCCGGCTGACCACAGGGTGGCTGCCCCGATCGAAGTGTGTGCCCTCCGATGTGCGGGTGGCGTGCGTTTCGTGGCCTTCTGCGCCCACCACCAGAGAGGGGCGCAGTTTTCCCATGGACAGGCCTAACAGAATCACCCGCTCCTGCTCGCTAAGCAGATCGCCGATCAACAGCAGCCGCGGGTTGGCGATGCTCAGGAGCACCTCCACCTCCCGATCTCCGGCGTTCACCCTCTTCAGTCCTGGAGCATGTCCCTCTGCGCTCAGCAACATCCCTCACCTCTTGATGCCCGTTGCTCGGAAGCTCTCGTTGTTTCCTACTTTTCGGCTCACCTGCATGTCCGCATAGCCCGCCTCGGCGTACCACCGCTCCAGCTCCTCGCCGGTGAAGTAGCCGGTAACCGGCACCCTCAGCCGGTCGTACACATCGGCGACCACGACGCCGAAGGGCCACCGGTGGTGATCGTGGACGGGCAGGTGGCTGACCACTCCCTTTAAGCCGGGGAGCGCCCCAAAATACACATAGGGCGCATGCGAGAACAGCCGCAGGTTCACTGCGATCACACGGCTGAAATTATGCAGCTGCTCTGGGGTCATCTGCGCGGTCGCCCCCCGCAGCGCCCCGGTCACAATTCGCGTGAGCCCCTGCCGCGGACCATAGACCCACAGCGACAGCCTGCCCCCGGCGCGCACCAGCTCATCCAGTACCCGAAAGGCGGCCCGCGCATCGTTGAGGTGGTGCAGCACGCCGTAGCTGTACGCCATGTCAAAGATGCCTTTTTTGAAGGGAGGATGCATCATATCACCCTGTACCACATGGGTACGCATCGCTTCCCCAAGGTTCTTGCGTGCCGATGCGACCGCCTCGGGGGAGTGATCAAAGGCGATCACCTCCGCGCCGTAGCGCCCCGCAAAAAAGGCATGCCGCCCGAAGCCACAACCCGCATCCAACACCAGTTTTCCCGCCCAGTCGGCTGGGTGGAGCGGCTGGCTGAGATCCTGAAAGTTTTCCTCGAATTGGGGCACCGCCTCCTGGAATTCCGTCCATCGGTGGCCGGTTCCCGGTCCGGCTACCCCTCCCTGCGGCAGCAGCCGGGGGATTCCCTCGACCACTGGATAGTCAGCACCGCAGGCACAGACCAGGCTGCCTTCCAAAATCTCCAGGTCATCCTTGGCCTCTCCGCTGGCCCAGTGGGCGTGCCAGCTGGGAGCCGCCTGTGTGCGGCTGGGTTGGAGGCCAAGATCGCCCCCGCAGGCGGGGCAGGCAAGCCATTGGACGAGGCGTCGCTTCATTCCGCTCTTATAACTTCTCAGGAAGCGCTTGTAGTCCGCCGCCGCCCATCCTATAGTGCCCTGCCTTGGAGTGATGATGCTGCTTCTGAGCCTGCTTGCCTGCCCTCCCCCCGACAAAGAGAGTGCCGCCCCGGTAGAGGTCTGTGATGTGGCAAAAGAGCAGGCGGATGCTCCCGCTCTGGTACCCGGCGCGCCGCTTGCGGGGGTGGCCGAGGATTTTCTGGATCTACCGGTGGGAGTGCCGCTCTCTGGCTACACCTCCCGCTGTATCGGTCAGGATGGTAGGGTAGACTACCGGGATAGCGCCTATGCCTATGCCTTCACCAAGTCTGCGGGGGTGGAAACCCGGATTCCGGTCAAGGTTTTCTGGCTGAGCAACGGGGATCAGGATCTCGTCATCGTCAAGACCGACGTCATCTACTCCTTTGACGAGCTCGTGGTGGATGTGGCCAAAAAGCTCTCCGAGCAGACGGGTCGCGACCTGACCGGCAAAGTGGTGGTGGCCACCAATCATTCGCACGGATCTTATGGAGATTTTTCTGACCAGGTCACCTACTACCTGGGCTCGGACCGCTTCAACTATGAAATCTATTCGCGGGTGCTGGACAAGGCGGTCTCGACCGCGATGTCGGCCCACGGATCCCTTCAGCCAGCAAAGATCGGCGTTGGTTTTGCCAAAGATTGGGACCCGGACGACAAGGTCTACCGCGATCGTCGCGACCACAATGACGATCTCCAGTTCTTTCCGGACATTCCCGCCGGTCGCTACAAAGATCCCAACCTGACGGTCATTCGCGTCGATACCCTGGACGATCAGCCCCTCGGTCTGCTCTACGATTTTGGCGTTCACGGCACCACCTTGGGCGGCGACAGCGCCATGATTTCGGGAGATACACCCGGGCATATCGAGCGGGTGCTACAGGAACGCTTCGATACGCCGGTGATGGTGGCGCACCTGCAAGGGGCGGCCGGCGATGCCAGCCCCTCTACCGACGGAGAGGGCTATGGAGTCATGGAACGTGCAGGAGAGTTCGCCTCCGATGCGATTCTTGAGCTCTGGAACAGTACGCCCACGGCCGCCGATCCCATCCGTCTGGAGACGGTGTCCCGTGCGGTCCCGGAGACCCACTCCGACATCCGCGTCACCCGGAATGGCACGGTAGACCTCTACTATACGCCCTACAAGGAGGGTCTGGAAGCCGACAACGAGGTGTACGCCACCGATGGCAGTATCCTTTCGCCCATTGACGAGTTTAACGTCACCTATGGCGCGGCATTTTGTGGTGAAGATCCTCCCTATCTTCCTGGATTTGCGCCTTCGCAGGCCTTCCCCTACAACGCCTGCGTGAACGTCTCCCAGATGATCAACCTGATCAACGGTCTCTTTGATCTGGATGACGAAGAACGCCAGCTTCCTCTGATTGAGAGCACCCGCGCGCTGGTCACGGCCACCCGCATTGGGCCCCTGCCCATGCGCGAGGCGGATGGAACGATCACCACGGATGACCTCTTTATTGGCTTTTTCCCTGGTGAAATCACCTCGATGTATACGGAGCAGTTCCGGCGCCGCGCCAAGGCCGAGCTGGGCTATACGCACTCCATGGCCGTGGGCTATGCCCAGGATCATGAAGGTTATCTCCTGATTCCTGAAGACTGGCTGCAGGGCGGCTACGAAGCGGACATCAACATCTGGGGCCCGCTGCAGGGCGAGCACATCATGGAGCAGCTCTTGATCATGTCGGGAGAGGAGCTTTCCACCGATGTGATCGAGAAGCATGATCCCTGTGGGCTCTATCAGGTGCCCGACTACGGCGTGAACATCCTCCCCACCCTGGCTCCGGAAGTGACGCCTGAGGCGGGAACATATGTAGAGGGGAATCCAGGATACATTTACTCTCCCCTCTATTCCTACGAAGAGCTGGTCGCGGGAGGGCCGCCCCTGGTGTGGTCTTCCGAGGTGCCACGTGTGCAGGGACTGGTCGAATTTGTCTGGATCGGTGGGGATCCCGGAATCGACTTTCCGTTGGTGACACTCCAGAAAAAAGAGGGAGATTCTTGGGTTTCTGTGGAGAATCCGTCGGGACGCACCATTACTTCCGGGCCGGACATCCTCACCACCTTGACCTCCGACCCTCTCGCCCCGGCCGATGCGGTGCAGACCCACTACTGGTATGCAGCTTGGCAGGCCATTGGTCCGATGGACAACCGTCTTGGCTTGCCGACGGGCACCTACCGTCTCCATGTGGACGGGAGCAGTGCCAACGGTGTCACGGCAACCTGGCCCTGGGGAGGCAACCCGTACATGGCTGATTCCCGGCCTTTCGACATTGTTCCTGCCCGCATCGATCTGACGGCCAGCGGCAGCGATCTGATTGCCGCCATCCCCCCGGCAACACGTGGCTATCGGCTCTTGAGCATGGATATGGCAGGAAGCAGCAGCCGTCTGGAGGGCCAGCAGGCCACGGTAAGTGTGGTGCAGCCGGACGGTCGGGTGACCGAGCAGGAGCTCGTAGGCACCGCTGGCTCGTCGGGAACGGTCTTTGCCGGCCTGATCGACGGGACCGTGACCTCGGTGACGGTGACCGACATCTACGGCAACACCGGGACCTGGACGGCACCTCGGTGAAGAAGTTCATCGCTGTGGCGGGCAATATGGGTGTGGGAAAGACCTCTCTGGTGGAGTTTCTCACCAGCCAGTATGGTTTTGAGCCGGTCTATGAGCCCTACACCACCAACCCCTACCTCGACGATTTTTACGCCGAGATGGGGCGCTGGGCCTTTCACTCGCAGGTGTACTTTCTGAGTCATAAGTTCAGGTTGCACCTGGGTTTGAATGACAGCAGTGCGACGGTCGTACAGGATCGCACCATCTACGAAGACGCGGAGATATTTGCAACAAACCTGGGTAGAACCGGGATGATGAACGCGCGGGACTTCCAGACCTACATGGAGCTGTACCAGTCCATGCGTGGGGTCCTCCAGCCGCCGGACCTGATGATCTACCTCCGCTGCCCGGTACGGTCGATCCGCCAGCGGATCAAGCGCCGGGGGCGCCCCTCAGAGCTGGCGATCCCCGTGGACTATCTCCGCAACCTCAACACCCTCTACGAGGAGTGGGTGGCCCGCTACGACCTCTCCCCGGTGATGATCTGGGAGAGCGCCACGGCCGACTACCTGACCAGCCTCGTGGACCGTATTGAGTTCAAGCGCACCATCGAGAAATTTTTGTAACAATTGCCTCGGCGATCGATTGAATGAGGCTTCATTCAGGCTGGGCTTTCAAATTCTGGAGATACCTATGCTTTTTTTTGCATTCCTCGCCTGTGATGGGGAGCCCGCCAAGGACTCGGATCCTGTGGTGGTTACGGACGACACCGCCGCCGAGGACAGCAAGGACAGCCCGGTCGACGACAGCACGCCCCCGGATGACTCGGGGCAGGACACCGACACCGACGAGCCGCCTGCGCTCTGGGCTTTCACCGATCCGATGTCGGTGCAGGCGGTGGTGGAGCCCACCGTAGCGCCGGTGTACCTGGCGGGTCTGGTACGCTTCTGGGTGCAGGCGGGCGGAGAGGGCCCTGGTTGCCCGGCGGCCATCGATCGGGGCGGCGGAACCGTGGAATTGGATGCCACCGCTTGCGCCACCGGATCCATCGGCGGGAAGGTGGTGGTCAGCGGTTTGCCGTCCGCCAACCAGATCCCCGATGGCACGCCGTTCACGATGGATTTCCAGGGATTTTCTTCGGTCTTTGGTCTCTACCCGGTGACTGGAGCCACCGGCGCGCTCACGGTGACTTTCAACGGCTATGACCCCACCGTCCATACCGACAGCTTTGATGCCCACTTTGAGGGCCCTTCCTCGCTTTTCCCCCAGGGCAGCCCAAGCTGGGTGGGGGACTACCGCTTTGAAGACTATGATGCCAGCGAGGGCATTGTAGACTTTGAGCTTACCGGTCTGGCAAGCGGCTTTATCTACAATCCTGCCTACGGTCGGGCCAGCGTAGACGTAAGCTATAAATACGGCAGCGGCTCCTGCTCGGAGACCTCCTACTACCCCGGAACCGGAACCTGGGTGGGCAGCGACACCCTGACCGTGACCTGGGACGGGAACACGGACTGCGATGCCTGTGTACCCTACAGCCTTGCGGCAGGTGGTGCGGGCGAGATCTGCGGCACCGCGAACTGAGTTCCTATCGGACCACAAAAACCAGGTGCTTCAGATATTCTGTTTCGGGTACACCCGGCAGGATGGGGTGATCGGGGGCCTGACCGCCCCGGCGCACCAGCACGATCTCCCGGCGCGCCCGCTCGGCCGCTTCCACCATCGTCTCCGCAAAACGTTCGGGGTGGATATGGTGGGAGCAGGAGGAGGCAAAAAGCAGCCCTCCGGGGCGCACCAACTTCATCGCCTGTGCGTTGATGTTCCGGTAGCCCACCAGCGCTGCTGCCGCAGTCTTCCTTGATTTTGCGAAGGCAGGTGGATCCACACTCACGATGTCAAAGCGCTGATCTCCCAAGGCGGACATGGCATCCTTCGCATCCTGCTCCATGGTCTTCACCTCGACCCCGGACAGCTCTGCGTTCCGACGGGTCCACTGGCAGGCCAGCGCGCTGGAGTCCACGGCGATGGCCTCTTTGGCACCCGCTCGCATGGCCTGAACGGCGAAGGCACCGACATAGGCGAAGACATCCAACACCCGCGCATCCTTACAGCGTAGCGCCGCCCATGCACGGTTTTCCGCCTGATCGAAGAAGAAGCCGGTCTTCTGCCCCTCCAGCAGATCCACCTCAAAGGGGGCGCCGTTTTCCTCGAAGCGCACACCCCCCTCCAGATCGCCCCACCACAGCAATTTCTCCAGCGGCAGCCCCTCCAGCGTTCGCAGCCCCACGTCGTTCCGCAACACGACAGCACGCGGCTGGAGCACTTCTACAATCGCCTCGCGCAAAAAGTCCTTTCGCTGGTCCATTCCCAGCGAAGTGATCTGGATGGAGAGCACGTCCTCGTAGCGATCGATCAACAGCCCCGGCAGCCCGTCCGCCTCGCCTGCACAGAGTCGGTAGCTGCGCCGCCCCGGCAGAATCTGCTGCCGCATCTGGAGCGCCGCACGCAGACGTTCGGCGTAGAAGGCGGGACTATCGATGTCCACACCGAGCCCACACAGCCGGATCGTGATCAGCGAGCGCGGGTTGGCGTAGCCCACCCCTAGCGGGCGCCCGTGGGGATCCTCCACCTGCACCGTCTCGCCGGGAATCAGCCGCGCAACAGGAGGATCCAGGATCTCATTGGCGAAAACCCAGGGGTGCCCCGGACGTACTTTGGCGCGTACCAGTCTCATTCCCGGCGGATATCCCGTCCACCCGGCGATGGCATCCTTACGATGGCACCGGGTCACTTCCCCCTTTTCTGGTTAGACCAGGGGGACACGGGAGCTTTTCATGTTCGACAAGGCAGGTATGGGTGGGATGTTTGGCGCACTGGGCGATCAGATGCGGAAGATGCAGGAGCAGGTGGCGCAGGAGGAGGTAGAAGGCTCGGTTGCGGGCGGGAAGTTGCGTGTTCGCGTCAACGGGGCTCAGGAAGTGCTGGCGGTACGTATCGACCCGTCCTTGATGGATGATCGGGAGATGTTGGAGGACCTTCTGACTGCAGCGACCAATGATGCCTTACGCCGGTCCAAAGAAATTGCGGCGCAAAAAATGTCGGCCTTTGCTTCCTCCCTGGGCTTGCCGCCAGGGCTGCTCTAGTGGATCACTTCCGACGCTCGGTCCAGCACCTTGCGCGACTGCCGGGGGTGGGCGAAAAAACCGCCCAGCGTTTTGCCTATTGGCTGTTGCAGCAGCCTCCAGAGGTGGCGCGGGGACTGGCGGAGGCGGTGTTGTCCCTGCGGGAGTCGGTGCACGAGTGTCCGCGCTGTTGCGACCTTACCGAACAGGATCTGTGCCGTCGTTGTGCCGATCCGCGTCGGGATGAACGTCTGCTCTGTGTGGTGGAGCGGCCTCAGGACGTGTCCGCCATCGATGCAGCGGGCGAGTTCAAAGGGCGCTTTCATGTGCTGCATGGGGCGATCTCTCCACTGAGTGGTGTCTCCCCTCAACAACTTCGCATTGAGTCGTTGTTTTTGCGGTTGGAAGGGGTAGAAGAGGTGATCCTGGCCTGTGATCCCGATGTGGAGGGGGACGCGACCGCGCTCTATCTGGCGAAAAAGCTGAAGGCGCTGGGTCTGCGGGCCAGCCGCCTTGCGCATGGGATCAGCGTCGGTACTGAGATTGAGTTTGCCGATCGGGTTTCGCTGGCGCGGGCGCTGGCCAACCGCCGCGAGTTGTAGTACAACCTCAGGATCGGAAGCACCATGCAGATCTACGATCTTGTCAAGCTGGCCCTGGAAAAGCGCGCATCAGACATCCATATTTCCGCTGGAGAGCGCCCGGCGCTTCGGGTGGATGGCGAGATCGTCCGCCTGAACGGGCCTGCCCTGAGCGCGGATGATGCCAAAAGGGCCGCTTACTCCATCATGAAGGAGAAATACCGCACCCAGTTTGAACACCACCTGGAGACGGACTTTGCGGTCAGCTTCAAGGGGATATCCCGCTTCCGCGTGAACGTCTTCACGCAGTCGCGTGGGATCGGCATGGTCCTTCGCCAGATTCCTTCCAAAATTCCCACCATGGAGCAGCTTAGTCTGCCGGGAGTCTTTGAGCGGATTGCCAGCTACCACAAGGGGCTCGTTCTCGTTACTGGTCCCACCGGATCGGGAAAATCGACGACACTCGCGGCGATCATCGATCATATCAACCGCACCACCGCGGGTCACATCCTGACGGTGGAAGATCCCGTTGAATTTGTGCATACGCCAAACAAGTGTATCATCAATCACCGCGAGATTGGATCGGATACCCGAAGCTTTTCGGCAGCCCTCCGCTCGGCCCTTCGTGAAGATCCCGACGTGATCCTGGTGGGTGAGCTTCGCGACCTGGAGACGGTAGCCCTGGCGATCTCTGCGGCAGAAACCGGACATCTGGTCTTCGGCACCATGCATACCAACTCCGCTCCGGAGACTGTGGATCGGGTCATTGACCAGTTTCCGCACGAGCAGCAGGCGCAGATCCGCACCATGCTCTCCACCTCGCTGATGGCGGTAGTGTCGCAATTGCTGGTACCCCGCTTCGGTGAGCCGGGTCGTGCGGCAGTGCAGGAGATCATGATCTGCAATGCTGCAGTTCGGAACCTGATCCGGGAGAACAAGCTCTTTCAGATTCCCTCGATCATGCAGTCCAGCCGTAACGACGGCATGCAGACCATGGAGATGGCCGCCAAAGACATGGCGATGCGTCGGAAGATCTCGCGCGAAGTTGCAGTTTCCATCACCAGCAACCCCCGCCTCTTTGATGACGTCAGCCCCATGGGGCCACGTCCCACCCGTCCCCAATGAAAATCTATTTGAACGGGGAGGAACGCGAGGTTGCCGCTCAGGATCTGCGGAGTCTCCTCCTGGAGATGAAGCTCCCGGTGGAGGGGGTGGCCGTGGCACACAATGGCACCGTGGTGCCCCGCAGCCGCCAGCTGCAGACCGCTCTGCTGCCCGATGATCGGGTGGAGGTGATCCGGGCGGTGGGTGGCGGATGAGCCCATTTCGCGCTAGTTTCCCAAGATGGACTATGACTTCCTGGTGATCGGCTCGGGTTTTGGTGGGTCGGTCTCGGCGCTACGCCTCTCCGAAAAAGGTTACCGCGTCGCGGTGTTGGAGATGGGAAAACGCTGGACCAAAGAGACATTGCCGCGATCCAACTGGGATGCGAAAAACTTCCTCTGGCTGCCGGAGGCGGGTCTGTTCGGCATCTTCAAGATGACGCTCTTGCCCCATGTCTTCGTCCTTTCGGGGACCGGGGTGGGGGGCGGCAGTCTGGTCTATGCGAATACGCTCTTGATCCCCAAGGATGAAGCCTGGAAAGACCCCAAGTGGCGGGACCTCGCTGACTGGAAGACCGTGCTGGCCCCCCACTATGCCACCGCCCAGCGGATGTTGGGGGTGGCGAAAAACCCCAAGCTCTTTGCGGCGGATCACCTGATTCGCGACTACGCGGAGAGCATCGGCACCGGGGCCAGCTTTGCAGCGACCGACGTCGCCGTCTTCTTCGGCGAGGCCGGAAAAACCGTGCCGGATCCTTATTTTGGCGGGGAGGGACCGGCGCGCACGGGCTGCACCCACTGTGGCGCCTGTATGGTAGGCTGCAAGGTGGGCGCGAAGAACACCCTGGACCAGAACTACCTCTACCTTGCCGAGAAAAAAGGGGCAAAAATCCTCCCGGAACGAAAGGTCACCCGAATCGAGCCCATTGAGGGTGGCTACCGGGTCACCACGGAGTCCTCCACGGCCTGGCTGCAGAAGGACCGACAGGTTCACACGGCCACGAAAGTGATTGTCTCTGCGGGTGTGTTGGGGAGTGTAAATCTTTTGATGAAGTGTAAGGAAGAGGGAGCACTCCCGCAGCTCTCCGCTGAGCTCGGAAAGTTCGTGCGTACCAATTCTGAGGCGATCCTCGGGGTGACCCTCAAGAACGAGGCCGTCAATTTCAGCGAGGGCATCGCCATCGGCTCGCGTGCGGACCTGGACGAACACACCCATGTCGAGCCCTGCCGCTACCCGCCCGGTTCCGACGCTCTCTCCCTGATCACCACCCCGCTGACCGATGGCGGGGGCTCTACCCCCCGCTGGCTGAAATGGATAGGAAACCACCTTGCATCCCCGGTTGATGCGGTGCGGGGAATCTGGCCTCTGGGCTGGGCCAAACGTACCGCTATCCTGTTGGTGATGCAGACCCTGGACAACCACATGTCGCTCAAGCGGACCTGGCGCTGGTGGTGGCCGCTGCAGCGGGGACTGGCCACCGAACAGAATGCCAGCCAGAAGGTGCCTACCTATATCCCTGCCGCAAACGAGGCGATTCGGGCCATGGCTGCCAAGGTGGGCGGTGTGCCGCGCTCTACGGTCACCGAGGCGCTCCTGGATGTTCCAACCACCGCCCACATCCTGGGCGGCTGCGCGATGGGCCAGGACACCCACAACGGGGTGATCAACGCCCGCTGCGAAGTTTTTGGCTATCCCGGCTTGTATGTGGTGGATGGCTCGATGATCGGCGCCAACCTGGGGGTCAACCCCTCGCTCACCATCACCGCGATCGCCGAGCACGCGATGTCACACATCCCCGAAAAATCTGCAATGACCTGAATTTTTGCTGAGTGAACATTCATTCAGCCCTGGAGGCGCCTTGCCACCCCCCTTCACCTCTCGCAAAGCGCTGTTGAGCCCGCTCCGCCCGATGAAGCCACTTTTCCGGGACACCCTTCAGGTGGCTCTGGTCAAAGAGGCCGAGCTCCGCAAGCAGCTTTCGGAGGGGAAAAATGTAGGCTACTCCATTGATACCCCCACAGAAGCGGAGCAGGCATCCGGGCTCTTTAACTGTACTACTTTTATCGTGGAAGTACTGGAAGAGGCTGGCTATCCGGTGGAGCGCCCGCTCCAGGCAGGTGGGGTGCAGGCACGTCTTCGGGACTTTATCAATATCGAGGCGGATGATCCGGATCATCTGGTGCTGCCCGAGCTGCACGCGGCGCGCGACAGCCAGAAAAAGGGCATGCTGACGGCACTCGTGGACCAGGAAGATCCCCGGATCAAGGGGGTTGTGACCGGAATGGTGGGCCTACACCTGGGGAGCGAGGTCACCGACCGGGATGCCTTGCGGCCCGGCGACATGCTCCAGACCTGGACGCGGGTGGGCAGCGGCTCCTGGCGTGGTCACTGCACTCAAGTACGCGAGATCCAGGCCAAGAACCATCAGGGTGATTATGTGATTTTTGATGAAAATACCACACCGAGAGAGCAGGTGCTCACCGATCTGCTTCTCCGCCAGCACGGCTCCCACCTGCCGCTGGGTCGCAGCTTCTCCGATGCCGATAAGAACGCGGACATCCTGGGTTTGAGCGTGTACACGCGGGATCTGGTCAGCCTGCCGCACCAACGTGGTCAGGGCGACGAGCTGCACTGGTACGCGGTGCGCCCGGTAGGGAGCGACTGGCCGCTGTGATTGCCTTGGCCCCCTCGGGGCGCCAGGAGCGGCTCGGCGGTAGCGGCAGCCCGGCACACTCAGGTTAAGGGACCATATGCAGGACAAGACCTCCCCTTCCTCCGCCCCCGTTTCCCCTTCCGCCGCGGCAGCCCCCGGTCAGGGAAGCCATGATACCGATGTACCCCCGGCCCTCAAAGAGTTTTTGTTGAGCGGCTGGCGGCCCTTCTCTCCCGACTTGCCGCCGCCCATGCCCCATGCGGAACAGTTTGTTGCCCGTCGGCAGCGGCTCTCCGCACGTTTTCCGGGGGAGGTGCTGGTGATCCCGGCGGGGCACGAAAAACTGCGAGCAAACGATACCTATTTTCGCTTCCGTCCGGGCTCAGACTTTTACTATCTGACCGGCAGCCAGGAGGCGGACTCGGTGCTGGTGCTGGAGCCGCTGCCTTCGGGTGGGCACCGCTCGGTGCTGTACGCGGAGCCGGTTACCCGCGATGATATCAGCTTTTTCAGTGATCGGAACAAGGGCGAGCTGTGGGTGGGGCGTCGGATGGGCCTGGACCACAGCCGCGCCCATTTTGTGGTCGATGAAGCTCGCTCGTTGAAGCAGTTCGACCTATACCTGCGCGGGCTGGTGGCGGGGGCGCCGACGGCCGGTGCCACGGGACGGCCCCTGCGGCTCTTGCGGGGCATCTCCGAAAAAGTGGATGCCGCCCGGCCTCCCAACAAAGAAGATACCGACTTCGCGGCTTTCTGCTCCGAGCTGCGGCTGGAAAAGGATGTGCTGGAGCTGGAGGAGCTGCAGGCGGTGATCGATGCCACCGCGCGTGGTTTTGAGGATGTGATCCGTGGCTTGCGTGACCACATCCGTACGGAGCGCGAGGTGGAAGTCACCTTCTACGCCCGTGCCCGCACCGAGGGCAACGATGTGGGCTACGGCACCATCGCCGCGGGGGGGGCTCATGCCTGTGTGCTGCACTGGACCCGCAACGATACGCCGCTGGATCCCACCGAGCTGCTGCTCTTGGATGCGGGGGTGGAGGGCAAGGCGCTGTATACGGCGGACATCACCCGGACCCTGCCGGTCTCTGGGAAATTCTCCAAGGAACAGCGGGAGATCTACGAGTTGGTTTGGCGGTCCCAGCAGGCTGCCATCGCGTCGATCCGGCCCGGTGTGGACTTTATGGAGCCCAACAAGGTCGCCATGAAGGTGCTGGCGGAAGGTCTGGAGCAGCTCGGTATCCTGCCGATGCCCGCCGCCGAGGCACTGGCGCAGGAGAAGCAGTTCTACCGTCGCTACAGCCTGCACAACATCTCGCATATGCTGGGGATCGATGTCCATGATTGCGCCAAAGCCCGTCGGGAGGTGTACAAGTACGGTCCTCTGAAGGTGGGCATGGTTTTGACTGTGGAGCCCGGCCTCTACTTCCAGCTGGATGACCTGACGGTGCCCGAGCGCTACCGGGGCATCGGGGTGCGTATCGAGGATGATGTTGTGGTAACCGAGGGAGGTTGTACCAATCTCTCTACGAAAATTCCATCGCAAGCGGATGAGGTAGAGGATTGGATGGCGCGGCTCTGGGCCTAAGGCCGGAGATCCCAGGCCATCTTCGCTACAAAGCCGAGCACCACCACCAGGAAAAGCCCGCGGATCAGCCCCGCGCCATGCTTGAGCGCCAGCCGGGTACCCAGGTAGGAACCGCTCATATTGCAGGCGGCCATCGCAAGTCCCAGCTCCCAGCTCACCTTGCCCTGCGGCAGGAAGATACACAGCGCCGCGAGGTTGGTGGCGAGGTTGACCACCTTCGCCGCGACCGATGCGCCCATAAAGTCCAGACCGGCCAGGGTCACAAAGCTGAAAACCAGGAAGCTGCCCGTGCCCGGCCCGAAAAATCCATCGTAAAAACCTATGATTGAGCCGGAACCTATCGCGATTGCCAGCGGTATCCGGCCATCGGTACGCCCCTGAAGGCCCAGGTTCTTATTCCAGAAGGTGTAGATCATCACGCCGATCAGGAGGAACAAGGCCAGTGGTCGCATAAAGCTGGAGGGCAGCGAGGTGGCCAGCGAGGCTCCCGCCAACGAAGCCACATAGGCGACGCCCGCGGCAGGCGCAAGGCTGGGCAGGTGGATGGGCACACGCCGCACGTAGCGCAGCACCGCCAGGGCAGTACCCGAGAAAGAAGCGAGCTTGTTGGTTCCGAAAAGGATGGCGGGCTCGGTCTCGGGGTAGAGTACCAACAGGGCCGGGAGCTGGATCAGTCCGCCACCCCCCACGATGGCGTCCACAAAGCCGGCGAAGAAGGAGGCCAACAGCATCAAGGCGAAGGTCATCGGTGATCCTCTCGCGCCGGGCCCCATGCCCTCCGCGCCTGCGCAGCGGGCGAGGAGCCGCGATCTGCTCAAAACGGCCTATCTCGGGATAGCCGCGATGGAGGTGGGAAATATTTTCCCATCTCCTCGGCCTGACCGGAATTTGCGGCGTCTTTTTAGGCGCATGATAGGATGGGGCTCCTCTCGCGTAGAGCCCCAGCGATGTTCGAACTCCTTCCCCTGATCGGCGCAGTTGTAGGCGGTATCGTCGCGCTCGTCTTCGCCGTACTTTCTTGGCGGGCTTTCCATGCCGCGCGTGTGGTTTCTGGCACCCCGCCGCGTCCGATCGCCGAGCTGCTCCGCGGTCCGGCGGAAGTGAAGGGCGTCCTTCACGGAGATGGGAAGGTGGAAGCGCCGATGTCGCGGCGTTCAGGCCTCTACTACTGCATGCGCTTGGAGCAGCACCGTCGTGGGAACTGGGAGGTGGTGCTGGAGAAGAAGGAGGCGGTGGAGGTTTGGCTGGACGACGGCAGTGGCCAGGTCCGGGTCTACCCGCAGGATGTGCAGGTGATCGTCTCCTCCACCAAGCGCGCGCTGGCCGGGGTTTTTGAGCACCCCAGCAAGGATCTGACGGCACTTTTGGAGAAGCTCTCCCCAGATCAGATGCCGAATATCCTCGGACCTTTTGTGCGCTGGCGCGAAGAAGTCCTGGAGGAAGGCGACACGGTCCACGCCATGGGCGATGCTCAGGAGCCCGGTGCGGAGGGGGAGCGCTGGGAGCTGCGCGGCACGCCCACCCTGTCCATGCTCACCGACCGTGATGACTCCGAAGTGGTACGGATCTATCAGCGTCGTGGCCAACAATACCTGGGTGGGGCCATTTTGGGAGGGCTGCTGCTTGGAGTGGGGCTCTGGGCCACCTTCGGCTGAGTCCCCCTGGCTTCAGTTCGCCTCAGCGATGCGGATCAGCTCGGCTTTGAGAAAGTCGTAGTTCTCCGGCGTCGCCAGATTATAGGTGGTAAGGTTGTAGGTCAACACGGGCCGGTTTTCCTGGTCTAACACAATCACGTCACGCCAGACCGCAGCCCAGTTGCTCCACACCAGGGCCGTGCTGTCGTCCTGCACCATCGGCAGGCTGCTGATGTCGGGAATCAGGTAGTTTCCACTTTCGTGGCCTGCTGCATTGACCGCCAGCAGCGAGATCTGGAGGTCCGGCCGGTCGGCAAGCAGCTCTTGCTGCATCTGGTTCAGGTAGCCAAAC
Organism: uncultured Pseudomonadota bacterium; assembly: GCA_903891165.1. Lineage (GTDB taxonomy): Bacteria > Myxococcota_A > UBA796 > UBA796 > SXON01 > CAITDR01. The sequence continues at coordinate 21,662 of CAITDR010000122.1, forward strand.
TGGCTACGGCAGTAACTTCACGTGGAATGTATAAAATACCAGCCGGAAACCTGCTGAAGATAGTCTCGGGGCGATACAAGCTCGCCGTAGCGGGCGGAAGCGCTGTTGACATCGGCGAGGGAAAAATTCGCAGCCTGATCCTGGATCCCTCCGCTGTCGCTGTCCGCCTGGCTGTCGGGGTGCCCCGAGTCCGCAACGGAGTCCACGACGGAATCCGGGGTGGAGTCCGGGGACGAGTCTGTCCGCGAGTCCGGTGAAGAGTCTGCACTGTGGGCCTGGGAGTCGGAGCTACCGCCGGTTTCCGTGCCACCTTCCTTACGAATGACGCTGTCTTCCTCATGGGAAGAAAGGCATGCCACCAGCCAGAGTGCCATCACGGACATCGCCACCTCTCCCGGACTATAGCATGCCCCGTTTAGGGGTGCAGGGCAGTCACCCAGAAGGGCAGGCTGCACGGGGGCACTTCATCCTCCGGCAGGCCCACGGGCTCACCCAGGGCGCGGGCTGCCGTCGCCCAGATTTCATCCGCAGATCCAGGATGATCGGGGAGCAACCGGTGGGCAAGCAGCGGGTTCCCGTAGCGCTGGACCCACAGGGCGATCAGGGCCAGCTCGGTGGGGTCGGCAGCGGCCAGGATCGGCTGCGCCATGGATTCTGCTTCACCACGGCTTTGCAGCCATGGATCCGGAATGGGTGGCAGCGCGGGAAGCTTTTTCCGGCGGCGTGAGGGGCGGGGAGGAGGGGGAGGAGGCGGAAGAAGGCGGGGAATCAGGATGCTGGCCGGGGTCAGCTCGCTGGGGGCGGCGCCCAGGGCAGCCGCCAAGAGCGCAGCGAGGTGGGTGGGAGGCCCCAGCCACAGCCGGCCAGCGGCGGCCCCCTGCGCCTGGGCGGCCTCGCGGTCTCCGGCACGCAGTGCGTCGCCCATGGCCTGTACCAGCCCCAGCGCCAGGGCGCCTTCCGGTGGCAGTGTCTGGGCTGCCCCACAGTCGCGGCCAAAAAGAAGTCGGTCCTCCTCGACCTGGACTCCCACTCCACCGGGCTGATAGCTCAGCTCCGCTTGAATGGTGGTTTCTGCCAGAATTATCGATGTAAGAGCTGCCACATTTGCTATCGGTCCTGCCGCCTCCCAGGGCAGCCCTACGAGGTCGGGAGCCGGCCCCAGGGCATCGGGGTGGTCCAGCGCGGCGCGCAGGCGTTTCAGCGGATCTCCGGCCTGGATCCAGCGTGCGATCGCGGGCAGCTCCTCCCGCAGCAGGTCTCCGGCCGCTCCGTTGTGGTAGAGCAGTAGATCCAGCTCGTTCTCCCCCTGCTTCAGCGGTGCCGGTGAACGGTGCTCCTCCCCTTGGTGGTGCCCTTCGGCTTCCAGGAGCCGTCGGAGCAGTAAGGTCCCGCCGGCGGCACATTCCGGGGCGCGAAGGGCCATCCACCACGCGGAAGGAAGATCCAGGGGAATCTGCCCGGCCTCCTTTCGTTCACAGGCCAGCTCCAGGCTGGGCTTGTCTACCTGCAGCCCCGCCATGACCCAGCTCTCTATCGCCGGATCGGGCCTGGCTAGAGTAACAATACTTTCCAATGCTCCCATATCCCCGGCGGCAAACAGGCTTGCCTGCCCACGCGCCCAGAGCCCATGCACCCCGGCAGCCTTCGCCCACTCGGCCCAATGCACCCGGTCGCTCTCCACCGCATAGGCCCACAACTCCCGGCGTAGCCTGGGCGAAAGTTCAGGACCGGAAAGCAAACGTCGGAACAGATCTTCGTTGGGCGCCCCCCCTCGGGATAGTGCCCCCAAGGCGCTCACCCGTGCCTGCACCGGTTGTTCGGCGTCTCCCGCCACTTTTTGGAGCATCCACAGGCTGCGTTCGCCTTCCAGGAGCCGCTCTGGGCAGTCCAGGTCCATCCCGTGCAGCAACGCCGACCAGTGCTGCGCTCGCCGCGCGTCGCAGTTAGCGTCGGGAGGCAGCCTTGCACTCAGCCACAACAAAAGCGGTCCGCACACCGGGGGCAGACCCAGCGGCAGCAATGCAGGAAGGAGCAGCAGCCCCAGCA
>CAITDR010000123.1 GCA_903891165.1 uncultured Pseudomonadota bacterium
AGGAGGCATCCTATGACTTCTCCTGCACCTACGAACAGGACTACAGCTTTGTCTATGTCTTGGGCCATATGCACGAGTGGGGGAAGGCCCTCTCCATCGATATTTCGGTAGACGGGGAACAGCAGACCATTCACGACGTTCCCGTTTGGGATCCCTCCTTCCGCGACTCCGCGCCGGTGACCCACTTTGATCAGGCCGAGCCTTTTACGCTGAAGGCCGGAACCACGCTGACCACCCATTGTTCCTGGTACAACGACACGGCGGAAGCGCTGGCTTTTCCGCATGAAATGTGTGTGTCGGTCGGGATGGTCTACCCGGCGCTGGTTGCGGACGTTTGTAGCAAGTAGGTCAAGACAGGCGGGGAGAGGTTAGCGGCATAATTTGGCCTGTCTGGACTTGTCACCGGTCGCCCTTCCGGGCTACCTTGGCAAAATGCTTCTCCTCCTCTCTTCCCTCTCCCTCGCTGCCCCCAAACCTGCTTCGATGGCCACTTGTACCCGCATGGATAGTGCGGGAATCAAGATGGCGATGTGTGGTGGGGTGATGGTGGCCTACCAGGATCTGCCCGGTGACCCGGCGTTGGGGCCTGGCTCTTTTGAGGCCTTCAACCAGGGTCTGGTCCAGGGACTCACCGGAAATTCTACCGGCGATGCGCCGGTGGTGAACACCGAGACCTTCCCCTTTGTGGTCAAGGGCAAGACGGTGGATGGCCGCCATATGAATGTGGCCTGGGTGGAAGAGACCGGCGACCGGGCGATGGGCGGCTACTCCGCCGGCTCCTACTCCAAGAAAAACATGCGCTTCGGCGCCTGTTTTGGCCTTCTGGAGCCGGGCTCCGAGGCACCCTGTCTGGAGATCCTTCCCTACGTGATGGCCAAGGGTCTCAAGTAGCCTGCAGCGCGGCGCAGAGGCGTCCGAGGGCCGTCTCTGCTTCGGCCTGGACCGGGTGTTCCACCATGACCCGGACCAAGGGCTCCGTGCCGGAGGGGCGCACAACGATACGTGCGCCTTGGTCTTCCAGCTCGGCAATCAGTCCCGCAAGACGACGCTGGATCTCTTCAGAAGAGGGGACCGATCCAGGAAAACGCAGGTTCTGAAGGAGTTGCGGCTGGCGAGGCCAGTCCGGTTGGGCGCCATCACGCAGGGCCTGGATAGCGCGCACCGTGGCCAAGAGCCCGTCCGCACAGGGGATCCGGGGCGAAAGCAGCAGGTGGCCGGAGGGCTCTCCGCCCAGCCCGGTCAGCAGATAGGGCGCCTCGGAGCTGGTGCCAGCGTGTTTTTGCAGAGCCTCGGCCACGAAGCTGTCGCCGACGGGGGTACGCTCCAGGGGGATGCCCCGCCCGGCCAGGGCCACCGCCAAGCCGGCGTTGCTCATCACCGTTCCGACCACCACGGAGCCCGCGGGGAGTGCCTGCCCCAGGATCCAAAGAAGGTCGTCGCCGTCCAGGATACGTCCGTCGGAAAGGAGCAGGATTCCCCGGTCTCCATCCCCGTCCAGGGCAATTCCGTAGTCAGCTTTACATTCCAGGACTTTGTCACGGAGAAGCTGGGGATGTAGGGAGCCACAGCCCAGGTTGATCTGGCTGCCGGGGCCGGTGTGGATGGCGGTGACCTTTGCCCCCAGGAGCTCCAGAAAATGTGGGGCCAAGGCGGAGAAGGCGCCATTGGCGCAGTCCAC
>CAITDR010000124.1 GCA_903891165.1 uncultured Pseudomonadota bacterium
CGTCGCCATCGGTATCCACACCATCGTCGTAGGTGGTCTGGTTCAGGTAGGTATCTGCCAGATTGAAGATGACCTCACCCAGGTTTCGGGTGGTCACCGTGCTACTGTGCGTGGTAACGGTAGCCAGCTTGGCGCTCAGCTCAGCATAGGAGCTTCCCACGGGGACAATCGGGTAGTAGGTGTCGTCCCCCGCATTCGGGCTGGTGCCGACCACGCCAAAATGCGCCCAGTCAAAGTGCCGGGCCACCGCATCGATGGCATCTTTCGCGTCTTCCAGGCAGCTTGTGGAGGAGCTGCCGTCGCAAGGGCTGTCCATGGACGCCGAGAGGTCCAGAACAAAAATCACCGTCGGCGGCACCCGCTCGATGTCGGAGAGCAGCTCATCGGTGCCCGCAGAGCCGGCAAAGACAAGAGAAGGAAGCATCAACGCGAGCAAGGTCATCGTCTACCTCAGCGGATCTTGCAGGGTCCCTGAACCACCTTGCGGATGGTAGAGACCACAGTAGCCTGGATGGGGTTGGCGGCCCTCTGGCCGTAGTCTGCAGAGGAAGTAGGCGGGCGGAACCAGCCTTCCGACTTCATATCCCAATAGTCCGAACGGAAGGACTGCCGACCCTGTTCGGTGCTGTAGCCCGGCGGGGGGCCGGAGCACTTCGAAAAGACTGCGTCCACCCGATAGGTTCCCTGGTTCATCACAAATTCAGTGCCGACGAACATCGCCTCGGCGTCGTCGCCCGAACCGGTAGAGGAAGGGACAAAAAAGCCGCCGGTATCAGCCGTATCCCAGCCTTCGTCGGCGGGCTGTTCGTGCTCCAGCTGGAAGCGTGCGTGGGCGGTGCCCGCATCGGCGGCATTCATGACCACCATGTGGCGCTGGTTCGTCAACGCGATGCGCTGATCCACACCAGCCACCGAAAGGGAGGTTGCCCCTATCACAGTGAGCACCGCAATCAGCACCAGGGCCACAAGCATGGCATAGCCCTGCCGGCCGCGAAAGAGCGGTGCGGGAGGGCGGAAGGGGCCAGACTTCATGGGCGTCCTCATGGCATATTCTGGATGCGCATATTCCGTACCATGACCTCAGTGCTCAGGGTCTGCCGGAAATAGTTGTCTTCGGTGCCACCGGCACTGTTATCGGCCAGCGCCGGCCGAGCACTCATCCGCAGGCGCTGCGGATCCTCGCGACTGGACTTCACCACAAAGCTCACCCGGATCATGTAGACGTCATCCGGGTCGTCACTTTCGATGGAATTGTTGTAGTCGTCGATACTATTCACCCAGTCCAGGGCGGCCGTGCAGTTGGTGCCACCAATGGGGGAACGCAGACAATACTCGATCTGCATGTCCTCGATGTGGTCCACTACCGGTACGTCGTTGCCATCCGGCGAGGAGAAGTCCAGGTCCATCATGAGCACGGGGTGCTCGGCGCTGCCCGCCCCCATGCCGTCAGTTTCATTGGCATCCACATAAAAGGTTGCCACTTCCGCGCGGGAGCAGGTCATCACCAGGGGCAAGTTGCCGCCACACAGGCTGTCGTAGTCCACGAAGGCGCTCTGGTTGGAGCTGACGTAGACTTCGCCCAAGGTGGCGTCCACCGCGGTGATCATCCAGAGGTAGCTGCGATATTCGCCAACCGCCGCGTAGTCCAGGCACATGATGGTCTCCCCCGCCTGAAGAGCGCCAAGCCGCGCCGCATTGTTGAAGGCGGTGGGCTCAAAAGTCAGCGTGGTTGTTCCACAATCCGGGGCAGACCTCGACGTGGTGTTCATGGTCAGGCCCGGCTCCATCGTCACCAGGGTGATCGCGTCGGAGCCGTTGGGACCCAGGCCATTGTAGGAGATGATCGCGGGCAGCGGTGCACTGCCATTGGCCGCTCCGTTGGTAAAGCCCAAAAGGCCAAAGGTACGCCCGGAAGTCCCGTAGCCAGCCATACGCGCGGTGCGGGTCAGCACGTCGGTGGCCAGTCGGAGGTTCTGGTGCATCTCCATCTGGATGTCCTGATAGAGCAGCTGCTTGGTCTGGTTGGTGAAGACGTTGTAGATGGCACCCACAACAAAAACACCAATGGCGACGGCAATGATCAGCTCGATCAGGGTGAAGCCGGAGCGGGCAGCGCGCTTCAACATTAGGAGTCCCGGAAGCGGAAGGAAGAAACGGTGGTTCCGTGGTAGAAGCCCGTCGCCACGTCCTCGTAGTTGCAGCGCACCCGCAGACGTAGCCAGGTGGAGTCCGCGTCCATCGGCGTGACATCCCAGGAGACGGAGTACATCACCGGCCCCAGGCTCACATCGTCGTTGTTCGCGGCATTCACTTCCACCCCGGTGCCCTGCTCCAGTGCACTCCACATATCGTAGTCCGCATCGCTCATTCCGGCATCCTGCAGCGAGGTGGGCTGGCTGGTGGCGGTCCAGTCGGCGGCCTGCAGCCGCTCCATCTGGGTCTGGGCGAGGTAGGTGCAATCGGTCAGGCGCCGGGCATTCATGTTGGAGCGAACGGCCTGAGCGTGGAATCCAAACATCACGATCAGCGACGCACCGAGGAGCGCCGAGGCCACCATAACTTCGACCAGGGTGAACCCGCGGGTAGAAGCCGTCCGACGATGGAAGAGGGAGCGGTTCATGGCGCGGTCGCCTCCGCGGCGCCCACTGGATTTCCAGGGAGCAAGGTTCGTTTTCCGGTCTCGATCCGGATCATCCCGGTGCGGCTGATGCGCAAGTCCGCTCTCCCCATGCCTCCATCGAAGGAAGCACGTTTGTTGATCAGGGTCAAGGTGATGTAGCCAGAGCTGAAGTCCGCCGGTGGATTTTCGATCCAGCCTCGCGGGGAGAAGACGATGGCCTTGGCGCAGTTCAGCCCCGGCCCCACGAGGCTGGGACCGTCGGCGAGGCTGATCCAGGGACTCTCCATCGATCCTCCAGGATAGAGGCTGCGTTCTCCCAGACCGTCGTCCACTACCCCGTTCTCGTTGGGGGGCAGGGTGTCCCACTCGGAGCTCAGCCCCGAGCGGTTTCCGATCTGAAGCAGCCATTCACCGCCTTGAGGCTCCGTCGGATCCAATGCCGCGTCGGCAGAGACCAGCACAAGGCGAGTCTGCCGGTTGCTGTAGATCGCCAGCGAGCGTAGCTGCTGGAGATCGGCATGGAGAAGGCGGGAAATCTTCAAGAGACGGTACTGGGCGAGAGAGGTCTGAACTGCATACCAGCCGATGGAGGACAGAATCGCGAGAATCGCGATCACGATCGCCAGCTCTGGAAAGGTAAAGCCTGCCTTGCCACTCCTTTGGCATGCAAGAATGGGGCCAGGAAGCTCAAGAGTGGAGGTAGAGGGGGCAGCACGGCTTCCAAGCGTGCTATCGGCAACGCTACCGATGCCCCTCCGCCAATGGGGTGGGAAAAAACTACCCACCTGGGGACTTCCTTCCCTGGTTCACCGGGCAAAGATCGTCTACCGCCCCCCGGCGTCGCTGGATCAAGCGCCGGGCCTGCTGCACCTCGCCGGGCAGCACCCCCATCGCTTCCGCCTCATCCAGGTTCCGACTGGCTTCCTCCAAAACCTCGTAGATGGGTGGCGCGGTCTCGGCGCAGCGCTCTCGATCCACACGATCCGCCGTCACCGCTGTAAGCGCCCGTGCCCGGCTAAGCAGCGCGAGCAATTTTCCCCGTTTATCTTGTGCTTTCTGTAGGGCCAACGTAGCCGCGTCTACCGCCTCCGGCGCCCGTTCCAGCGCCAGCAGCGCCTCGGCACGGCCCTGCAGCAGTACCGATCGGTCGGGTTGCACCAACAGCAGCTGATCAAAACGGACCAAAGCTTCCGCCGGTTGTCCTGTAGAAAGCTCTAAAATTCCGAGACTCTGCTGGGTAGCGGCGTCGTCCGGCGCAAGGGCAAGTGCCTCTTCAAACCTCTTGCGGGCCATCGCCGGGTTGCCCTCCGCCATGGCCACACTGCCCAGGCCCCGGTAGCATGCAGCATAGTCGGGATGTTGGCGTAGACACTGATCAAAAGAGGAACGTGCCGGCTCGATCTGCCCGGCGAGGTGCCAGGTCCAGCCCAGACCGTACAGGGCCTCGGCGTTGCCGGGCTCTTTTTGGAGGGCTGCTCGCCAGGATGCCTCGGCGGCCACCAGATCCCCTTCCTCTAACGCCTCTTTTCCAGCGCGGATGTCCGCACCGACGCCGCAGGCCACAAGCCAGAAGATCATCCAACCTCCAGGCCGTACTCACGGATCTTATACAAAAGTGCTTTGTAGGACAGCTCCAGGATACGCGCCGCTGCCGCCTTGTTTCCAGAGGTACGCTGCATGGCCCGCTGAATCAGATCGCGCTCCAGTGCCGCGGTACGCTGTGGGATCGAGAGCAGGTCCCCCTCCACCGTGGGCGTGGCGGGAGGCTGCTCGCGAATGTTCACGGGCAGGTCCTCCACCGTGATGTGGTTCCGGTCGCAAAGCAAAATTGCACGTTCTAAAGTATTTTCGAGCTGACGGACATTTCCGGGCCATCGGCACAGCAGAAGTGTTCTCATCGCCTCGGGTTCGACGGTGGGCCGGAGCAGACGCAGGCGCTGGCAGAGGCTGCCAATCAGGTGCTCGACCAGGAGCGGTACATCTTCGGGGCGCTCCCGCAGCGGCGGCAGGTGCAGGTGCACTACCGCAAGGCGGTAGTAGAGATCTTCGCGGAAGGCCGGCGGCATCAAAGAGCGGGCGGTGGCGGCCACGATTCGTACATCCAGCTCCACATCGGCACGCGCGCCCAGACGACGCACCTTGCCGTCCTCTAAAACCCGAAGGAGCTTGGCCTGCAGCCCCAACGGCAGCTCCCCGATCTCGTCCAGAAAGAGGGTGCCCCCGTGGGCATCCTCAAAAAGACCCGGTTTATTGCCAACTGCGCCGGTAAAGGCCCCCCGCATGTAGCCGAACAGCTCACTCTCCAGGAGATTTTCGGGGATAGCCGCACAATTCACCGCCACAAAGGCGCGCTCCCGCCGAGGTGAGAGCCGATGCAGGGCACGGGCACACAGCTCCTTGCCGGTGCCACTCTCGCCGGTGATCAGCACCGTGGTGTCGTAGGGTGCCACGCGCTCCAGCATCCGCAGGGCGGGCTGAATAGCAGGTGCACGGCCTACAAATCCCTCTACAGGTTCGCCTACACGTTCGGAGAGGCGTGCGTTCTCCAACGCAAGACGCCCCCGATCGCGGGCCAGGTTCTCGCGCTCCTCCAGCTTCCGCAGGGTGAGCACCACCTCGTCCGGGGTCAGGGGCTTGGGAATATAGTCGTAGGCCCCCCGGCGTACGGCCTCCAGCGCCGCCTCGGTGCCACCGTAGGCGCTCATCATGATCACCGGAGGCGCTTCGGGAGGCAGCTGACTTAGGAAGGTCAAGCCATCCATTTCCGGCATACGGATGTCGCAAAGCACCACATCTGCTCCGCGAACCAACGGAAGCGCGTCACGACCATTGGGGGCACCCAACACCTGATAGCCGGCCCGGGTCAGGACCAGCTTCAGCATGTGGCGGATGTTTTCTTCGTCATCCACCACCAGGACCCGGAGGGAGGGTGGCACCTGGACATGATAGCTCAAGCCGATGGCACCGCCCCGTCTGCTGCAGCTGGTCCACGGCTACCCGCCCGAACAACGGGCAGGAACCGAAGTCTACGCGCAGCGGGTGGCGGCGGGTCTGCAGGCGCGCGGGTGGCAGGTGCACACCGTGGCGGCGCACCGGGAGCCCGGCGCCGCCCTCTATGCCGAGCGCCGGGAGCCGGGGCTCTTGCGGGTGGTGCAGAACCGGCCCTTCCGGGGGCTGGCAGCGGCAGAGTCTGACCCAATCATGGATCGAATTATCGAGCGGGAGATCGAAAAATTCAGACCAGATCTGGTCCATGTGCAGCACCTGCTCTTTCTTTCGACCAGCTTCCGTTGTGCAGTGCCGATGATCTGGACCCTTCATGATGCCTGGGGCTGGTGCCCGGCCGGGGGGCTTTTGTTGAAGGAAGGACGCCCCTGTTCCGGGCCTTCGGCCGCCTGTGTGACCTGTGCGGGGGCCTGGGGCAGCGAGCCTGCGGCAGCGGAACAACTCATCGGACTTGCAGGTCGGTTGAGTTTTCTGGCCTCAACGGGGCAGATGCATCGGCTGTGGAAACGTTTGCCCGTGCGCTTGCGTGCACGCTTGCCTTCGCGACCAACCGTGCTGACGCAGGGGCATGTGGACCGGCGCCAGGAGGCCCTGAAAACATTCGCAGGGCGTTGTGCACGGTTATTGTCTCCGAGTCGCTATCTTGCGGAGAAGGCGGAGGCGGCGGGTCTCGGTCCTGTGGAGCTGCTGCCCCAGGGGGTGGACGCCCCGAACCTGCCTGAACTTCCGCGAGACTACCTGCTCTTTCTGGGCACACTTGCCCCCCATAAGAACCCGATCCTGGTGCGGGAGGCATGGAAAAAATCCGGCTCTCCCCTCCCCTTACGTATCGTCGGTCCGCCGGGCTCAGATCTGGGCTACCTGCGGCAGCTGGAGACGGGCCAACCGCGCCCGGAGGCTGCCGTTGCCGACCCTTTTCCGCTACTTCGCGGTGCAAAAGCCCTGGTTCTGGGATCGATCTGGCCCGAGAATGCGCCGCTGGTCATCCGCGAGGCGCAGGCGGTGGGCACCCCGGTGATTGCGCCGGACATCGGGGGGATTCCCGAGCTGGATCCGTCCTGTCTCTACCCCCCCGGCAACCTGGAAGTGCTGGCGGCCTGCATCCGGGATGCCGGATCGCTGCCTCCTCCTCCGCCTCCCCCCTCCTTTTCTGCCCACCTCGATGCCCTGGAAAAGCACTACTTTTTGCTGGGAGCAGGACGACCGGCCCGACGTGCTTAGGTTGAGAGCGGGAGGCAGGATGGAACCGTTGGTGGACCGCATCAGCGACTATCTGGTGCAGATGGACATCGACCCAGAACCCACAGAGGAAGGGATTTTTCTGGTCCGCTATGGCTCTGCGGTGGTGATGATCTCCACTTTTACGCACGAGGGCCAGGACTATGTGCGCCTTGCGGCGGTGCTGTTGTTGGGCTTCCGACCCAAGCTGGAGCTGCTGACGCGCCTTCTACGCCTGAACTCCCATGTTCTGATGGGATCTTTTCAGCTTTTTGAAGATGAGACGCTCTGCTTCACCCATACGCTGGTGGCCAAAGGACTGGACCTCGCGACCTTCCGCCATGCCCTCCTCTATGTGGGCCGTGTCGCGGACGATCACGACGAGGCGCTGCAGGCCCTGGGTGGCGGCGAGCGGATGGAAGAAATTTTGGATGCCCCAACCTAGGAGGAAGAATGCCGGGAACGGTGTACAAGGCTGGATCGTCGGTGGTGCTGGGCCGCTGGGATGGCGAGCGCCTGTATGAGGGTGCAAGTATGACCCAGGTGGCGAATCGGAAGGGGGAGCGTGTCTACAAAGGTGCTGGACAGACGCAACTTTTTCGCATCACCCGCGGAAGTTTCTACGCCGGAAACAGCAGCGAGGTGGCCTGGAGGATCAACAATGGCATGGTCTACAAGGGCAATTCCTCGGAGGTGGCTTGGCGTCTGCGCGGCGATCAGCTGTACAAAGGCTCCGCACCCTTTTTGAAGGGAGAGGGTTGTACCGATGAGGAGCTGGTGCTGGCCGGGCTTTTATTGGGGAGCTGATAGCCTTATCGTAGGCCGTACATCGCATCCAACACGGCGACGGTGATGTTGCACCAGGCATGAAAGAAGGCGCCCGCCAGGGTGCTGCCGGTCTTTTCCCGCAGCCAGCCAAAGAGCAGCGCCGGGAAGAAGATCGCGAAGTGCCACCAGCGAAAGGTCACGATGGAATGACCGAAGGCAAAGATGATCGCGGTAAGGGGCAAGCTCCAGCCCACCGCCACCCCGAAAAGTGTCCAGGGTCGGGGGAGGAGCTCGTTCAGCCGCCCCTGAAGGTAGCCGCGATAGAAAAACTCTTCAGGAACCGCCACAAAAAAGAGGTGGTAGGGGATGAGGAGCCAGGCGTCTTTGGGCAGCCGCAGATCAGGGGCGTAGCCAAAGATCAGGCTCTGGTAGAGGTGGTAGCCTAAAAGCCAGGGCACGATGATGATGGCAATCACTTTGCCTGCCTCGATCGCCGCTTCTTTCCACGCAGGCCCATCCGAGAAGGCCGGCAGCGCCAGCCCATAGCCATCGGGATCCACCCCCCGATAGCGGCACAGATAGACAGGCGCATAGACAAACAAAAAGGGGACCAGGGCGAGGACCACCTCGTGAACGCCCAGATCGTGCAGGACCACCACCCCCCGGATGGCCAGCAGGGTGCCCAGCCACAACAGCCCCAGCTCGATCGCCAGCTTCTTCACCGAGGCACGCCGTTCGTACTTCCGCTGCGGTAGCCCTCCAGATCCAGGGTCACAAAGGCGAAGCCCTCGGCCTTACAGGCCCCCACCACCGCCTCCCGGAGATCCCCACCGGCCAGCAAGGGCAACTGTTCCAAAGCCAGCTCGATGCGCAAAATCTCCGTCGTACCTGCTTCGTGGTAGCGTACCCGGAAGCCCCGAAAGCCCAGCGTCCGCAGAAGACTTTCAATACGCCCCACCCTCGTGACTCTCTCCAGAGTCACGCGTGTTCCCACCGCAAAACGGGAACCCAGACAGGCAAAGGAGGGCTTGTCCCATAGTGGCAGGCCCAGGGCCAGTGCCGCGGCACGTACCTCCACCTTGGTCAACCCGGCTTCGACCAGTGGATGCCGCACGGCCTGCTCGGCCGCCGCCTTCAGACCGGGGCGGTGGCCGCCCAGATCATCGACGATGGTGCCATCTGCTACCCAACGCAACCCCAGGCTTTTTGCCCGGTCCGTACACAGTTGAAACAGCTCGGTTTTACAAAAATAGCAGCGATCCCCGCCGTTGCGGGCATAACCTTCCCGCTCCAGCTCTGCGGAGTCCACGATCACGTGCCGCGCTCCGATAGAGGCTGCAAAAATGGCGGCTTCATCGGCCTCTTCTGCGGGAAGGGTCGGCGACGTAGCCGTCAGACCTACCGCTCCCTCCCCCAGCTCCTGCACGGCCACCTTCAGCACCAGCGCCGAGTCCACACCACCCGAGAAAGCCACCAATACCTGACCCATCTCCCGCAGGACAGCTCGCAGGTTTTCCAGACGTTGCTCCAAAACTACTTCCATGGGTGCACCCGTACCAACATCCCCATCTCCAGCGCCAGCTCCGCCTGCGCCGACCCGTTACGAACGGCCAATTCCAGCCTACCGGTAGAGCCGGTGAGCGCCAGGGCCTCCCCCGGCGCGACCGCACCATAGCTCACAAAAACCGGCAGGGAGCGGTCGGCCACCTCTACCTCGCCCACGTCGATACCCCGAAGCGAGGTGATCGCATTTCCATAGCCATCAAAGTACAGGATCTCTCCTTCGCCATCCTTGGCCTCTGGCAGAGAGAGCCGCTGGGGATCCGACACCGGGTGGCCCAGGCGGCCTGGCTCCTGCCCGGCGGCCAGCTTCGCAGCCACCGGCGCAAAAAGATCACGCCCATGAAAAGTGCGCGAAGCAAGAGGCTCTTTAACGGCGATCTCCCACCACTCCCCGTCGGGAAGCAGGCTCAAAAGTCCGTTGTCCGGTCCCACAAAAAGACGACCCGCGCTACGCAGGATCACCGGGCGACGCGGCCCTCCCACGCCGGGATCCACCACACATAAAAATACCGTACCCTCCGGAAAATAGCGCCAGGCCGACTCCAGAAAGAGGGCGCCAGTGCGCACGTCCTGGGGCGGCACCCCGTGGCTGAGATCCACCAAGGTTAAGGTAGGAAGAAGGTGGAGCATCACCCCCTTCATCACCCCCACGTAGGGATCGGTCAGGCCAAAATCGCTCAGCAGCACGACAACAGGAGGCAAAGATGCTCCGAATCAGCGGAAAAAGGCGAAAGGTTCATCCAGACCGGCCAGCTCGGGATCCACCAGACCCAGGATCTGGCGGGGATCAGAGGCCAGGTCCACCACCCGTCCCAGCGGCCGCCCCGCCGGATCACGAACGATACGGACCACCGGCCGATCGGCCCGAGAGGGATCGGAGGCACTGTGCAGGATCACCGCCAGCTCTCCCGAAGACAGGCGCACAGCCGACCCCAGCGGATAGCGGCCAATCACCCGGTTGAAAACGGCCAACAGCTCGGCGTCAAAACGGGGCGATCCCGCCATCTGTGCAAGCGCTTCGTCTGGGAGCAGTGGACTATGGTGCTCGGTCCTGGTCGTCAGCTTGTCATACATAACGGCAATTGCGACGATTCGCGAGTAGAGGTGCAGGCCGTGCGGCCGCTCCAACGCATGTTCGTACACCACCATCAGGCGACGCGCGCGCACCGGCGTCAACCGATGGCCGGTCACAAGGCGGGCCGCCACCTCCAAGCGCTGCGCCTCTGGCGCATCCGAACAAAGTGCCCCCACCAACATGGCCGCAAAACCCAGCTCCACCAGGAGCGGCTTCTCCAAGCCCAGGCGCTGCCCCAAGGCCAGGGAGAGGATGCAGACCTGGATGGCATGGCGCGACTCCCCCGCCACATCCTCCCGCACCGAGGTCAGTGCGAGGTGGTGGTCGGGCTCGTCGATCGCCAGCTCGGCGAGGTCCTGCACAGCCTTGAAGAGCTGCGCGGGCATTTTCTCAATATTTTTGTTTTTCGTCGCATGTTGAACAGCGTTTGCAGCGCGCACATAGCCGCGAAGTGCATCGGAGGCCGCCACCCGCACCGAAGAGCCGGAGCCGGTCACCGAGCCCGACATCAGCTTGCGGGGCGGCAGGACTTCCAAGGCCTGGGCACCGTGGCCTTCCAGCCAGGCCTGGAAGACAGCGCGGTCCGAAGCCGCCTCGCGCACGCCCGTAAAAAAAGCAGAAAGGTTCATGCGACTTGCAGGCCCTTTCAGACGCAGGCCGCCCGCCATACGTGCGCGCAACAGATCGGAAAACTCGGAGAGCTGGGCACGCTGCTCGCGAGAGGCACGCACCGGCATCCCATTCACAAAGGGAAAGCCCCCGTCCAGCTCGATCCGGCAGTCGCCTCGGGTGGCCACAAGGGTGTTCATATCCTGGATCAACCAGTCCAAAAGCCGCGAAACTGCACGATTCGCCACCGCGTGGATGCGGGTGGCGTGGCTGACGGCGCAGAAGCGTCGGATCAGCGACTCAGTGGCCGGATCCCGCTTGTGCCGGGAAACATCCGCGAAACTCATGCGCCCATCTCCCGCAGAATACTCTCGGCCTCGGTGGCGTGGCGGGGTACCTCCCCCACCACCCGCTGCAGAGCCGACCGGGCATTTTTGGAGCCCGAAGCTCTAAGTCCTTGGAGAGCCATCCGCTGCGTGTAGGGGTTGGAGGAGCGCTTCTGGCCCAAGGCCAGGGCCATCAGCACCGCGTCCGCCTCTCCCTTGAGGGTCCGCCCCAAACAGATACACAGCGCTCGGATTTCCGCCTCAGAAGCCTTTTCTATCTCGGCAGCAGTCAGACGTGCCTCGATACGGCGGGCCTGTTGGGTGTCGCGGGCCGCGATCACATGGCGCAACACTTCGAGGCGCACCCCCTCGGCGGGGTCTACAAAAAGCTCCTGCACCCGCGTGCGCAGCCGTTGGGAGGGGAAACGTCGCAAGGCATAGAGGGCAGCCTCGCGGATCTCCGCGTCCTCATTGGCGGTCATCGCCAGGATGGGTTCGCCCAGACGTGCATCGTCCACCCGGGCCGCCATCCCCAGCCCCAGGCGCACCCGCCCCGGATCCTCCGACAGCACGCGACTACGTACGGAGTCGAACAGATCCACCTCGTCCCCTTGCTCCCTCAACACCACCGCATCGGCCACCACGCGGATCGCCCAGACCGGCAACACCATCACCACCCGGCGCAGCAGATCCTCCACCGTCACCACGGTACCCAGGGAGAAAAGAATCGCTCGCCACTCCGGGTTCTCCTCCCTCGGCACCGCAAGGCGCAAGTGTTCGATCACCTCTGGATCGACGAATTCGGCCAAGGACGCCACCACCGAGGAACGCCAGTGGAGCTGCGGCGTACACTCGGGATCCAGGAGCTCCAGAAGGCGGTGTATGCCCGCCGTGTTGGTATTCCCGGCTACAATCTGGCGCACCAAAAAATCGATCATCGCCCGACCCAGCAGCTCCACCCGCTCCGGGTTCTCGATGGTGTGCATACATAAACCCAGCACCGCCGGCAGCTCGGGCCCCCCCAGATCCTGCCCCTGCCGAAGCTGCTCCAGATCCTGTTGGATACGGGGCACCAGCTCAAAACCCAGCTTCAGATCAGCAGAACGGCTGCGTTCCCCCACATCCTCGCGCAGGCGCAGCAGCACCTCCACTTCGTCCTGGCGCATCAAGCCAGACTCTTCTGAAGCTTCAGCCTCCGCTTCCAGAGACTCGATCATCTCTTCCACACGACGCACGGCGGGACTGTCGCCGTCGGTCTGCTCGTCCACCAGACGCTCCACCAGCTCCATCCGCACATGCGAAAAGTCCGATTCCCAGACCGCCGTCGCCAAATCGGATTCGTCGTTCTTCCGTTCATGCCAGGGAGTAACCAGGATTTCTGCGAGCTGGTCCAGCTCCACCACAGTCACCCCGGCCTCAATGGTCACGGCGCGGACGCCCTCCGAGTAGAGCACCTCCACCAGATCTCCCTTTCGTTCGGTAGCCTCCATCACCGGATGATCGGTATGGTAGATGGCATCGGGCATGACATCCAGCTGCAGGCGGGAATGCTGCTCCAACGCGGCGCGGATAGAATCCTGATACTGATTCTTGAATCGATTCTCTACCTGGCTTACTTTCTCGGTATTCATCCCCTCAAGGAGCTTTGCGCTGCGACGTTCTCGCACCAGCGCACCCAGCGCGGTGCGAAGCAGGGCGACAGAGCGGTCAGAGGTCGGTGCGGCCATCTGCTAGGGATAACCCAATCCGCTCTGGAGGGGACCCCCAGGATCCGATAAGGAGGGGCGGTGGAAGCTACCGGACTGAGCGAAATTTTTGTCACCCTTGGCATACTCACCCAAGAGCAGCTGACGGGCGCGCGCGCTGAAATGACTGATGAGGAAGAAGGCATCTTTATCGAACGTCTTTTGCTTCAAGGGCTGCTGACGGAGGAGGCTCTGGCCCGTGCCCTGGCCACCCGGTACCGACTCAACATGGTGCCCTTGGATCGGCTTGGGAAGCTGAACGTCTCCCCGGAGATCCTGTCGCTGCTGCCCGCCGAGCTGATGCGCAGCCGCCTTCTGCTGCCCACCTTCCTGGATGCAGAAAAAGGGGTTCTTTCGCTGCTTACTGCCGATCCCACCGATGGAGATGCCCTGCGGCTGGCCCAAGAGGCCGCTGGTGCTGAGCGCCTCCGACTTTTTGTTGCACCGCGGACGGCGCTGGATGCGCTGATTCAACGGCTGCTCCCCGACGGGGAGGACTCCGGGGTCCACACGGCGCTGCGCTCGCTGACGGTGGCCTGGGAGCCCATTCCTCAGCTGGCCGACCGCCTGTGTGGTCTGGTGGACCCGACGCGGGTGGCCGTGGCCCGCAGCTCGGAGGAGGTGCTGGCGCTGCTGCACGCGGGGCGGGTGGAGCGGCTCTTGCACCGTCCTGAAGTTCGGATGTTGGTAGAGGCACATCTTCCGCAATGGAAGAGACTTCATCCCCAGCTCTTGGTAGGAGAGGTCTCCAGTTGGGGGCCGGACGCGCAGCCGGCTATCCCCTATGACCGCAGCCGTGATGTGCTCCACCGCACGATTGAACGCAGCTTTATAGCCCTGGAACGCCGTGATCCCGAGGGGCGACAACGTCTGCGGCGCCTGTATCAGCTGGCGCGGGACATGGCCCGACGCCTGGAGCTGACCCTGGAGCAACAGGACGCAGTCGTGTTGGCTGCTCTTCTTTTGGGCCTGGAGGATCCCACCACGGATGGCGGACGTTTTGTGTTGGTACGCGACGCCATCCGGGAGCTGGAGCCCCCCTACGATCTGGAGCCGATCCTGGTGGCGCTGGAGCGGCGTATCTCTGGGGTGGATGGTCCAACGCGGATTTTTGAGGTGGAGATCCTGTACACCGCACGTGCGGCGGCACGTCTGGGGCTGCGTGACGGGGAGGACACTCTGGCGGCCTTTGGACTGGAGGCTACTCGCCACGATGGCCCGACGCTGCGGATCCTCGGCGAAGTACTAGCGACCCGGACCCTTCCGCCACCCTCCAGCCCTCCAGAAACCATTTTGGTGGCCGAGCGCGACAGTACGCTGATCGCCGCATTAGAGGCGCGTTTAACCAGCGTGGGCTTCCAGGTTCTTACCGTAGGCGATGGCGAGCAGGCGATCGCCGCTGCACGCCGCCTGCCGGTGGCGGCAGTGATCGCGAATATGCGTCTGCCCAAAAAGGATGGGACGACGCTCCTTTTGGAGCTTCGGCGGGATGCGCAGCTTGGAGATATCCCCGTTTTTCTCCTGTCGGAGAGCGGCAGCCCCGCCGACGTGGCGCGTGGCCTGGAGCTTGGGGCAGAAGATGTCTTACTACGTCCATTTTCACTCGATGGACTGCTGATCAAGCTGCGGCGGGTGCTGGATCGACGCAGCCATACGGCGGAGTCGGCGATGCGCGGCCAGTTGCGCTTTCTGCCGCTGGTGGAGCTGCTGCAGATGCTGATGATGGGCGGGAGAACGGCCTGGATTCACATCACCAGCAGCGCGGAAGATGGGATGGTACAGGTGCGGAACGGGCGGATTGTGGCGGCCGAGCTGGGTGCAGCCTGGCAGGGGGTGGAAGCCCTCTACACCATGGTGGACCTGGACGACGGGCGCTTCTCCGTACATTTTGGCGATCTCAACCGCACAAACCTGCAAGGGAACAGCGAGTTTTTGCTGTTGGAAGCCTTGCGGAGACGCGACGAACGCCGGGGCTGAGATACAACTTGACATCTTGTGGGGGCCTCGGATACGCTCCTGAGGACGAAAAATTCACGGTCTGGCGTCGTTTCGCCATGGACTGGTTCAAGGTGGCCAAGGGCTGCTGGGGGAGGAGGAGGCCAAGGGCCTTGGCGTCTCTCCCGCGCGGACCGGCCGGATCGCTGCTTCCTCCTCCTCTCCCTCCGTCCCTTTCTTGCGGCCGGTGGCCTCCCTTCCCCGCGAAGGTCGTGGCCCCACGGCTCCCCACCGCTCCCGCTCTGCCGCCCTGTCCGGGGCCTGCCTTGGCTTTTTTCTACTCCTTCAACCTTATGAATCCCGAAAATTATTTTCTCAAAAGCCCTTGATCGCCGCGCGAGGCTGCGCTACAGTCAGAGGGTAGACAAAACCTTCCTTCCCGGCCTGTTGATGCCCTTTCTCGCCTGCCATCGCACCACCGTAACAAGCGACCGCCCCGTGGGCGGCGATGCCCGGCCGTGGCACTTCTGAGACCGATCCCCCTGGATCTCTCCGAAGCCCCGGCCCACGTGCCGGGGCTTCTGCTTTTTGGCTATCACCCCCCATATCAACCTGGTTGGGGGTCGTCTTCTACGCGGTTGTGCACGGAAACGGCGCGACCGGTACCACGGCCCCCCCTCCCCTTCCCCCAACCGAGGCATCGTCCTCTGGAGTCATCATGCTCAACGAACTTCCTTGTCTTTTCGACGTCAGCCACCGCGACCTGCTGCCTTTGGCACCGGTCGAGCGGTGGCCGACCCTCCGGCCCACCCGGCTCCGCCCCCAGCGGCAGCCGCCGCCGTTGCCGCTGGAGCGGGGGGCTGACATTCGAATAGCGGCGTAAACAAAAAAGACCCCTCCGAAAGTAGGGGTCTTTTTTATTGCCTGCTGGGAGAGACCCACCGACGGATCTCACCCCGCAAAGGGATGCCCGCTCAGTACGTCGCCCCCGGCCAAGGATCCCCCATAAAGGGGAAGTCATCCAGCACGGTCAGGCCGGTATTGCTCACCCCATCCGACACCAGCGAGCTGTAAGAACCCACGAGGAAGCCGGCCAATGCGGTCAGCTCCACATCCACCACGTCGTCGGTGATGAAGCGCCCGTTGGGGAACTCGCCAAGGCCGTTGGCCGTCCAGCTGGTGCAGCCATTCAGGTTGATGCGCAGGGCCTCGAAGGCCGAGAAGTTCTTGTTCTCTCCGGAGATCGGCCCGCCGAAGCTGTAGCCGCCCGGCATGGTGCAGAAGCCCGAATAGCCGGTGAGGAAGGCCACCACCAGATCTTCCCGGCCCGTCACCGCCGTTTCCAGACCGATGGCGGTCAGGTCGAGGGCTGCGTCGGCCTCTACTTCGAGCTGGTTGGCGTCGGGCGTACCCAGCACGGCGTTCATGTAGATGGGCAGCAGGGGCTCCGCAACCCAGCTCAAAAACTGGAGGTCGTCGCTGGGATGACTCGCGTTGAAGATGTCTTTTTCGCTGATGGGCAACACGGCTTCGTTCACCAGCGGCATACCCAGACGCGACACCTGCACCCACTCGCCACGATCCTTGTGGCTGGCGTCGGCACGCCGAACCGTCAGCGCCCGGCGGGAGGTGGTGGACCATGCGGCGATCACGTCGTTCTGACGTCCACTACTGGGTGCCAACCCATCGCGGGTCAGGCTGTCCGCATCCACTTCAATGGCGATGGAGTGGACGTTGAAGCCATAGAGCGAGTTGGTATTGGCCGTTACACCCACACCCAGAAGATCGAAGGTGTGCGCCAGGTCCACATAGAACTCCTCCTGCCGGGGACCGGCAAAGTAGCTGTAGTCCGCGCCGCCTACCGTCGTATTGTAGGTGTGTGTGGTGGTGATGATTCCGCCCGCCGCATCAGTGGGATCGTAGCCACCCACGATCATCGAGCGCGGGCCCACATTCGCCGGAGCCACATCGCCCTGCCCGATCACCGTGGAGGTGGAGCCGTCCACCCGGGTCAGCGTGTAGGTCTGGGCGATGTTGATGTCTTCGATGCCATCCACGCCCTGCACCCCGCCATTGCCGACGCCAAAGGCCACGCCGTCATTGTAGAGGAAGGTGTCAGGAATATTGTACGTCGTGTTGGTCTGGAACTGAAAGGTGATGTCCTCCTGGCCGTCCCCTTCGTTGTCGATGTGGATCTGGTAGAGCACATCGTCGTCGAAGTTGTGGAAGTTGGGACCGCTGTAGGGCGCCTGCAGCGGCAGGACGTTCATGATGAACACCACCTTCGAGGTGTCGTTGGGGTTGCGGAACATATAGAAGTCGGTGATGTCCGCCGAAGGATCCCGCGAAATTGCGGGGGCTTCCCGGTGAGAGGAGGCCAGGACATTCGGGCTTGCCGCGAGAAGAAGAACGCTAAGCATGGGTGCCTCGATTCAGTAAGAGAGGGTGTAGATGTCGGCAGCGGCGCTGTCGGAGACATCAGAGAAATACAGGTTTAAGGCGCTGGAAGCGACACCAGTCGGAAGTTTGAGCCCACTGGTGGGCAGCTCCTCCGTCAGGCTTCCGTCGCTCTTGAGCCCGGTGACGCCGGAAGACTGGATATGGCTGTAGAAAAGCCAGCTTCCATCCTCGCTGACTGCCAGTCCGCCGGGGAAGGACACCTTGAAGCCGGTGGCCAGGGTGCTGTAGGTGGAGAAGTTGCTGGAAAGCGCCAACAAGGCCGATTTCTGGGCACCCGCCCGCGCGTCCACCACATATACCCTGGTACCGTCCGGACTCACCGCCAGCGCCAGTGGCTCCGACAGGGGGCTGCCGACGTGCTCGGCCACGGGTGTACCCCCGTTGGCATCCATGGAGAAAATGGCCGGGTAGCCATTCAGCTCGTTGCTCGTTACGTCGTCCCTTCCACTGATATACAGTGTAAGTCCGTCGGGAGAGACGGCGACATCGCCGGGCATGTCCACCACGCCGCCCGCTCCCAGCTCCACGCAGCTTCCGCTGCTTACATCCACCGCAAAGACCTCTCCGATGTGATCCGCCGAGCTGGTTTCAGCAGCAGCATCGGCCACATAGAGGGTGGTTCCGTCGGGAGACAGCGCCAGACCGGTGGGCTGTACCAGAGGATCTCCGCTGTAGATCTCGGTGATGGCGCCGGTGCTCAGGTCCACCCCCACCACGGCCGCTTCGCCCGCGGTGTTGAAGCCCACGGCATAGAGGGAGGTGGCATTGGCGGCCACGTCGATGGCTTCGCTCAGGTCTGCGGTAGCAGAGATCGGGGAAAATGCTGCATTTTCCAGGGGATCGTCGGCATTGGCCACATAGCCGCTGGGCTGGCTGCAGGAGGTGAGCATGGTGTCGGGGTCGCCGGAGCCATCTCCGTCGCGGTCGATGTACCAGGTGCCGCCCACCACAGCGGTGTCGTTGTCGTCGATAAGCCCGTCGCAGTCATTATCTACTGTGTCGCAGATTTCATCTACACCAGGGTTCAAGCTGGCATCTGCGTCGTCACAGTCGCCATCGGCGGGGGCTTCGCCGGGAAGCGCCTCGCAAGAAACCGTCGCATTGCCAGTTCCGTAGCCATCGCCATCGGCGTCGGTGTACCAGCTGCTGGCGCCCACCACGCCCACGTCATCGTCGTCGGCGACGCCGTTGCAGTCTTCGTCCACGTTGCCGCTGTCACAGACTTCGATGGCATCGGGGTTGACGAAGGGATCGCTGTCGTCGCAGTCGTTGCCATCGGCCACGCCGATGGCCGCACAGGCGACCAGGCCGGTGCTGGCGTTGCCAAAGCCGTCGCCGTCGTTGTCCTGGTACCAGGTGGTCGCGTTCTGGAGGTTGGGATCGTCGTCATCGACGAGGGCATCGCAGTTGTTGTCCTGGCTGTCGCAGATCTCAGCATTGCCAGGGTACAAGGCGCTGTTGCTATCGTCGCAGTCATCGCTGGAAGAGGCGTAGCCCGCCGGTGCGCGGCATGCCTCGATGGTGGCAGCGACCGTGCCGTGGCCATCCAGGTCATTGTCGGCGTAGAAGCTGCTCTGACCGGTGACGTCGGCATCGGCATCGTCGGTGTTGCCATCGCAGTCGTTGTCCAGACCGTCGCAGACTTCGGTGCCGCCAGGGCGGGCTTCTGCAGAGCTGTCGTCGCAATCCACTGGCTCGTTGACATAGCCGTTGGGCGCGGTGCAGGCCACAATCGGGCTGGTCTGGTCGCCGTAGCCATCGCTGTCGCGGTCGGCGTAGAAGGTGGCGCCGCCGGTGCGGTTGGGGTCGGCATCGTCGATCAGGCCGTCGCAGTCGTTATCCACACTGTCGCAGACTTCAGAGGCGTCAGGGTTGATCGCCGCGTCGGCATCGTTGCAGTCTTCGTCGTTGGTGACGTGGCCGGTCGGTGCAGCGCAGGCGGTGATTCCCGTGCCCGCACCGGCGCCGTCGCCGTCGGCAGCGGCGTAGAAGCTGGTACCGCCGGTGACGGTAGGATCGGCGTCGTCCGCCAATTCGTCGCAGTTGTTGTCCTGACCATCGCAGATCTCGGCGGCTGCCGGATTTACGTTGGCGTCGTTGTCATTACAGTCTTCACCCGCCGAAAAACCGTCGGCATCCAGATCGGAGGGAGCAGGTCCCGTATCTTTGCCGGTATCGTTGGGTGGAGGACAACCTGCCAATACGGCCAGGCTGCTCAGGAGAAGCAAGGTTCTCATCCAGTGACCTCCATCGGCGCGGAAAGCACCGCGGCCAGGATACGGATTTTGACCAGAAAAGGATCGGCAGGCCTCAAAAGATAGCTCTTTGCAAATTCCGGGAGGGAGGACTCCCTCGGGTGGCGCAGAAATCCTTCAAAAAATCGACTGTCCTTGCTCCGCTTTTTGCCTGATATCTTCATAAGGCCGCTTGCCCGACCTCTTTGGGCCAAGACCGGAGGCGCCACTTTGGTACGCTACCTTACAGATGTCCAGCTTCGGCCCCTGCAATGCTGGCGATCCGTCTGGAATCTGGCAGGCTTGCCGGGAAGAGATGATCCTTTTCGCATTGCCACGCGTAGTGGCACCAGGAGACCTGACGATGTACCGACTGCTTCCCTTCCTCCCCTCGCTCTTCCTCCTCACCGGCTGCCCCCCTGAAGAAGTTAAGGAGAGCATTCCCGAATCCGATACCGATACGGATACCGATACCGACACGGACACCGATACCGACGCCGATGCGGACCCGGTGGTGTCGATCACCAGCCCCACCAACGGCGCCCAGCTCACCGGCGGTCAGGTGGACCTCACCTACACCGTGGAGAATTTTGTGATGGACCCCGCCGCCATCGGCGGCGCAGCGGTAGAAGGTGTGGGCCATGCCCACATCTACGTGGACAGCAACTACATAGATGCAACCGCCGATCTGGACTATTCGCTGTTGGGCCTGTCCAGCGGTCCCCACAACATCGAAGTACGTCTCGCCAACAACGACCACTCTGAGCTGGGGATCTCCGACAGCCTGACCATTGAGATGATCAGCCCCTCCATCCAGATCCTCGCTCCGCAGACCGGCTCGCCGGTGCCCGGATCTTCGGTGGAGATGCAGGTGCAGATCGGGGACTTCACCCTGGATCCTATCGGCAGCCCCAACGCAACCGGGCACGGGCACTACCATGTGGAAGTGGACGGCGTCTACTTCGACCTGAGCAACGACCCCACCACCGCCTACGCCACCCGGCTATCGGCCGGCGCCCACAACATCACCGTGCGGCTGGTGGCCAACGATCACCTGCCGATCCAGAACGGTGGCACCTGTGGGGCGGATAACCTGACCTGTTCCAGCATTGACATCACCGTGCCTGCCGACGGTCCCCAGCTCGCTCTGAGCGACTACGGCGGCGATTATGGCTCGGCGACCGTGCCGGTCAACACCACGGTCAGCAACTTCACGCTGGAGCCCGATCATGTAGGTGGAACCAACGAAAGTGGACATGGCCACATCCACATCTACGTGGACGGCAGCTACTACAACTACACCTCGCTGACCAGCGACTGGATCTACAACCTGGCCCCCGGTGACCACACGATCAAGGTGGTCCTGGCGAACAATGATCACAGCGAGCTTGGGGTTGTAGACTACCGCTATGTGACCGTGGCGGCAAACGCGACCGACGTGCGCATCAGCTCTCCCGCCAACAACGAGGTGGTGACCAGCACCTTCTATACCAACATTTCCGTAAGCAACTTTACGATGGTGGACCCCACCTTCAACACGGTAAATATGCCAGGGGAAGGGCACTATCACCTGTACCTGGATGGCATCTACTACGGGCTTTCCTACGACACCAGCATCATGATGAGCAACCTGTTGCCCGGCAGCCACACCCTTCAGGTGGAGCTGACCAACAACGATCACTCCGATCTGAACCCGCAGACGCTGAGCGCTCCGATCAACATTACGGTGCAGTAGAAGAGAGGAACTCAGCGGCCCGTTTTGCACGCGGGCCGCTGGGATCCAGGGCCAGGTAGCGTGTCCAGGCATCCCGCGTTCGTCCGTCGGGAGCATCCTGGTAGAACCTACCTCTTTCATACCAGGCGCGCGCATACTCGGGCGAGAGGGTACAGGCCCGGTTGTAGTGGGCGGCGGCCAGCGCCCGGCTGGTCGCCTTGGGGCTTGCCTCGTAGAAGCTGCCCAACAACAGATGCATCGCCGGATCCTCTGGCCAGCGGATCACCGCTTCACGGGCATCGATCAAGCCTTTTTCTGGCCCACCCAGGATGGCGCGTCGCATTTGGATACGTGCAACCAGCTCATTTTCGAAGGGGTTGGAGGAGGAGGCGGCGGCGCTCATCGCATCGGTGAGGCGGTCCACGGCCTCTGGCTCCAATGCCAACGCCGAAGCCAAGGCGGCGGCCCAGATCAGCGCCGGACGCAGGGGCGGCGGTGTAGGCTCCTGGGGACGCTCGCCGCGCCCCTCCGCCTGGACGAGGTAGCGGAGGCCGGGGAGCAGCGCTGCCTGGGCTTGGAGACGCTCCTGCTCCTTCAGGAGCACATCCGCCTGCTCCACCCGATCCAGATCCAGCAGCAACAAGAGCCGCGCCACCAGGACATCGGCCGCCGCCGGAGAGGCCGGCCCCAGATCCGCCAGCCCTTCGCGCAGCTCGCCCTTCCGCGCGTGGACCGCCGCCAACACCAGTAGTGCATCGGGATCTGTGCCGTCGGTAGCCCGCGAAAGTTCCGCAATCGAGAGCGCTTTTGCTACATCGCCACGCCCCAAAAGTGCCCGGGCCTGCACACCCAGGACCCGCGCTCGCAGACGGCCGGGCAGTCGATAGCGCACCTGCACCAGATCGGCGAGCTGCACCTGCACGTCGGGCGTACCCAGCTCCACCCGCAGCACCTGAGCCAGCAGATGATCGGGATGATCCAGCAGAATTGAGCGTAGCTCCTGCGCGCTCTCCTCCTGGCGCCCGGCAGCGTGCAAGATCCGTACCCGCAGCAGGCGCACCCGCAGAGCGGCCAGCTCCTGGATGCCATTCATCCAGGACAAGGCGGCACCGGGCTCGCCCCCAGACAGGGCAATACGGGCGTAGATCAAGCGCTCTTCGTCGGTAGCCGGAGGAGCCGGGCCCAGGATACGGCGGGCCTGTCCCAGGTCCCCGTCGCGCAGCGCCAGCTCGGCGCGGACCAGGCGGGAAGCCGGGTCTTCGGGCGGCAGGGAGGCCACCCAGAGCTCCACCTGCTTACGACGGTCGGGCGCCACCTCGAAGTCCAGGATGGCCAGCCGTATCGTCGCAAGGGCGGCGTCCACGGCAACGGGATCGGGGGCGCTCTCGCGACGCTGGAGCAGGCGCTGCTCCTCGTCCCGAAGGCTTTCCAGGGAGGCCTCGCCCAAGGCTTCCGCCGCCTCCACACCGAGCTCCTGAGGAGAGAGTGGAGGGGAACCGCAGCCGAACAGCACCAGCAGCAGGCCGAGCAACATCTCAGCCTTGGAGGAACCAGATCAGCACTACCAGAGCAAAAAAAGCCAGACCCATCAGCGCGACCAGCGCCGCCAACAGCTTGGTCAGCGCACCCATGTCCGGGGCGGCAGGTGGCGGCGGCGCCACCTCTTCCGACTCCGGATCAGGGCCGGAGAGCAGAGCCGATCCCGAAGATGGAACCGGCACTTTTTCAATCACTTCCATGGGCCGCTTGCGCGACTCGGTGGGCTCGTTCAGGGGTTCGGGCGCGGGTGCCGACCGCGAGAGCTGCACCAGGTTTTCGTCCTCCTCCTCCATCCGTGCGGGCTCGGCCTCCGATGCCGAGGGCTGCACACCCATAGACGCCTGCCAATCCCGAAGATTCAGCGTCTCCCGTAGGTTTTCGTCCTTCCGCGTGTGCATGGGCTTACGCTGGCCATTTTCGCCAGGGCGCAGCACCAGCATGATCTGGGTGTCCTCGGCGCGGCCGGGGACATTGGCGGAGTTCATCTGAGCGGCATCTTTGCCAGGATCCGTGTCCTCCTGAGCGGATAACATCTGCTCCCGCGTTGCGATGGGGGAGAAGCTGGTGTGCTCCTCGCGGTCGTCGCGACGAGAGGCCTGCACCGTCACCTTGAAGAGCGACGGGAAGTTGGCCCCCTCCTCCATCATCACCGCTGCCTGTTTGGCTTCCGTATGTTCGGGTTCCTCTGCCAGATCTGCCCCACCCAGCTCTTCAAGGAGCTTGTCCACGGGGCTGTCCTTGCTGGTGAAGGTGCCATTGAGTCCCCAGAGCAGGTCCTGAACCCGACGATTCTCCGGGTCCATCCTCCGCAAACGCTCCAAAATACTCTGCGCCCGAAAAGAGGAGCCAGTCGTAAGAAAATACTCGGCCAACCCGATCAAGGCGGCGGGATCCCCGCTCCCCTCGATCTCCCGCGCCTGTTGCCCCAAGCGCACCGGCTCGGCCTGCGCGCGCTTCCACAGCTCCTCCACCTCGGGTCCAGAACGATGTTCCCGGAGCGCGGTGAGAATCTTCCGGGCATGCGAAGGCCAACCCCGCTCCAGGTAGATCTCGGCCAGCAGGCGCTGTGCCTCCACATCCTCGGGGTTACTTTCGGTCACTTCGCGTGCCCGCGCCATGGCCCGATCCATCAGCCGCAGGGCGAACAGGGCGCGAGCCTCCGCAAAACGTGACCTTCGAGTAGGGTTTCCGCCAACCACCCACGCTTCAACAACACGAATGACGTTGCGATGATCGCTGCGCGCAGAGAGCTGCTGCACCAGCTCGTCCAGGCGGCGATCTCGGGGCGACAGGAGGGGAGAGGGGGCGACAGGAGGCAAGGGCAAAAGATACCACGGATCGGGATTGCGCGCCGCTACAAGGCGACCCGCAAACCGAGGTGGCCCCCAAAGCTCTGATCCAGGGGTCCCCAATTCAGCTGTCCGTACACTTTTACCAGGAAAATGTTGGCTTGGACACCGGCAAAGACGCGCGCGGAGCTGTCCGCAGCCAGACCGTTTGTGACCAGCGTGGCATCCACCCGCCCAAGCCGTTGTTTCTGGCCTTCATATTCGATTTGTAGCGGGCCTCCCAGGGACAGATCCGTGGTGGCCCGGCTGCCGCCCAGGCGCAGGTCGAAACCCAGGCCGGTATAGAGGCCCACCACCGAGAGGCGCATATTGGTGGACAGCTCGATGGGGACGGTGCTGGCATTGCTCTCCAGCGTAAAACTGCCGGAGGCATCCCAGCGTACGGCGTCGGCCTCGACCGGCATGGTCTGAGAAAGCTGCAGATGGTAACGCGATAGCTCGTAGCCGGTCGTCAGATCCAGGCCGCCCCACTCCACAATTCCCTTGTGCGGTGGCCGGATCATCTTGAACTGTAGATGGGCCCCCAGGTTCTGCATCTCCGCCTCAAAAACGCCGGTTTTTCCTTTCAGGGCCATCCCGTTGACCGAAAGCACAAAACGCCGGAGGACACTCTCGTCACCAGAAAGAAAGCCCAGGTTCAAGGCTGCCATCAGGGAAAGCTGCACCGAATAGCCACCTTCAGGAAGCTGCTCTGGGCCCCAGGTGAGCGAGGGGGCGATGCCGTTTTCCGAGCTGCCAAAGGAGGCGCCCACCACAAAACGCTGGGGGTTGCTGGCATAGTCCACCCCCATCCCTTTGGTGGACAGGGCGTTGGCATTGGCCATCCGCTCCAGGAACTCTTCGTGCCCGTCGATATGCAGGGTTCCATCCACCTTATCGGCGATGTCTTGCTGGATCTGCTCGGCGTCCAACCCCGCCTGGGCGGCCAGCTGAGGGTCCACCTGCACCCGGACCTGCTGCGCCAGCGCCATGCTGAAAAGTGCGATGATCATCGTGCCTCCTGGGGATTGGACACCACTTAAGAACTCTCTAACGCCCTCAGCCGCGAAAAAGCTCCCGGACGGCACGGCGGACCACCCCCGGCAGATCGGCGTAGCGGGTGGCGCGATAGATTCTTCCATGTCCTTCCTGGGCCATTTCGCGACAACACCGCGCGCCTTGGGGGTGGTGGTCCCCCAGATGTACCACATGGAGGCGTGGAAAGCGCCGGGCGACCGGCACCGGGTTCCGACCCACATTGGCCAGCCCATCGGTGAGCAACAGCCCCACCCGATCCCGCTCGCGTCCGCTCCGAAGTTCTATCAGAGCCCGCTCCAAGCCCGCTTCGATATTGGTATAGCCCTGGGCAGGCACCTCCAGGACCCGACGCACCACCTCCCGCGGGGACAGCTCCTCCTCCACCCCCACCAGCCGATGTGCAGTTGTATCAAAGACTACAACTCCAACCTTCTCCAGCTTCAAGCGCAAGATTGCCACCGCCACCGCAATCAGCGCCACCTTCTCTCCGGTCATCGACAGCGACATGTCCAGGATGGTGACCAGGGCCAAGGCACGCGGGCTTTGCTGGGTAAGACGCAATTGCTCTGGGCGCACCAAGCCCGACACCCCCAAAAAACCAGCTTCCAGGCTACGCTCCAAGTCCAGCTCTCCGGGGCCGGGCCAGGCATGTTCCGCAAGTGCGACCGGCCGGGCGGCATGGCGGAGAAGGTCGCGTGCGCGGCGGAGGATCGCGTCGATGGCGGCCTCGCGCGCCTTCCGACGGAGCGGAGCCGGCAGCTGCGCTCCCAGCTTCCGCCAGTTTTTGGCCAGCTCCCAGCCCCCGGGCAGCTCGCTCTGATCCTCTCCTGCGGCGGCGTGGGCTTCGATCAGAGAGGACGCTGCTCCACTATCGTGGGACAGCAACCCCGCGGTGGGCTTCACAACGGCGGGGACGCGCTCAGTTTTTTTTTGAGATCCTCAACAATCTGGGCCAGCTGGCCCGGCTCCAGGGCCTCCACCCGCGTGGGTAAGGCCAGGGCCGCCGCCCGACCCAGATCTCCGCCCAGACCCACGGCAATATCGGCGATGGCGATGGCTGCGCGTACCGACGCTCCCCGGCGAAGGCGGGGATCCTGGCGGGTGGCCCGCACCAGCGCGACCGCCTCGCGGATCAGAGCCTCCGTTGGAGAACGTCGGCATTCCTGGCGAAGGATCTCGCATTCCTCCTCCGCGCTCTGGTAGCCCAGGCGCACCAGCTCAAATCGATCCTGAAGGGCCTCCGACAGTGCCCCGGTCGCGACAAATTCCGCCGGATTCTGGGTAGCCACCACCGCAAAACCCTCCTTAGCCCTCACTTCTCCCAACTGCGGCACCTGCAGCCGTCCCTCGTCCAGCGCCGGCAGCAGCACATTCTGCACACCCTCCGGCATACGGTTCAGCTCGTTCAGGAAAAGCACCGCTCCTTCCTGCATGGCGCGCATCAGCGGCCCAGCCAGAAAATTCTCCGGCTGATAGCCCCGTGCGAGGACCGCCGGGGGGTCAAAGGCCCCGACCAGCCTGGACTCGGTGTAGCGTCCATCGCCATCTACGCGGATCATTCCTCGACCGAGCCGATCCGCTACCGAACGCGCAAGAACGGTTTTACCCACACCAACGGGCCCCTCCAAAAGCACATGCCGGCCTGCCTCCAGGCAAGCCAGCATGGACTCCCGCTCTTCCAAACGCCCGACAATAGCGGACGCCTCAGAGGCAAGAATCAACGGCGATTCAGGCGCATCAGCAGCGAGAGGATGTTCCAGAACAGGACCAGGATCCCCAGCGTGATGGTGTAGGCACCTTCCACGTGCATGGATGTGGTGAAGCGGTGGATGACGCCATTGAGCTGGTACAGCAGAGATCCTGCAGAAATCAGCACAAAGACGCCGGAAATCACCAGACCAAAGCCGCCGCCGAACAGGCCAGGGAAGGCAAAGGACACCGCCATGATGATCAGCATGGGAATGCTGAGCGCCGAAAGTGCAGCGCCGATCATGGAGAATTCACGCGGCGCCGACCATGCGTAAGCGGCCATGCCCAAGGCGGAGAAGAAGGTGAGGCCACCTGCCAGTCCGATGAGCAAAAAGGGATTGCCGAAGCTTGCCCCGCTGACCAGCATTGCCGCGAGCAGCAAAAAACCCATCGCGACGCCCTGCGCGGCAGTACCCAGGAAGAAGCCGGGCCACTTCGCATTGCCGAAGACCATGGGCTGTGCGACGAAGTTGGTGATCGCCCAACAGCCCAGGATCAGGATCATGGGCGCATAGCCGCTGAGCAACTGGGGGGTGGTGGCAATCACCGTCGCACTGGCGACGCTGGTGATACCGGACACGCCCAGCCCCAACAGGGTGGTGCTGAGCACCCGGCGCAAGTACGCGCTGCGGTCGGCCTGGGTTGCATGGGCAACCACCGCTTCAAAACTATAGGAAGACATGGACTCTCCAGAGCTACAGGCTAGCCAGGATGCGGGGGGAGTCAAGCCAGCGCTTTCACTTTCAGGATCATGCCCGGACGATTTTGTAGTCTACCTTACTATTTTACCGATCCACCCCAGTCCACGCGGGTCCACCCCCGACGCCGCGCCTCTCTGGCCAGGGCGGGGTCGGGGTTGACCACGACCGGATGTCGCACCCGCTCCAGCACGGGCATGTCCGAATAAGAATCCGTATAAAACCAGGACTCTTCCAGCTTTTCCCCAAGCTGCAACGCCAGTCGCTCTGCATGTACTACCTTGCCGGCACCAAAACAGAGGGGGCGCTGGGGCTGGCCAGTGAACCGACCGTCCTGGACCTGGAATTGGTTGCAGCAGAGGTGGGGGATTCCCAGGCTTTCCCCTACAGCTTCGCTCAGATAAATGGAGGAGGAAGTGAGCAGAGCCAGGCTGTGCCCCTGCTCCCGGTGCTGCTGCACCGCGGGCAGGGCTCCGGGGCGAAAGGTACGCTCCACCTCGCTCCGGTAGAAGCGGAGGCTGCGTTCACGCAGAACCTCCTCCTCCTCCCCCGCCAACGTGGCGATGGCCTCCTCCAAAATAGGCTCCATCCTGCTGAAACCAAGGTGGTAACCGAAGATCCACAGGGCGGCGCGCGCGGCCTGACCGATACGGATGCGGCCCTCCCGCCGCTCAAAAGCCACCCATAGCTGCCCTGAATTGACGCTGATCAGGGTGCGGTCCAGGTCAAAGAAGGCGATGGGCAAAGCAGCTCCGGCGACGGAAGGAGATAGCGCATGACCGCGTGGGACTCAAGCCCAGCGCGCAGATGGCCGTATGTCCGGACGTGGAAGGCCAGACGCTCATGCACCCAACCCCCCGTGTCCTGGTCATTGATGACGAGGAAAAAGTCTGTGTGGCCTTACGACGCAGCCTGCGCGCCCAGGGGGATACGACCACCATCTCTTCCCCGGTGGCGGCGCTCCAACACTTCCAGGAAGGTGCGCGCTATGATCTGGTCTTCTGCGACCTGCGTATGCCAGGCATGTCCGGACCAGAGCTGTATCACGAGCTGTTGCGCGTTGCGCCGGAGCAGGCTGCGCGGGTGGTGTTTATGACCGCCGACGCGGATCGGTGGGAGCACCACGAATTTTTAAGCCGGGTGGCCAACCGCTTCATCGAAAAACCCTTCGATATCCGGCGGGTCCGTGAGCTGGCCACCGCCTGCTGCACCTACACCAATTCGTAGGCCGCTTCCTCCAGAAGTTTTCGTAGCAGGGCCAGGTGCAGGCTGTGGCCTGAGCGCCAGGCCCGGAAGTGGCCCAGGACCGGGGCGCCGATCAGGGAAAGATCCCCGAAGAAATCCAGGGCTTTGTGGCGGACAACCTCATCCGGAGCGCGCAGACCGCCCGGGTTCAGGGGGCCTTCGTCCCCAAAAACCAGGGTATTTTCCAGGCTTGCGCCACGCGCCAGACCCATCGCCACAAGCCGCTCGGCGTCCGCGAAAAAACCCAGGGTACGCGCCCATGAAAGCTCCGCCACAAAATCTGCAGGTCCGCCTGCCCAGTGCTGGGTGCCGATCGCGGGATGGGCAAAGGTGACGCCCATCGTCAGGCGAAGTTGCTCGGACGGCTCGACCTCCATCCAGCTTTCTCCAACTTCAACACGGAGAGGAGCCCGGACACGAAGGGTAGACACCGGTGCCGCCTGCACCAACAATCCGGCCCGTTGGATGGCCTCCACCCAGGGACCGGCCGTCCCGTCGAGAACCGGGACTTCTCCGCCCTCCACCTCTATTTCCAGGTTGTCCACCCCCGCCGTGTAGAGCGCCGCCCCCAGGTGCTCGACCATGGACACCCGCTGTGTACCTACACCCAGGGTGGTGGCCAGCTGGGTACCGGTCACAAAGGGCACCCGCGCCGGGATACGCTCCCCTCCGAGTACATATACCAGACCGCTATGTACGGGCGCCGGGCGGGCGCTAAGACGTACGGATGCACCGGTGTGGAGTCCCCTCCCCTCCATCACAAAGGGGCGGGCAAGGGTCTGCTGCGGCCTCACTTCGGCGCCGCCGGGATTCCCTCCACCTTATCGCCGACCTTGATACCATTTCTGGAATACCAACCCTGGTTTACCTCAAGAGCATACTGAGCTGGCCCAGCGGAGGCGGTGCCATGGGTATCCAAGGGCTTCATATCGGAAATACTGATAATTACGCCCCGAGTATCGAGAAAAGCTATAGAAAGAGGGATACGCGTATTTTTCATCCAGAAGGAGCGAGGCTCAGCATTCTCATACACAAAGAGCATCCCCTGACTCTCAGGCATACTCTCCCGATACATCAGGCCCAAGGCCCGTTCTTCGCCATTGTCGGCGATCTCCACGGAGATCGGCTTTCCCGCCACGGTGAGTGTGCTGAGATCCGCGCCATTACAAGCCAAAATCCATGCAAAAATCATGGCTTCTCTCCAGGAATTCCTAAAGCGCGCCGTCCGGATTGGGTGAGAATACGCCCCTGCGGGGTCCGCTGCACAAGGCCCTCCCGGATCAAAAAGGGCTCGCAGACCTCCTCGATGGTGTCCTGCTCTTCGCCGATGGCCGCGGCGAGGTTGGATAGTCCCACCGGACCTCCATCAAAACGCACTGCAATGGCGTGGAGGATACGACGATCCAGGCTGTCCAGGCCGCGCTCGTCCACGTCCAGGCGCCCCAGCGCCATGCGGGTCAGCTCCAGATCGATCACACCGTTACGATGAACCTGGGCAAAATCCCGCGCCCGACGCAGCAAACGGTTGGCAATCCGTGGGGTGCCCCGGGAGCGGCGCGCCAGCTCGAGCGCCGCATCTTCGGTCAGCTCCAGGCTCAGGCGTCCGGCACTCTGGAGGAGGATCGTTCTTAATTCGGCGGGCTGATAAAAATCGAGGACGGCCTGGATGCCGAAGCGGCCGCGCAGCGGACTGGTGAGTAGCCCGGAGCGGGTGGTGGCACCGACAAGGGTGAAGCGGGGCAGGGGCAGGCGCACCGACTGGGCCCCCGGACCCTGACCCAGGACAATGTCAATATGAAAGTCTTCTAAAGCCGGGTAGAGCACTTCTTCCACCGCACGCGGGAGGCGGTGGATTTCGTCGATAAAAAGCACCTCGCGCGGGCCCAGGCTGTTGAGGATCGCGGCCAGATCGCCGCCTCTTTCCAGGGTAGGTCCCGAAGCCGTACGCAGACCAACGCCCAGCTCGGTTGCAATGATGTGGGCGAGGGAGGTTTTTCCAAGACCCGGCGGGCCCGACAGGAGCACATGGTCCAGCGCCTCGTTGCGCGCCATGGCGGCCTGGACGTAGACCTTCAGGTTGTCCTTGATCTTCTCCTGGCCAATGTAGTCCGCAAAACGACGCGGACGAAGCGCGGGATCGACCTGCTCCTGCTCCACCGGATCCACCAAGCGGGTCACGCGCCACCTCCGGCAAAGATACGCAGCGCCTCGGCGAGGCGCGCCTGTAGCGGTGCGGCGCCCATACCCCGCTCCTTCAGAGTCTGCATCGTGCTGTCGATTTCAGAGGGTTTATAGCCCAATCTTCCGAGTGCCAGGGGCAGCGGATCGTCGGGACTGTGGATGACGGTCGAGGCGCCACCGGTAAGCTTGCCCTTCAGCTCCAGAATCAGGCGTTCGGCCGTCTTTTTTCCGATGCCGGAGATGGTGGAGAGGGTGCGGACATCGCCGCCGTTGACGGCCTGGGCCAAGGCGTCTACCGAAAGTGCTGAGAGCGCCGAAAGACCGATCCGTGGCCCCACCTGGCTCACCGAGATCAGTTGTTCAAAGACCTTTTTTTCGGCCGGGCTGCCGAAGCCATACAGGGTGATCGCATCCTCCCGGACGGCCGTATAGATCCACAGGGTGACGTCGCCTCGCAACGTCGCCAGCAACCGCTCCGGCACCAGAACGGCATAGCCGACCCCACCCACATCCAGGATCATCTGCTCGCCGTCCACCTCGGCCACGGTACCGCGCAGTCTTCCGATCATTTAGGGGCTCCCGGCATATTTTTCCAACCGTGCGCATGGTGGGTGATGGCGATGGCCACCGCGTCGGAGACATCGTGGGGCCCGCCCACCGGCGCCCCCAACAAAAGCCCCACCATCCGCTGCATCTGCTCTTTGTCAGCTCTTCCCGAGCCGGCAACCGAACTTTTGACGGTCATGGCATTGTATTCCTGCACGGCAAGGCCACGCTGCGCCAAGGCGAGGAGCGCCACCCCACGCGCCTGCCCCAACTTCAGCGCGCTGGTGGAGGACTTGTGCGAAAAAATCGCTTCAATCGCCGCACATTCGGGCTTGTATCGATCAATCACCTCCAGAAGACCTTCGTAGATCTCCCGCAGCCGCTCGCCGGTGAGCGCATCGGTATCGGTGCGGATTGCGCCCCCGGCTACCAGCCGATAGCGTCCGGCCTCCCGCTCCACCAGCCCCCAGCCGGTGGTGCGGCTGCCAGGGTCCACCCCGAGCACACGCATCGAAGCTCTCCACGCGCGAAGGGACTATCCGGTGGGGGGGGCTTGCGCAAGGGTTCAGTGACCGACGGACGCCACCCCAAAACGCACCCGCCCCTTCTCCTCCTCCACCTTCCCCCGATCCCCTAGCTCCCGATCCAGCATCAATGCCGGATCCCAGCGCCAGATCGACCGGTCGCCATTCCGCTCGATCCACACCTTCCCTTCGGCCACCGCTCGGCTGGCGGCGGCCAGATCGAAGCCGGAGGCACCTGGAAAAAGTGGAGAGAGATCGCGAATCAATGCCTCGAAGCGGCCCTGCACCTCGGGATCTACAAATTGGTAGCGATAGCGGGCCGTATAGGCCACGTGCAGCCAGGCGGGGCGTAGACCCACCCCGACCAGCCCCAAACGGGCGGCCATCCTCCCCAAAAGCTCCCCGGCCTCCCGGGCCATCCCCAGGCCGGGCACCTCTTGACCTGGCAAGGGTGGACGCTTAAAAGCTCCCTTCGGATGCCGTAAGGTAAGCCAATGAACAAACAAAACCCGCTGGTCTTCCAGTGTCTGGATCTCCAGGCTGGACTCCACCAGGATCTCCCGCTGCGGTGCCTCGGAAAAGCGGCCGCTCAACTGCATCCGCTCCCCCGGATCGGCCGCAAGCAGCTCCACACGGAAGTCGTGGTAGCCCAGGCTTTCCAGGGTGTGGAGGATGCCGAAGTGGTGCAGGGCCACCTCCACCCCGGCCGCCGTATAAAAACCCAGGAGACGGTCGGGTTTTGCCGGACGTAAGCCGAGGGTTGCGGCCAGATCGTCGTCCGACAGCTCCCAGGATCCCAGCTTGTCCTTGGGGAGTTCTTCCGAGAGGCGCGCATAGCGAAGGGCCATCGGATCGACGGTGACGGGTATCTTGGGCGGGCTATGCCGCCGCAAAATCCAGGCGGTACCTGCCAGGAGTCGCCAGGCATCCTCCCGGTACCCTCCGCCGGGCAACCATACCGACGGAAGCGCTTTGAGCTTTTCTGCTACCCGACGATCTCGCTCCCAGGCCCCGTCAAAACTCAGGGCCAGGCCGCCCAGGGGATCCCCCGCCAGCACGTCGCCCCCGGCGATGACAAAAACCAGCGCACAGGGCGGCATCCGCAACAACAGCGCGTTCAGCCGCTCCAGGTAAGCGGCATCGTCTGCCCTGGGGCACACCGTTTCGTCCACCCCGGGCAGCTCTCCCCAATCCACGCCAGAAATGGATCCAATCCAGATTTCTCCTAATTTTTCGGTACATGCGGCGGTGCCATCAGGCGGGTGCGCATCGAGATCAAGGACGCCAATTCGGCCTTTAAAACCCTCACTCCGCAGCACCGCCACCGCCACGGCGATGTCATTGACCGCACACATCCCCGCTCCCTTTCCGGGATAGGCATGGTGGAAGCCGCCAAAAAGATTGAGCGCGACCCCCTTGGTCTGTAGCACCTCCCGTGCCGCCGCCAGCGTGCCCCCGCAGGCCATCCGGATGGCGGAGAGCAGCGGATCCACCTGAATATCCCAGCTTTCCAGTGCAAAAACCCGCGCCAGGGTTTCGGGCAGGCTCAGTGCCTCCAGCCAGGCCGCGTCGTGGACCCGCGCCAGGTCTGAGTAGGCAATCCGCTCCGGACGCCGTTGTTGATCTTTCCCAAGGATCCCCTCCTCTTCCAGAAACCACAGCACCAGATCGGCGCGCCGCGGATCAAAGCCCACCCGCGCCTGCATCGTCGTAAAGGGCAGACGGTAGGAGGGGTCGTACCACACGGGGACCTGTGGGGCGGACCACCAGTCGGAGAGGCGTTGGAGGATAGACACATCGCTGTCTATCCCGGCGCCGCCCCAGCCCCTCCCAAAAAACCCTTCCCCTTTGCCCCACGGTGACTAGCTTCCTCCGCCATGCCGCGCCCGACCTTCCCCCATACGATGTTGGATCTTGTCCATGCTGTTGATGGCCCGCTGGGCCTCGTGGTGGGGGATCTCCCCAATGGGCAACTTTATGTGCTGAAACGAAATCGGAAGACGCCGGGCTACAGCCTGTTGGGCTACCGGGATGTCAGCCGAAAGGATCTGCTGTCCAGCCGGGAGATCGCAGATCGTCGCGAGGCATTGAATGCTATGTCTGAGGCCATCGGCCTGGGAGAACGCCTATGAACCCGGTGGTACAAGAAGAGATCGGCTGTCTGGAAGAGGTCGTCGCGGCGATGCAGCGGGTGCCTCCGCCGGAGAGCCTGGACGAAACTGGGCTTTTGGCGGAGCTGGAGCGGCTTCGGGAAGACGCACGCACCGCCAAAAACGAAGATAAAGCCGCCATTGAGCAGCACTATGAGCATATGGGGCGCCTGTTGGAGCAGCTCCGCAAGGGGCGGCCCACCGACTCCGTGG
Source organism: uncultured Pseudomonadota bacterium (assembly GCA_903891165.1). Lineage (GTDB taxonomy): Bacteria > Myxococcota_A > UBA796 > UBA796 > SXON01 > CAITDR01. The sequence goes on from CAITDR010000124.1 coordinate 34,485, forward strand.
ACCCCGAGAGCCCCTATTTTGCCCACATCCGTATCCGGCAGGGCAGTCGGGACACCGACATCTTCCTGGGCAAGGCAACGCGACTCGGCGATGGTCTGCGGATTGTAGACTGGCGCCATGCGCCCATCGCAAAAGTCTACTACCAGTACGAGGAAGGAGAGGAGTACGAAGAGGATCTTGGCCATAAAACCTTGACAGGTCAAGTGATAGCACGGCGCACCGTCTCCATCCGGGAGCGGGAGCTGGAGCGGGTTTCTGCGCCGCAAGGCACCTGGGTTCGGGAGGACGGCGCGTGGACCGAATTGGCCACCTTGAAGCCGGTTCGTATGGATGCCACGGGGGTCTTTTTGTGGCACCGGGCCGCAGGGGACCAGAAATTGGGCACCGGTCTGGCGCGGCGGGCCGACAAACACCTGCCGGACATTGCCGCACTCATCGACAAAGAGCAGTTTGAACTTATCTCAAGGCCCGACGCCGGGCCGGTGATCCTGCGGGGTGGTGCCGGATCGGGCAAGACCACAGTGGCCCTGCACCGCATCGCCTGGCTGGCCCACCAGAACCCCACCCGCTTTGCACCGCACCGGATGCAGGTAGTCGTTTGGGGCAAGGCACTTCGGGACTATGTAAGCAAGGTCCTGCCGAATCTGGGGGTGAACAATGTGGCGGTCACCACCTGGTCGGAGTGGTCCCGGCGGCTGGTGGGTCGTCTCTTTCCGATGTTGCCGGGCCACGCAAATGCCAACACCCCTGCCATGGTTGCCAGGTTCAAGCTGCATCCTGCACTTCCGTTGAAGCTGGAAAAGCTGATCCGCGGCCGCAAGGTGCAGGCCAACCCCTCGGCGGTCTTAGAGGACTGGCGCCTGGTGACCTCCGACCGGAGCCTGATGGAAGAGCTGGGCTTTACCCCTGCAGAAACCGAGCAGATCGCCGAACATGCCCGCGCTCAGCAGACCCAGTTGGACCGGCGCCTGGAGCGGGAAAAGGGAGCGGAACCCTGGCTGGACGAGGAGGACGACGCCATCCTCTTGCGATGCTGGCAGCTCCGCCTGGGGGCGCTGAAGGCCAAAGGTGGTGGAGAGCTGCGCTACAGCCACATTGCCGTGGATGAAGCCCAGGATTTTGCAGCGATGGAACTTGCCGTGCTGATGGGCACCCTGGACAAACACCGCTGCATCACGCTGGCGGGTGACACCCAGCAGCACATTCTGGAAGTGGGCGGAACCGGCGATTGGAGCACCCTTCTCGATAGCCTGGGTATCCCAGCCACATCGTTGTCCTCGCTGCGCATCTCCTACCGCTCCACCCGCCCGATCACCGCCTATGCCCGGGCCATCCTGGGCAAAGCCGCAGAGGACGACCAGGCACCGCTGACCACCCGCGACGGCCCCCCCGTCGAGATCCTCCCCTTCCCCGACCACGGTGCCTGTGTGGACTTTTTGGGGCGTGCGCTGCGGCCGCTCTTGGGACGGGAGCCCAATGCCTCCATCGCCATCATTACGCCCACGTTGGAGCTTGCCCGCACCTATTTCCGGGGTCTGGAGCGGATGGAGCTGGCAAGGCTGCGGCTGATAGAGGATCAGACCTACAGCTTCACCCCCGGCATCGACGTGGTGGATGTAAGCCAGGTCAAGGGACTTGAGTTCGACTATGTAATTGTGGTGGAGGCCAGCAGCGAGTACTACCCGGATCGCCCGCACCTGCGTCGTCTCTTGCATGTGGCGGCCTCGCGTGCGATCCACCAGCTCTGGTTTACGATGGTGGGTGACCCCTCACCGCTGCTTCCTCGGGAGGTCAAGCCATGAATCCTGCGGCCCTTACCCGTCTGCGTAGTGGCGGAACCGACCGGTTGGTGGATCTGCTCCTGGATGATGTTCTGGATCGCCCGCTGGCCGAGCTGGTGGACCCGGCCTGGGCGGCCCGACAATTGGTGGTGGCCGCACGTGCGGTGGCGGCCGACCAGAAGCTGGAAGACTGGCTGCGGCAGCGCTTGGCCGAGCTGAGAAAGCAGGTTCCCAGAGGGCATCTTCCCCTCCCCGCCGAGGTGCGGCGCCCGCTGGAGGAGGTGCTCAAAAAGCCCTACCGTCCGGACCGGCTCCTTGTTGGGCGACTGATGGATCACGACGCCGCTCGGCTGATGCTGAAGAGCACTTTTCAGGATCTTCTGGTCAGCTTTGGGCGCAAGTTAAAGCCGGTGATGCCCAGCAAACCGCCCGGGCTCAACCTGGGAAGGCTCTCCAAAATCGGCGAAGCGGTCAGCGGGGTGGTGGGACAGGAAGTCGAGCGGCAGGTGGAGGAGAAGGCACGGGAGTTTATGGAGGCCGGGGTGCAGAGGCTGGTGAACACCATCGCCGATCACCTGTGTGACCCGCGCCATGTGCAGGAGTACGCATCCTGGCGGGTCTATGCGTTGGATGTACTTTTAAGCACGGATATGCGCGATCTGGAGAAGGAGTTAGAGAAGCTGGATCCGGATGCTTTGGTCGCGACCGGTACCGCAATTGCCCGGGGTTTTCTGGGAAGAGCGGAGCTGGAGGGAGAGCTGGAAACGGTGATGAAGGCGGCCCTGGATCAGACTGGCAACCGATCGCTGCGCGACCTGCTTTCTGAAGTAGGAAGTGGAGAGTTGGGCGACCAAAGTATCAAAATGCTCCGGGACCTGCTGCGGCAACGTGCGGCGGCCGTGGTGGAAACGGAGGCCTTCGCCCAGTGGTGGGCGGAGGTGGTGGAGGGATGATCTGGCTCTCCGCGCTGGCCTGGGCACACCGGCCAGGACTTTCCTACGCCAAGATCGAGGGAGATAGCCTGATTCTCACCTTTGCGGCGCCAGAGCTGCAGGGACTTGCGCCGCTGAACGACCTGGAAGCCTCACGTCTGCTCCTGGCCCAGGCAACCATCGACAAAACCGAAGTGTTGTCGAATGATATCGTCTGCCCGCATAGCGAAGCCACCATCCACGCCGTGGAAAATGATGGGATCGAGCTGCGCTCTACGCTGGACTGCCCCTCGGGCGATACGTGGACCTACCGCGCCAACTTTTTGAAGGACTTTGAGCCCGGGCACCGGCACTACCTGGAGGTGGATGCCCAGCCCATCGGTGTACTGGATCAAGGCAACCTGGAAGCCACTTTTACGGGGGTTGCCGACCGGAGCGAGGTGGCAGAGCGCTTCCTGCACCTGGGGGTGGAGCATATCTGGACCGGCTACGACCACCTGCTCTTTTTGGCCGGGCTTTTGTTAGCAGCCGCGCGCCTGAAAGATATGTTATTTATTGTAACCGGATTCACGGTGGCCCACTCCATCACCCTGTCACTGGCGGCCACCGGGATCCTGGTGGTGCCTCCGGAGATCGTGGAGCCCGCCATCGCCGCCTCCATCGTGTGGGTGGGGCTGGAGAACCTGTGGAAGCCCCCACCCCGACGGCGGGTGGTGCTCACATTTTTGTTGGGCTTGATTCACGGCTTTGGTTTCGCCGGAATGTTGGCCGAGCTGGGGCTGCCCGCGGGAAATCTGGCCTTGGCGCTGGTGTGTTTCAACGGCGGAGTAGAGCTGGGACAGGCGGGTGTGGTGCTGGTGCTGCTGCCGATCCTGTTGCTGCTACGACGGCGGCCCTGGTGGGAACGGTATGCCGTACCGCTGTTGTCGCTCGGGGTAGCGGCGATGGGGCTTTATTGGCTGGTGGAGCGGGTTTTGGGGAGGTGAATGAGGGTTCATTCATTGTCCGGCGCGGCGATGGCTGCCGGAGGGGCCCGCTTCATGATAACTTGCAGCGATGCCGCCGCCGATCCTGATCTCCACCTCTGACTTCCTGAAGATTCGCAAGGCCCAAGGTCTGTATGTGGACAAAAGCGACTTCATCGTGGAAGTGCTCCGGCGGCCGGCCGAGGCCCAGCTTTACCCGCGGCCCCGGCGTTTTGGAAAGACCACGAGCATGTCGGCGTTACGCTATTTCCTGGAAAAAGGGGAAGATCGGAGCAGCTTCTTCTCCGACCTGAAGGTCTGGCAGGATCCGCTGTGTCGGAAGCACTTTCAGAAGTATGCAGTGATCAACCTGAGCTTCAAAGACGTAAAACCGCAGCGATGGGAGGAGATGAAGGTACAACTTGAGGATGTGGTGCGCGACGAGCTACGGCGACACATGCCCGGGCTGCGGACCGCAGGGATCGATCCGGCGCTGGTGGGGATGCTGGATGCGGCAAGCTCCGGCGATGTTCGCCCCAGAATTCTCGTCAACCTCTGCGAGGCGCTGTACGCCGCAACCGGCGAAAATGTAGTGCTGCTGATCGACGAGTACGACGCCCCCCTTCTGCACGCCTGGACTCGCGGCTACTACGACGAAGTTGCCTCCTGGTTCCGGGCTTTTCTTACGGCCGGCCTCAAGGACAACAGCTACCTGTACCGGGGCGTGCTGACCGGGATCCTCCGCGTTGCCAAAGAGTCCATGTTTTCTGGGCTCAACAACGTACAGGTCTATAGCCTACTCTCCAAAAAGGAGGAGCTGTTCGGCTTCACCGAAGCCGAAGTAGCCGATCTGTTGCAACTCTATGGCCGGGAGGCCGAAGCGGAAGAAATCCGGGCTTGGTACAATGGCTATCGCTTTGGGGGGCGCACCGTCTACAACCCCTGGTCCATCCTGAGCGTGCTGGGCTCGCCGGAGGAGGATCTGGGCCCTCACTGGCTGAACACCAGCGACAATGCCATGGTGCGCGAGCTTTTGTTGAAGGAGGCGGATCTACAACCTGCCATCACAACCTTGTTAGCAGGAGGTTCCATTGAGCGGAGTGTGGACGAAAATGTAGTACTACGCGACCTGACCGGGGATCATATCTGGAGCTTCCTACTCTTTTCTGGCTATCTGAAGGCACTTTCTTTCCGGGAGGATCAGGGGCGAACGCTTGCTGAGTTGGGCATTCCCAATCGGGAAGTGACCAAACTCTGGCAGAACACCTTTGTGCGCTGGCTGGAAACGGCGGCGGGTCAGATCGAGCCACTGCACCAGGCCATCCTTGCCGGTGCAGCCGAAAAGGTAGAGCAGATCCTATCCAAAATGCTACTTCGGCACGTCTCGCAACACGACGTGACCATGACCCAGAGCGAAGCCTTCTATCACGCATTTGTGTTAGGATTACTGGTGAGCATGGAGCGCACACACTTCGTGCGCAGCAACCGGGAAGTAGGCAAGGGTCGTGCGGATGTCCAGATCATTCCCAAACAGCCTGGCCAGCCGGGAGTGGTACTGGAGTTCAAAAGACAGGACGACAAACGGAGCCTTTTTGCCCACGCCGGAGCCGCCCTGCGCCAGATCCAGCAGAAGGGCTACTGCACCGAGCTGGAGTCCGCCGGCGCCACCCCCATCCACCGCCTGGGCATCTCCTTTGCGGGAAAAGACGTGTCGGTTCGGGGTGGTTGAGGGGGGCCATCTCTCCCCTGAATGAAGCCTCATTCATTTCTTCCCCACCTCCAAGCCCCCGAAAAGGCGCCTGCGGCGTTCCTCGCCGCACGCGCCTTTGTGGGTGTTGCAACCGCCAGGCTTATTCCCCTAAAAAATCCGCTCCCACCTTTGTAAGAGCGCTTTGGCTTTCGGGCCGCCGCGGGGGCTGGGCAGGGGGTCCACTTCTCCTTCGGGAGATTCTACCAGCTCTTGTAGGGCGCTGATCCGCTCGCCCAGGATCGGCTCGCTGGGGTGGGCTTCGGCAATTCTCAGCCATACTCCCAGGGCTTCTTCCAGTTTTCCAGCACCCTCCAGCCGCTCAGCAACGGCAGGACGGTCGAAGGGATCCTCTCCCCGGAGTGTGGAGAGCGCGGTTTGTGTAGACAAGGCGGCGCGTAGCTCGGACACCCGCACGTCGGAAGGCGCAAAGCCGCTCATCCGGTCCAGCACCACTCTGGCTTCACGCCACTGCCCTTCGGCGGCCAACAGCCGGGCCAGCAACAGCCCGGCAGATAACTGTGATGGCTCTCCGTTGAGTACCTCCTCCAGCACCCCGATGGCCAGCCGCCTCGCTCCCCCTTCGGCGTGCACCCTCGCCAGCAATACCCTCCCTGCGGCATGGTCGGGCGCGGCCACAAACAGCTCTCTCAGGGTCTGGAGTGCTTCCTCCCGCTCTCCCTGCTCCAACAGCTGCTCGGCCCGCGCTAACAGGCTCTGCGCGCTGCTCCTCATCCCCCTGTGCCGGTGGATACCGCGATCACGGCCGCCGACACCTGGATGTCCACCGTCACGTCCTGCGTTCCACCGGGCGCAGGTGCCTGATCCACAAACAGGTAGAAGGGCATCAGCCCGTGCTTGTCGCTCTCCCCGGTCATCATGTTGGGCCGGAACGGGGCTCCGGTGTCGCTCACCGGGGTGGTGTACGTGCCCGAGATCTGGAAGAACTGCTGCTTTTCCGCGTCGAAATATTCGGGGCAGCCCTCTGCAGTGGGGTCGCCCACGCAGGCTTCAAAGGGGCCTTCCACAATCTCGATGGCCGCTTCCGGGATCACATAGATGTTTACGGCGTTGGTGTAGACCGTTACCGCGATTTTTTCCTGGGGGACATCCTGAGGATTGGTCACCAGCGCCCGCATAAAGATCAGGTTCCCGATGCCATCCGCCGGGTCACAGTCCGCAAGGTAGGCGCCCTCGTTGGCGTAGTCGTCCAACGCGCAGCTATTGGAACATTTGGCGTACCGGCAGCCCTCAGCAAAATTAATCGCCCCGGGTGCGGCGGACACCGTAGACCCGAATTCGGCCACGTAGGGGCCTGAGCAGGCCAGCAGTCCAAGCAGCGTGATCATCCCAACCTCTTCAGCGCATCCACCAGCGCGGGGACTTCTTCCATCGTCAGCTTCCTCAGTACCACCTCTCCAGGGGCCTGCGGTACAACAATCTTGAGCATACCACGCGCGCGCTTCTTGTCGAAGCCTATCGCCCGCGCCAGCGCTCCTGCATCCGCCTCAAAGGGCAGTTTTTGCGGTAATCCCATCCTTCCCAGGAGCCCGTGGATGCGCTGTGGCAGCTCCCTCTCGGTGAGCCACCCCCGCCCCCACCCAAACCTTGCCACTGCGAGGATCCCGAGTCCTACGGCCTCTCCGTGCCCGAGCCTCCCGTAGCCTCCCACCGTCTCGATGGCGTGCCCCAGCGTGTGCCCCAGGTTCAGCACCGCCCTCGGTCCGGCCTCCCTCTCGTCGGCCTCCACCAGCCTTGCTTTGGTGCGGATGGACGCTTCTATCACCTTCGCCAGACCTTCCGGGTCCCTCTGCAACAGCGCCGGGGCCATCCTCTCACAGTCGGCGAGAGCAACTTCTCCCTCGATCAGCGCATGTTTGACCACCTCTCCGAGTCCGGACCTCAGATCCACTTCGGCCAGACTCTCCAGGCTCTTGAGCGCTGCCCACACCAGCACCGGCTGGTAAAAACTCCCGACAAGGTTTTTGCCAGCTTCGGTGTTTACGCCGGTTTTTCCACCGACGGAGGCATCAACCATGGCCAGAAGTGTGGTAGGAACCTGCACAAAAGGGATACCTCTCATCACGGTGGCGGCGGCAAAACCCACGATGTCCCCGGTCACCCCGCCCCCCAGTGCCAGCACCGGTGTCGTCCGGTCCACCCCCAGGTTCACCAGCGCCTCCACCAGCCTTCCCCAGGTCTGGAGATTTTTGTGCGCCTCTCCGTCGGGGATCTCCAGCTCCTCCACCTTCCACCCCTCCGCCTCCAGCTCCCTCCGCACCACCGCCCCGTACAGCGCCCCCACCGTCGGGTTGCTGACCACCACGCAGCGATCCCCCTCCTGCACCCCTCGTAGCTCGGCCCCAAGCCCACGGAAATCGGAGGCCACCACCACGTTGTAGCTCCGCTCTCCCAGCCCTATCTCTTGACGCGTCAAGCGCAAAGGGCCTCCACCGCATCGGCGACTCGTTCAGGGTCTTCTTCCGCTTCTACCCATGGACCGGCCAGGCGCCAGCTCTCCTGCCGGGCGGTCCATAGTGCCTCCATCTGCCCTCCGAGCGGTCGCCCACTGCCGACGATTCTCCGCGCCAATACGGCTACGGGTGCCATCAGCACTACCACCTTCCACTCCGATAGCAGCGCCCGGTTTGTGTCCGCGACCACCGTCCCTCCCCCTAGCGCAAGGACTCCCTCTTTTCCGACGATCGTCTCCAGCGTGGCCGTCTCCCGCCGCCGGAAGCCGACCTCTCCTTCTTTTGCCCATAGGGCAGGAATGTCGCCAATCTCCTGGTCCAGATCCACAAAGGGGCGCCCATGCCGCGCGGCAAGCAGCCTTCCCACGGTGCTCTTTCCGGCCCCCATGGGCCCGGCGAGGGCCAGCCTTCCCGGAATCACTGGCTGGCGGAGGGATCTTCGTCCACCGGCACGATCCGCGGGGTGATGAAGATCAACATCTCGTTCTGCTCCCGCGTGCTGGAGCTGTTCCGGAACAGGTAGCCAATCAGCGGGATCTTTCCAAGTCCGGGGACCCTCTCCTGCGCGAAGGTCTCGGTGGTGGCGTAGGCCCCGCCGATCACTGCGGTGTCGCCATCGGCCACCAGCACCCGTGTGTTCATCTGCTTGGTCTGGATGGCCGGCTGCCCTTGGATGACCCGCGCAAAGTCGGGCCGGTCGTTGGTCAGGCTGATGTCCAGGAAGATGTAGCCCTCCGACGTGATGTGCGGGGTGACTTCCAGTTCCAGTGCGGCCTTCACAAATTGGACCTGCGTACCGCCGTTGGAGGTGGAGAGGTAGGGGATCCTGGCGCCCTGCTCCACATTTGCGGTCTCGTTGTCCATCACCCGCAGCTTGGGGGCGGACACGGTGCGTGCCCAACCTTCGGCCTCCATCGCGGCGAGTCGCACATTCAGGTCGATCAATCCGGGGATACTGCCCAGGCTGAAGTCCAAGGCCGACGAAGGGCCGTCCGGTCCCATGTCCACCGAAAGTGTGTTCCCGATGGAAGAGGGGAAAAAGGCGCCGGTGGGGAAGCCGGTGGCGGCCGAGGCGTCCAGACTCCCACCCCAGGTGATACCGAGGCTCCTCGAAAAGTTGCTGCTCGCCTCGACAAAGCGGGCGTCGATGGTGATCTGCCGCGTGGGCCGGTCCACCTGGATCAACAGCTGCCGCACTTTGGCGAGGTAGTCCTCGGCATCCCGCACAATGAGCTGGTTGCTCCGGGCATCCACTTCGACCGAACCCCGCTCAGACAGGATGGACTCCACCTGCTTGATCAGCTCGTCGGCCTGCGCGTAGTTCAGCGGGGCGACATAGATGCCCAGCGGCGCCAGCTTTTCCTGAGAAATCTGGGCGTCCAACGCGGCCTGTTGCTCGGCCTTGATCTGCTCCAGCGGCGCAACCCGGATGATGTTTCCGAACTGCTGTGCGCCCAGGCCCTTGGCCTGCAACACCGCTGCGAGGGCTTCGTCCCAGGGCACATCTTCCAATCGAACGGTGACTTTCCCGCTTACATCGTCGGAAGAGACGATGTTGATATCCCCGTATTCTGCAATAAACCGGAATACGGTGTGGATGTCGGCGTCCTGCAGGTCGATGCTGACCCGCCGCCCGGTGTAGTTGCGCCCGCCGGTATTGGCTTCCGTCGCAAAGGCGAAGGCATCCGGTGAGCCAGATCCGTCGGATCCCAGCTTGGACTGAGGGTCCACCCGCCTTCCGGTGCCGGTGATCATCACCTCGCTTCCCATGGCGTTGGAGAGGGTCCCGGTGCCGTTGGTGTCCGGCCCGGAGGGAGCGGCCGCGGCGGCACGCTGGAGTGCCCGGTCACGCTGGGCGAGGATCTCGGGAGGGGTAGCAATTTCAAGTACATACAGCTCACCCTCTCGGGAAACACTGTAGGTGCTGTTCATCCTCAGTTGGATGGATACCCGTGTACCGTCCCGGGTGGCGTAGGCGCGGATTTCATCCACGGCCGAGGCGAAGAAGCGGGTGTCCAGCTGCCGCCGTAGTGAGCCCGGCATCACCGCACCCTTCAGGTCGATGACGATCATGTCGGCACGCGGGGTGCTGACCACCGGATCCACCATCTTCAGGCCGAGGATGACCCGGCTGGACTTGTCCCTCTGCTGGAAGTCCAGCGAGGTGAGCACGGCACCTTCGGCGACGGCCTGGGGACCGGAGAGCCGAATGCCCTCGGAGTTGTTTGTGTCCGGAGTCGGAAGTGCGGCCTGGCTGGAGCTGGAAGCAGGAGCGGGGGTCGGGGTGGGCGCAGGCGCCGGGCTCGGAGCGGGGGCCGCGGGTTCGGGCGGGGGCTCGTCGGCCAGGGCGGGATCGTCCGCCGGGGCCGGCTCAGCGGGGGCCGATGTGGCCACCGGCGCAGGCGCGGGCTCGTCCATCCCCTGCTTTTCGGGCAGCGCCGCGAGGGGATCCTCGATGGTGCCGGGGATCAGGGTCAGCACGATGCTGTTTCCCTCCACCCGCGCTTCGTGCTGGGCATCCCCCGTCAAAAACAGGGTGAGCCGCACATTTTCGGCACCGTCCTGGAAGGAGGAGAACTCAGCCTTGCTGACCAGCCCGCCACTGCTGACTTCGGGCGCGGGGCCCAGCGCCGCGCCGGTGATGTCCACCACGAGCCTGCTGGGGTTGCTGGCCCGGAAGATGCTGTAGGAGGCGGTGGAGGTGGACAGGCGGATCTGCACGACGGTGCTGTTGCCGGAGGCGCTGATCGCCACACCGTCCACCGAAGCAGGCTCGGCCGCAAAAACAGGCGCCGAAAAGAGGGACGCCACCACAAGAAGAGCCGCGAGGCCGACCGGCTTCATGAACGCTCCACAATCTACTTTGTTCAGCTTCGACGTCATCAAGGCTTCCCCCCACCTGCACCCAGCTTGAGCTGGACCGGATTCACCACCAGCTCGTCGTCGATGGACTTGTACTCTTCGGTGACCACCACCAGACCATCCTGGATCGCCGTGACTTTGCCCCAATTCCGGCCCACATAGGAGCCGAGCTTCACCACATGACCCACCCCTTCGGGGTCGATGAGCATGGCCCGCGGGGAGTCGGTGCCAAAAATGATTCCGCGCAACACGTAGCGCTCGACATCCCATCGCTGTAGGGGCGGCTGATTCCCATCTTCTCCCGGCAGCTCTACGTTCCGCTGGGAGATGAAGCTCTGGAAGGGATCCCGCTTTCCGGCAGGGTTGTAGGCATACTCAGGCACCACTTCGGCGGCGCTGGGATCGTCCTTTTTGGCCTCGGTTTTGGCAGGCGCCACCGGAGCAGTCGGCTTGGCCCCAGAGGAGTTGGCGTCCACCACCTCCCCACAGGCCACCAGCAGAAGCATCGCGAGCGACATCGTGTACCTCACTTCTTCTTCTTCTTCTGGGCTTCCAGTTCTTTGTTCCGCTTGATCTCTTCTTCGGTAAGGAACCGGTAGGTCACAACCTTGCCGGAGACCGTCAGCACGGTATCCCCTGCATTTTCGGCGGCATCCGAGAGCAGCACGTCCGCCACCGAGACGATACGGTTCATCTTCGACACTTTGTCGAAGAAGGTCCCCACCTCGTGGAAGCCGCCGTCCATCACGATCTGCACGGGAACTTCGGCGTAGTACTCCTTCATCACCTCGGGCAGTGGCTGGAACTTACGGACTTCCAGGCCTGATTTGCGGGCGAGGCCGTCGATGTCAGACAGCAGCGCGGGGATCTCCCGGCCCTCCGGCAGCTCCCGCAGGGCTTTTTGAAGCTCGGCAGAAAGCTGCTGCACCTTTGCCGCAAAGGCGGGACGGTTGGCAGCACGCCGGGTGGCTTCGTCCCGTTTGGCGGACAGCTCGGAATTTTTCGCGTTTGCCGCAGAGATTCCGTCCAGTGTGGGCGAGATCAGCACAAAGAAGGCTGCGACCAGGATCAGGAGATAGCCCAGGGCGAAGGTCAAAAAACGCTGCGAGCGCGGCAGCTTGTAGAAGCGATCCATGAGCTGGTTCATGTGCCACTGCCTCCGGGCGCGGGTGCGGCGGGTGCGGCCCCTTCAGGCTTCTTGGCGTCCTTCGTCGCATCCTCCACTTTCTGGCTGGTAAGCCGCGAGGTGAGCTTGAAGTCCTTCAACAGCACTCCGTTGGCTGCATTCGCCCCTTTGAGCTTCGAAGCTTCGATATCCTGGAGGAAGACCTGTTCGAAAGACTCAGTCTTGTCCAGGCTCCGTAAGAATTGGCTGATGACTTCGTTGCTGACGGACGTACCTTTGACCTCGATCTGGTCGCCCTTCTGGGTCAGGCTGACCAGCTGCACCTTGTCCGGTGTGGCGGTCGCCAGATCGTCCAGCATGTGGACCGGCCCGGTCTTCTGCGCGCGCAGCGCACCGATGACCTGAAGTTTGGTCTGCAGATCCTTCTCCATGGTCTCCAGCTCTTCCACGGCGGCCACGTCGGTCGCCGCCTGGTCGATGGCCGCCTGCAGCGCCTTGGTCTGCCCCTGCACCGCCGAGAGCTGGATCTGAAAGACCCCCCACAGCGCCAGCGCCACCCCCACGGTGATACCTGCACCCACCCCGCCCAACAGCAGATCCCGGCGGATCGCCTCGGCTTTCCGGGTCTGCCGGATAGGCAGCAGGTTGACACGGATGATGGACCGGGTCTCGCCCTTGACCGGCGGGGTCCGGTTGTCGTCCATGTAGCGCAGCGCCAGACCCACCGCGATGCCTGCCTGCGGGGCGGTATCGCGGAGATAGCCAGGTTGGAAGCCACGCTCGTCGATCACGATCCGACGGAAGGGGTCCACCACTTCCACCGGGCAGCCGCAGAAGCGCTCCAGCGCGCTCTTCAGCCCCGGCGTGCTGGCCGCCCCACCGGCGATGTACAGGTAGGAGAGGTTCCCGCCGCCCGCGGTGGACAGGTAAAAGTCCAGGGAGCGATGGACTTCTCCGGCGATGTTGTCGGAGACCGCCGAGAGCACCCGCTCCACTTCTTCGGGCACCACCGCGGCCCGATCCCGCTCTGCACCGCCGCCGGTCTTAAATGCCTCGGCCTCTTCATAGGAAATATTAAGTGCGCGCTGGATTTCTTCCGTGTACGCACGTCCGCCCATGCCGATGTCGCGCGTGAAGGTACTCACCCCACGCCGCAGCACGTTCAGGTTCACCACCCCCGCTCCGACATTTACCAGGGCCACCAGATCCCCGGGATTGTCGTAGTTGAGATTGAACATATTCTCCATGGCAAAGGCGGCGACATCGATCACCACCGGCCGGAGCCCAGCCTCCATCACCACACTGGTGTACTCGTTCACCAGTTCCTTGCGCGCGGCGACCAACAGCACGTCCATCTGCCCGGCCTCGTCGGCCTTCCCCTGGAGCACATGGGCATCCAGGTTGACGTCGTTCACGTCGAAGGGGATGTACTGCTCTGCCTCCCAGGGCAGAGATTCTTCCATTTCATCCTGCGTCATCACCGGAAGGGAGATACGCTTGATGATGACGGAATTCCCAGAGATGCCGACCACGGCATCCTTGGTTTTAATCTTGTTCTTCGCCAACAACTCCTTGATTGTGGAGACGATGGCGGTGGTATTCATGAAGGCGCCGTCGACGATCGCCTCCGGCGGGAGCGCGGCAATGCCGAAATTCTTCAGGCGATACTTGCCATTACGCTCGCGCTCAAGCTCCAAAAGCTTCACATAGCTGGAGCCGATGTCCAGCGCGACGGTACTCGCTTTGCGGGAAAGCAGGGCCAAGACGAACCCCCAGGCTCCCCGGTTTTAGCCCAAGAAGACATGCCCGGTCAACCACTCTTGAGGGTCATCCCCAGGAACAGGCTTTCCTCGTTCCCTTCTTGGGAAATTTTTTCCCACTCGCCCGTGACGGGGAAACGGCGGCGGCGCAATCGGGGAGGATCCGCACTCTATCAGCATAGGCGGAGACTGACCTTGACGCTGTTCTTGACAGGTCAAGATCTGGAGCGCCTCAGAAGCGGCCGCGGGTCTTCCGAAAATCCTCCCCGCTGACCGGTACCAGGTTCACCACCTCATAGAGTCGGGAGTAGACCCGCTCGCCCAGCCGGTCGTCCAAGCTCTCCAGGCTGCCCGCCGCGAGGCTGCCACTCTGGGGGCTGCGACTGCGGTTTTCGTTGCCCTTCAGCGGGAAGTTGGTGGTCGCCAGGATCCGGCGCCGCGCGTTGTAGCGCCGGGTGATGATCTCGTCGATCACCGAAAGCTCAAACTCGGTCTTCCGCCCCTTCCCCAGCTCGTCGATGGCCAGGATCGGCACCTGCACCAGGGGGGTCAGGGTGACCGCCTCGCCATCCCCCCGGTCAAAACCCTCACGGATCGAGCTGATCAGGTGGGTGAACTCCACAAAGCGGCACTCCACACCATAGCGGAAGATCAGCTCCCGGAGTGCACCGACCATCAGGTGGGTCTTGCCCCGGCCGGGCTCCCCTAGCCAAACCATCCCCTGCTGCGCACTGTTCTGCGGGTCAAAGGTATCCAACCAGCGCCGGGTGATGGTCCATGGCTCCCGACGCCCCTCCATCTCCGACCGGAAAGTCTCCAGCGTACACAGCGCATGGCGGGAGGGGATCCTTGCCCGGTTGAACATGGCGATTCGGTCGGGCAACATCTGGCAGCGACAGCGTAGTACCCGCATCACCTTCCCGCTCCGCAGCGAGGCGCCCGCCTGCAGGGGGTGGGCCTTGGGGTTGCCGGTGGGCCAGGTAAGCGCGTCGGCCTGCTCCACCTCGACCCGGCCGCTGCCCCTACAGCGTGGACAGAGCTCCTGCGGCAGCAAATGGGCTTCGGCAAAAGTCCCGGAAGCGTCTATCGAAAAGCCCTCATGCCACTGCACGTTCCAGCTCCTCACAGATGCGGGTCATCGAAAACTCGGGGTAGCGACGGCGCAGACTATCCCGGGCACGCTCTTCGGCGGCGCGCTGCAGGCCACTTTCGCCCAGGAGCGCGGCGAGATCCTCCAGGTCCTTACTCGCCTGTTCGAGAAGTGCAGGATGTTCGGGACGGTGCAGCTCCCACAGAGCGGCGTGCAGCTCGCGCACGATGTGGCAGGCCTGCTGCAGGCGCGCCTCCAGGTCGCCCGACAGGCTGTGCAAGCGCCCTCGGGCGGCCGCCAGAAGCGCCTCCTCCCCCTCCACCGGGCTTCCTTCGGGGGTCGGCAGCTCCAAGGGGGCAGGCAGCTTGCCGGCCCGCAGCTTTTTGAGCGTGGCTTCGCAGGCGTCCAGATGAAAAGGATGGCGCGCACGGCGGGCGACGCGGCGGGCGGCCACCTGCTCGATGGCCACCAGGATGCTGCTGACCGGGTGACCGGCCTCCAGCCAGGTCACCAGCAAGCGGCCGTCCTTCCCGGAGAGAAAAGGAGCCCCGCCCCGCGCCTGGACAAACCATGCGCGCACCTCCTCCGCGGCGGCCGCCAGAGACTCCGGGACTTCGGTTCCAAATACGCCGCTCCCTTCGCCCACGATCTCTGTTCCCTCACGCAGCTCTTCCAGATGTTCCACCTTTTCCCCCTCTCCCGGCGTCGCCATGTGGCGGCTTTTCTATTATCCTTGGCGGCCATGCTGCGGGGGCTTCCGCGGCAAGCCGGAGCCTGTATGTCCCGTCTCTTCCCGTTGTCTGTGCTACTTCTTTCTGTGATGGTCACCCCTGCCTGGGCGAAAAGCAAGGACAAGAAGGACGACGATCAGGAAGAAAAAGACGATAAGGACAACAAGGACGAGCCCAGCGACGACGATCTGCTGGAAGAAGATATCACGCCCAACGAGGATGACTTTAAGGAAGAGGCCGATCCGAACGACAAGCCGCCTCCCCGCCGTCTGGATCCAGACGAAGAAGATAAAAAGGAAGAGGGCGAGCTGGATTTTGAGGAGGGAGAGGACGAGGACAACCTCCAGTTCGACGAGAACGATAACGACGAGCAGGAGTCGCTGAAACCCCGGGGCCCCGGCGAGGACACCGCGCAGCTCTACCGCGAAGCCGAGAAAAAATACCGCGAGATGAGCCCCGAAGAGGAGCTGATCGCCTGGGAGCAGTACCTCCAAAAATACCCGAAGTCCCTGTTCCGGGAGCGTATCGACGAGCGGGTGGAGACCCTCTCCAGCGATATGTACAACGAGCGGGTTCCCGGCTCAGATCGGGGGGCACGCGCCTCGGATGCGGCCCGGCGGGAGCTGAACTTCTTCCAGCCCGTCCATATGTCCTCGGCCGACCCCCGCCAGAAGATTATCCTGGAGGCGGGCTGGGGCTTTCCCAACTGGGTTTCCGTGCAGCTCGACTACGAGCACGCCTTCACCCGCGAAGCCTCCGCGCATGCGGGGATTGAGCGCAACCTGACCGGCTATTCCATCGGTCTGGGCGCCAAGTATGCGCTGATCAAGTCTGCACGCACCGGCACGATCTTCTCGGGCGGAATCGACTTTTATGGAAACACCCTGCCAGCCTACGCGGGAATCCGGCCCACCCTCTCGTTTGGGCAGCGGATCCGGGTGATGGAAGGTCTGGACCTCCAGGCCCAGGTGGCCCTGGATCTGGAGCTGCGGAAGCCCTTTGGGGTCCGCTGGGATGCGGGCCTCGGTGCTGAGCTGCACCCCAACAAGGTGGTGTCGATCTTCGTAGAGACCGACATCGACATGAAGTACGTGGGCGCGCAGGAAGTGCCGCTCTTCTACTTCAATACCGCGATCTTCGGCTTGAAATTTGTGCCGCGCGCCGGCGACAAAGACGGCCATGGCCGCTTTGAAGCAGGCCTGGCCGCCGATGCCCCCTATGCCTACCAGTACTGGGGCTTCTACCGCGGTGGGGTGGACCTGATGGGCGCCTACTACTTCTAGGCGGCCCTTCTCCGACTTCGGCCTTACTCGACCGGCCAGCCCTGAGCCACCCAGGCCATGGTGCCGCCTTCGATGTTGACGCCCTTGTAGCCACGGTCGGCGAGGATGCCGCAGGCGCGCGCGGAGCGGGCACCGGAGCGACAGATCACATAGATTTCCTGCCCTTTATACGGGGCCAGCTGGTCTACGGTCTGCGCAAAATCCGCCAGCGGCATCAGCACGGCCCCCGGCACATGCCCACCCTGGTACTCCTCCGGTGTGCGAACATCGACAAGAACCGGCACTTGTCCGGCTTCCCTCGCCGCCTTCAGAAAGACCACATCCACGGCAGGAACGGTTGGACCAAAAACAGAATTCAGAAAACTCATGATGACCTCTTCGGGGGGCGAGATTTTAGCCCGCTGGACTGACCGGGGCACGCCCGGAAGCGCAGCAAGGATCATGCCATGCCCACTGCGCAACGATCCTCAACCATCTATGCCTTTTTTGGAGGAGGAGGTAGGATCGGGCACGTTTCAAAATGGTTCAGGGACGTTCCAGAATGTTTCAAACAGCCGTCGAACTGTGGGCGGGGACCACCCAGCGCCAGCCGCCCTCGCCGCGCTGTAGCAGCGGTGCGACATCGCAGATCAGGCAGTCCAGGCTGGGATCCAGGTTGATACATTTCGGATTTTCCAGCATTCTACAAAGACTCTCCAGCCCCTGTATCATCAGCTTGGCCGACCGCTGCCGGGGCCACTCGATCCCCCGTTGTAACAGGTCCGCACGCAGCTCCGCCTCGGACCAGCGCAGGAAGTCCTCTCCTTTTTCCCAGCTTCGGGCTGGGTAGTACAGAGTCTGGAGCGCCGCCTGAAGAAACTGCGGGTCGGTGGCCACCGCCAGCCCCAAGGCGTCGTGCTCCAGCACCCGCTCCAGGGCCAGCTGGTAGACAAGCTCAGCCTGAAACACTGGAGCAAGCGGCTGATCTCGGTTCCACAGGGCGGAGGCGGCGTCGATATACTGGTGCAGCACTTCTTTGATGTGGAAGGGGTGCGAGCGCGCACGAAAGACCAGGATCGGCGCCCAGCAACGCCAGCGCTCGTAGGCTCCTGGATCTGAGGAGGGTACCGCGAGGTTGGTCGTAAAAATACGCAGCTCGGAAGGGCGATGACTTACAAAAAGGCGATCGGTGAAAAGAGTCTCCAGGAGGCCTTCGGCCAGGTCGCTGTGGACCTCCTCGCTGACCGGGCCACTCAGGTGCTCAAAGGAGTCCTGCCCGGTGAGGAAGACGAAGAAGGCATTGTCCTGAAAAATGCCCTTCAGCCTGCGAATGGACTCTTTGAAATAGTCGAGTTCATTCAGGGTGAACTTGTCGATTTCGTCCACCAGAAACATCGGATAGAGCCCGATGTCCCGCAGCTGCTGGAGGATGTGGGGCAGCCACCGCGGCAGCGCCCGGCTACTCCGAAGATCCTCTTTGAACTCCAGAGAGCTGACATCCGAGGACTTTCGGATACGGTCGGTGGTCCAGTTCAGGACGGTGGTGGTGCTCACCGCACTGCTCACCGCAGCCACCGACGCCAAGAGTGGCGAGACCTGGTAGACCCCCGCAGCCATGAGGCCGCCCGAAAGAATCCCCAACAAAGGGTTCATATAGTCGCTGCCACGTATGGTTTGCTCGGTACGTTGGCGACGTTCCTCCTCCGTCTGATCCGTCTGCTTGCGGGCCTGCTCCAGCGTGCCCGAGATCATCATATAGCCCTGGGAAAGCCCCCAACATGCGCTCACTTCCCGTGCACCTCGGTACTTGCCCGCCTGCGGAAAAAGCACGCCATGCGGCATCGCTCCGCCCGCCTCCCACCACAACCTCAGCCGGGACAGGTGGATGGCCGAGCGCATCATATCCACCCGCAGCTGTTCGGCGATCTCCGCACGTTCTTCCTGGGCGTTGGGGCGCAAGTGCTGCACGTCCACACCCATCGCACGTATCATTTCATGAAGCACCGCGTGGTGTAGGGCTTTGACCAGCACCTCCATCAGCACGTCGGCGGGCTCACGCAGCGGCGGAGTTGCGGCGGGAGGCTGGCCCGCGGCCCCCGCTGCCGTGGGTGTCACCGGTGCCGATGCGGCGGACCCGGCTGCCGCCTGGATCGCCCATTTTTCGGCCCGGGCCAACAGGGAAGGTCCATAGAGAGTGACCGGCAGAAGCCGGCGATCCGCGGCGTCCGCGCTCACACTCCGCAGGGCGTGGTGCACCATCATGGTCTTGCCCGAGCCCCGATCCCCACCCACAAGGACCGACCGACCAGGCAATTCGTCCCGCAGGTAGCGATCCAGCAGATCCACCAGCATCCGCCGCGCCGCCGAATCTGCAGGCATGGCGACGTCCCGTAGCGGAGGCAGCCGGTTCATCCCCGAGGGTTCAGGAAGATGGCGGATGTGGAGGCTCATGGTGTGGGGCTCCCCGCCATGGGAGTCGCCGGCGGGGCCGTCGCCGGTGCAGCCGGTGCGATCGCGGCCTCTTTCCCAGCGTTAGGGGCGACTTCAGCAGCGACGCTTGGCTGCTCCGCCTCCTGCATTTTTACAAACTGCACGGCGGATACACCACCAAAAAAGATGGCCATGGCCAAATGCGCCACGGCCGGGCTGATGCTCACCCCCCCGCCGGTGCCCCCCAGTCCGCCCCAATAGCTGCGCAGCTCCAGCTGCCGCGATTGTTTCAGCTCGCTGGCATAGGCCAGCCCAAAGGAGGCCGAAAAGGCCAAAGAAAAGATCGGCATCAGGCTGCGAAGGCGGCTCTCCATATGGCCGGGCAGCCAAATCCCGCCCTCTTCGCTGACCAGAAAAGCAAGGCCAAAGCCGATCAGGACGCCGACAAAAATCCAGGGTAGACGACCCATCTTATCCCTCCAGCTCTGGCTCTTTTTGGAGAGCCTCCGCCCAAAAGGGCAGCTTTTGATAGTGGCTCAGAAGTTCTGCCGGCAGCGGGGCCTGCACCGAGAGGCCCTCCAATTCCATCCGTAGACAATGGAGAGCCAGCCGCCGAATCCCATTTTCCCGCCAGAGGCGATTGGTAGCACGGCAGCCATGCTCCACATCCCCCACGATGGGGTGGTCCAGATCCCGCACATGACGCCGCACCTGGTGATAGCGACCGGTCTTCGGCCACGCACGAAGAAGAGAACAGCGAGGTTCTTCCGAGGTCCCGATGCAGTCTACCCGGGTCGCAGCCTCCTGCATCACCCCCTTGGTATTCTTCAGCGCCCGCTCCCAGAGCACCTCTCCCTCCCGACGCCAGGTACCCCGACACAGCGCAAGATAGGTCTTTTTTCCCTCTGCCAACCGCTGCGCCCAGCCCTCCACCCCCTCGGCGGTGAGCGCCACCAACAGACAGCCCGACACCGGCTGGTCCAGCCGGTGGACCGGCCACACATAGCGACCCAGCTGACTGTGCAGGATCTCCACCAAAGGAAGATCCCAGGAGAGCCCACGATGTACCGGCACTCCAGCTGGTTTATTCACCACAATCCAGCCCGGCCCCTCTGCGATGATAGGGATAAAGGGCACCCCCTCCCCTTCCCCAATTGGCAGCGCATTCTGAGCCATCTTGTCCACCCCCAACGCATAAGCTATCCTGCGGCCATGCCCACGCTACGCTGGATTCGTGCGCCCGCCTCCGCCGCCACCACCAACGGACAGCCCATCGCGACGGGCGAAGAGAACCGTGCGGCCCTTCACCGGCTTCAAGCCCTGCTGAAGAAGCCTACCCTGATCGTGGTACCCGGCTTTACCCCTGTAAAAACTACGATACCCATCCAGCTACACGAGGTGTCGCAGCGGCGGGTCCGGACTGCGTTGGAGCAGGCCCCAAAAAACCGGCTTTTTCTGTTCAGTGGCGGAAATGTACACCCGGAGGGCACACCCTACAACGAAGCCTACGAGATGAAACAATTTGCGATGCGGAGCCTGGAGGTGCCCGAGGAGGAGATTGTCATCGACCCCTACGCCCGGCACTCCACGACAAACCTACGCAATGCCGGGCGTTTTATGAAGGTTTTTGGCTTCAAAAAAGCCACCATCGTCACCAGTTTTGATCAGGCCTTTTATTATGGCTTCCAGATCATCAGCACCTTCGAGCTACGCTGTCGCAGCGAGCTGGGCTACAGCCTGGGCGAGATGAAGGCGCTGGACCTGGATCTCTCGCGACTCTCCTTCAGTCCTTCCGATGACGTGGATCGCCCCGGAGACGATCCACTGGACCCCTGAGACGTTAAGCTTCCCCCATGGCATTGGAGCTTTCCGGAGTGGCGGTCACCGCAGGCAGGGCCACCCTGTTGCAGGGTCTGGACCTGAGCCTGGGACCGGGCCAGCTGGTGGGCCTGATCGGCCCCTCCGGCGCCGGAAAAAGCACGTTAATCAAGGTACTACTCGGCATCCGTGAGCCCTCATCGGGCACGGTGCGGCTGAACGGGCAGCCGGTGCAGCAGGCCGGACCGGTGGGCTATGTGCCCCAGGACGATGCCCTCCACGGCAGTCTTCGCGTACAAGAAGCTCTGCTTTTTGCTGCTGAGCTGCGCATGCCCACCTGGACCGATGCCGCCCGCCGCTCCCGCGTGGAGCAGGTGATCCAGCAGGTAGGGCTGGAGGAACGCCAGAAGGTCGCGATCCATCGCCTCTCCGGTGGCCAGCGTAAACGGGTGAGTGTGGCCATGGAGCTGCTGACCAGCCCCCCGGTCCTGATCCTGGACGAGCCCACCTCCGGCCTGGATCCAGGCATGGAAGCCAAGATGATGGAGCTTTTTCAGGCCGTGGCCCAGGCGGGCCGTATCGTCCTGGTCTCCACCCACGCCATGCAGAGTCTGGACCGCTGCTCCCGCCTCCTCATCCTCATGCAAGGTCGTATGATTTTTGGGGCTGCGCCCGATCAAGCGCCCGACTGGTTCGGCACCCGTAGCCTCAATGGCATTTTTGATCAGCTCCCCACACAGCGACCCGAAACATGGGCCCAAAAATGGGCCACCGGCCGCACCCTCCTGGCCCAAAGCACCCCCGTCCAACTTTCCGCCCACTTACGCGTGGCTGGCCTCCCCGAACACCCAAGTGATACACGGCAGGGTGATACACGGCAGGGTGATACACGACAGAGTGATACACGACAGGGTGATACACGACAGGGTGATACACGACAGGGTGATACATCCACCCCATCATCTGCTGATTCCCTGAAGCCCCCCAAAAATCTGCACCCGGCGCTTCGGGATCCAGCCCTGCAAAAACAGCTTGAAGAGCTGAAAGCCGCCCGCGAGAAAAAGGGATGAGCGAGGTGCCGGCAAAAACAGCGGAAAGGAGCCGCCCGCCGGAGAGGCCGGTTCTGCGACAGGTGGATGTATTGACCCGGCGGTATTGGGCCTGTACCCTTGGAGATCCTGTCACATTGCTGCTGTTGCTCGCACAGGCGCCCTTCATCGGCTACCTGTGTACCCTGGTGTGGGGATCCATCGAAAAAGATACTCCCTCCCTATATTTTGTGCTGTGTCTCTCCTCGGTGTGGTTCGGATGTATCAACGCATGCCGGGAGGTGGTGAAGGAGAGGGCGATCCTGGAGCGGGAGCGTTTTTTCGGGCTGTCGCTGGGCGCCTATGTGCAGTCCAAAGGCAGGGTATTGGCGGGTATCGGTGCGGTACAGGTGCTGATGCTGCTGATGGCGGTGGAGTGGAAGATAGCATTGAACGGGAATTTTTGGCTACAGCTCGTGGCCCTGTGGGGGGCGAGTCTGTGTGGGACGGGGCTGGGGCTGCTGGTGTCGGCCTTTTCCAAAAGCCAGGAGAGGGCGGTTGGCGCCATTCCCCTGCTCATCCTCCCTCAGATCCTGTTTTCCGAGTTTTCTATCCCCAAAGAATCCTTTTCGGATACCGTACAGTGGGCCGAGCGGGCGATGCCCGTCCACTGGGCCTTCGAGATCTTCCAGCAGGCCGCCTCCACCGAGCCCGAGGGATGGACCCTGTTGGGGGCACTATGTGTGCTGCCGCTCTACGCAAGCGGGCTGGGCCTCCTGACCGTCGCCGCCCTGTTACCCCGGAGAGAGCTTTGAAAAATTTTGCCTACCTCCTACTTTTTCTGATCCTCGCCGCCGGAGTATACGCGGGGGGTGCCCACCTATCCGGAGGTGCCTGGCCCACCTTCGGGCTGCCGCTGGGCGGGGCGATGGGCGAGCTGCGGCAGATGTGCCAGTCCTACTGGGAAGACATCCAGTTCAAGGATTTTAAACATGCCGCACAATACCATGATCCGAGCGTGCAGGACAGCGTAGACATCCCCTACCTCCTGGAACGGATCTTCCTTCAAAAACCTGAATTTTTGGACCTGATGGAATACGAAGTCGTTTTTGTAGATATCGACTCCAGCGGGCTGCGCGGACGGGCAAGGACCCGGGTACGGGTCAAGGATCTGGTGAAGGAGAAGATCCGCGATCAGGAGGTGATGCTGTACTTTAAGAGAAAGAGTAGCTCCGACCCATGGTATATGGATCTGGAGACCAGCCTGCGGGCCATTGAGGGAGAAGAGGGAAAGAAGCACTGAAGCCGAAGGAGGGGCACGACCCGGCCGGCAGGATCAAGATGTCGCGGCCCCGACGAACATACACCGTGCTACCTTCCAAAAAAAGGAGCTGACCATGCTGAGCCTCTGCCTTACCCTGTTTGCGGCTGCACAGACCCCCAACACCGGCGGGCTGGAGGTGGTGGGCGAGGGGCGGAGTTTAAGGTTGGTGGACGCCACCGGACACGCACTCACCAACGAGCAGGCCCTACGAGCGCTGGGCCGCGACGATCTGGCGGAGGAGGCCCGGCGGCACCGGAACCTGATCAAGGCAGGCTCGATTGCGCTCTGGAGTGGCGGGGGGCTACTGCTGTTGGGGGGCAACAGCTTGAACAGTGCGTCCAGCCTTACGGTTCCGGCCACCAACAACGACTTCAACCCGACGGGACTGGTGGTGATGGGGGCGGGGGTAGCTGCCGCAGGCGGTGGCTTTGCCCTGTACTTCGCCGACCCGAAAAAGCCGCTGACTGCCTGGATTGATCCGGTGGAGATCAACAGCATCATGGCCCAGCAACAAAGGCCCGTGGTCGGCGGCAACCCGCCGCTGCCCGGCGACGGAAGTGCTCCCCCTCTGGCGGGGGAGGCCCCCAACCCCTATCGACCGGTGGGCGAAGGCAGCCTGTGGATCGACGAGGAGGGCCAGCTGCGGATGGGGAGCCGGCGGCTGGATGCCGAGTCGGCGGCCCGGTTGTTCAACGACGATATTGTTGCCGAGCGCTACGAAGAGACCCGCACCCGCGACAAGGCCCTGTGGATTCCGGTCACGGCCGTGGGGGGCGCCATGGCGGTGGGTGGCTCCGCCACCGCACTGGTCGGGCTGGTTCTGCTGATCGGCGGGGGAGTGGGGCTCGACAATGACATGGCCACCCGCGGGACAGTGCTGTTTTTGGGCGGGGGACTGGCCAGCATGGTGGGTCTCGGGGGTGTCGCCGCCGGAACCACTGGACTGATCGTGACCGCGGTAAAACACAATCGGGTGGACTACTACTACAGCCCGGATGAACTGCGCAACCAAGTGGATGGCTACAACAAAAATGCGCCCCTGCCGCCCGGGGTGATGCCGCTGCCTGAAGCAAAGCTGCAGGTCATGCCGATGCTCGGTTTTGGCATCGTGGGTGTACAGGGAACATTTTGAGCGAACAATCCCATAGAAGAAGGAAGGCATAAAAATGTTGACACGGCAAATGGGTCCCTGGACGGTTTCGGCGCTGGGCCTTGGGGGAATGCCCTTATCTCTCAGAAGGCGGCCTTCGGAAGCGGATGCAATCAACCTGATCCATGCCGCGTTGGACGGGGGAATCACACTGATTGATACCGCCGATGTCTACTGTATCGACCACCGAGACATCGGGCACAACGAGCGGCTGATCAGCAAGGCCCTTCGCGATCGGAGCGATCGTACAAAAATCCTGGTAGCGACGAAGGGCGGACTGGAGCGCCCCAACGGGGCATGGCCCAGCAATGGGCGTCCCGAGCACATGATCGCCGCCTGTGACGCCAGCTTGCGTGCGCTCGGGGTAGAGAAAATTGCGCTCTACCAGATCCATGCCCCGGATGACGAAGTGCCCTGGGCCGACACCGTGGGCGCCGTCGCGCGGCTGAGGGAAGCCGGAAAGATCCAGGAAGTGGGCCTGTCCAACGTGAGTGTGGAGCAGATCGAGGAGGCCCGGGCCATTGTGCCCATCGTGTCGGTGCAGAACCGCTGCCATTTTCTGGATCGGAGCGGCTGGGAGGACGGGGTGATCGACCACTGCACCCGCGAAAACATCTGCTTTTTGGCCTATTCTCCGGTGGGCGGCAGCAGTGACTATGCGGATATCGGCGCCGACCCGCAGCTTATTGCGGTCGCCCGTGCACACGGTGCAAGTCCCTACGAGGTGGCCCTGGCTTGGCTCCTTACAAAAAGTCCGGTGATCTTGCCCATCCCCGGCGCCAGCCGGATGAGCAGCCTGCAGTCGATTTTGCGGGCGGGGGAGCTTTTGTTGGGGGATGGGGAAGTGGCGGGGTTGGGGTGAACCGGGAGGTGGGATTGGCGCGATACATTTTTATAATGTATCACCAAAATCAGCCTAATCCCTACATACCTGTGATACATCAAAAATGTATCATATCCCTGCAGAGGTTTCCTGCTGCTCCCCCTCCGACGAGTGGATCTTAAAAGATCCGCAGGAGGACGGACGATAGCCCTGAGGTGCGGTCGCTGGCAATCGCCCTCGCATCCATGCAAGTTCACGGAGTAGAATCCGTCGGATACTGGCAGCCGAGGTAGATAGTTTCACCTGCTGGCCTGCCATCTGAAGCACCACGGCCCCTTCGGCCGGTACCAGCTCCAAGTGCAGTCCGACCCGAGGGGCCTGCGCGGCAGCAACCCGACGCACTTCCGCCATCAGGATTTTCTCCAGCGAGCGGAACTGGTGGCGCGGTCGGTAGGAACCGGAAAACTTGGGAACCCGCGTCGGAAGTGGTCCCCGAACATAGGGGTACAGGTCCGCAGCGTGTTGACTCTGCACCGGCAGGACCGGAAATCCAGACTTGGTGACTCTAACAATCTCTTCGCGCGGAACATCCGCATTTTCAGGGCAAAGCAACACACCTTGCCATCGAATCTTGATTTTCTCCGGTAGGACAGCAAATTCGGACCGAAGTCGATCACAGCCCGCCTTCAGCTGATCCAGACCCGTTTCCAGGTTCTTGCGTTTGGTGCCCTTCAGCTCCACCAGGGTGCAATACCACGTTGCATCGTGCCCCTCAGTCCGAAGTGCAGCCCAGCGTTTTCCACAGGGGATAAAGAGCACCAGATAGTCCGGCTTTTTCACACCCTCACCACCGATCAGGGGCCTTGAACCACCCCAGTCCAGGTTAAAAATAAGGCAGATTCCTTCGTCCTGGATAGCCTCATGAACATAAAAACGGACTCCACTCTCCGGCGGTACACTCCTGGCCCCCCGGACCATCCCTCCGACAAAAAGGTTCTCCAAAAAGCTGCTGCGCGGGTCCGCCTGACGGCGTTCAAGCCGGGGTGGCACGATCTTCCTCTTCACGAATGGCAAAGTAGATGTTCTGCAGATCGCCACTCGCATCGCTCAGCGTGGGGGATCGAACACCCCAGCCCTCCTCCCACAGATCCCGCAGCTTCCCCTCCTCCATCTGCCAGGCACCCACTTCCTCTCTCTTCAGAAAGGCGGGCGGATCCTTCAGGAACAGGTGGGAGGCCTGCCGCTTCCCCAGCTCCGTGTCGGATGTATCACCCGCAACCAGATTGTTCAGGTGGGCCATCAGGTAGGGACTATGCGTGGTCAGCAGCACTTTTTTCCCGAGACGCACCAGGATGGCCAGTGTCTCCAGCAGCTTCGCCTGCGTCAGGGGGTGCAGGTTCAGCTCGGGCTCGTCGATGATCAGGAGCTGACCCGGATGCCCGTGCCGCATCCACAAGAGTAATGGCGCAAGCTGCTTCACGGCGGAAGATGCGTTGTAGAGGTCCAGTGGAGTGGCGCCGGGAATTGTGAGCTTCATCTCTCGCGCCGAGGGACCCAGGGACTCCCAGACCAGGCGGTGTTCGCCCATTGCGACCGCTTCCAACTGGGTTGCCAGGACGGAGACAGCGTCTTCGGGGCGAACCTTGTCGTCCAACTCGCAGAGCGCCAGAAAATCCAGGAAGTCCTCCACCGGCTGGGGAAAACGCTGCTCTCCCAGCTCCCGATAGAGCTGTTCCTGGCGGGAGAGCTGGGATGGCCCCCCCCGCTCTCTGAATAAAACCGCCTGCCGACGAACATCCAGAAGCATCTTCAGCCGCCGCTGGGACAACATTTTGTATGTTAGAACTAGACTGTTCCGTTCAGCGGGAAGTGCGAACGGCATCGGAAACAAGGACTGAGCCGCCCGATTGAGCCCGGGCCCCAAGGCCTCCAGAAGCTGCGATAGCGGAACCTCCTTTTCCGGGCCACGTTGGATCCCCGGCAAAATCCAACCAGCCTCCGTGTATCTGGCGCCGGGGATTCCGCTGATGATCGCGGCATGCAAATCCCCAGGCTCCAAAGTGAAATCCAGGATTGCCCTGTTGGCTCGGTCGGAGCCATCCTGAAAGAACACAGGTAGCTGCTCCGCTATATTTCTGCACTGGTACCTTAACCGCTCCTCAAACTCTGCCTCAAACCGAGCAAGATGACCTAATACAAAAAGTTCTTCTTGCCGCAGTCTAATTTGAAATTCAGTTCCAACTCCCAGAAGTGCATACACCGCATAGGCCAGCCAGGTCTTCCCCGCGTGGTTCGGCCCCAAAATGGCCGTGAACGGCCGGAGCGGCAACTCCACATCTGCCAGGGGCCCCAGGTTCTGGATACGGATCTTCAAGCGTTCTCCAAGAGATTTTCTATCCGGGGCTGGCCCCACCTGCAACCGCAGCCCCGCCCGGAGCTGGCTTGGCCCATGACGTCACCGTCTGCACTCTCTGCAGAAACCTTGATCCGTGACACATCCACTCCATGTATCACTAAAACAACCTTCCCCTCATCACTCCCATGATACATCCAAAAAGTATCACCATGTATCAAATCCGCCGCCTCCCCCCTACCGCCGCAACCGCACCACCACCGGCAGCGCGGCCGGCACCAGGTTCGCCACCACGGCCACACCCACCCGCTCCCAAGCCTCGACATCCGCCTGGATCGCCTCTTCCGACCACGGAAGCAGGCTGAGGGCCAGCCCAGAAGCGCTGATCAGCCCGAGCACGGCAACACTGGTAAAGATCAGGTCCAAGGTCAGAAAGTCCATGATTTTTCTCCTCCACACGCGAGGCAGGTTACCAGGGCTCCCGGCCAGCGAGAGCCCCTTGCGTTGAACGTGTTTTCAGGTTAGCTGAACACCCGACAGGCTGCAAGTCTTTTCAGGTCAACACCCCCAAAAATTTCCATAGTCGAGGCAGATGAGCAGATATGGACGAAAAGCAGTTGAACAAAGCCCAGAAGTTCGTGCGGATTTTGGAGCTGATTCAGCGCCCCGGTGGGGTCGCGGCGCAAGAGCTGATCGATCGTTTTGAGGTAGATTCCCGCACTCTTCGCCGCTATTTCTCCGATCTCAAGGAGATGGGCGTGCCCCTGAAGGAGGAGTCCGGCTCCGGCGAGCGCCTCCTTGCGGTGGATCCCACCTACGCCCGTACCGGCGTCCATCTGACCCTGGCCGAAGTGCTCTCTCTCCACTTTGGCCGCACCCTTTTTACCTTCCTGGATGGCACCTCCTTCGCCTCGGAGATGGATGGCGCGATTGAGCGCCTCACCCCGGCGATCAGCCGCTTCACCCAGGACATCACCCGCGACCTGGATCGCAAGTTTATGGCCGTGGGTGAACACGCCAAGGACTACACGGGGGAAGGGGACCTCCTGGACGAGATCGTCAGCTCGCTTTTGTACAACAACCCCGCCGATGCCGAATACCGTCGTATACGCTCGGTGTCGAAGTTCTACAGGCTGGAGCCTCTGACTCTGGCCACCTATCGGCAGGGACTCTACCTTTTTGCCCGTGACCTGGGTGAGCAGAAGGTGAAGTGTTTTGCGGTGGAGCGCTTCGTCCGCTACTCCCGCCTCCGTCGCGAGCGTTTTGACTACCCGGACTACTACGACCCCCACGACGAAACTGCCAGCGCCTTCGGAATTACCGGCGGCCCCCCTGAAGATGTGACGGCCGTCTTCACCCCCACCGTCGCGCCCTATGTGCGCGAGCGCCAGTGGCATCGTACCCAGCGTCTCGAAGTACAGGAAGATGGTGGCATTCGCCTCTGGCTGAAGGTCTCCGTCTCCCCCGAATTGAAGGAGTGGCTCCTTGGTTTTGGGCCGGAGGCCAAAGTGGAGTCCCCGCCCTCCCTGGTGGAGTGGGTACGCGACGCCCATCGTGCGGCCTTGGACCGCTACAAATGAAGATTCCCGAGCGCGATGTCCTTCCCACACTGCTGCTCCCCGAAGATCCCAGCGCCCAAGATGAGTCGCTTCTTCCTCCTCTGACCCAGAAGGAAGCCCGCGTCTTCCATGCACGTCTCGCGCCCTGTCTCTCCGGGAAGCTCCCCTGGGATCCTGAGCTTCTGCAGCTTGCGGAGCAGCTACGCCTGAACCAGCCTTTTGGATCGCTCCCCCCTCCTCCTCTCCTGGAAATTCCGCTTTCGGACGAGCTTCTCTCCGATCTCTGCGAGGACTACAATCCGGACGCGGGGGTGATGGGCGAACGTATCACCGGGGATGCCTACGCCCCCTTTGATAGCCGTGTCGGCGCTGCACTTCTGTTTGTCGCCACCCTCTGGCGTGGCCAACGGGGCGTGGATTGTTGGGCTCAGGAAGCGGGAGATCCGGTGCTGAAACGTTCGGTGCATGCCCTGGATCGCAGCCCGCCCTGGCTCTACTCCGAGAATCGCCCGCTTGCCTGGGGGGAGCCCGCCACGGCCGATCTCTGGGTGGGACGCTTGAGCCGTGTGGGAGAGGGCTTCCGACGGATCACCGCCTGGGAACTCCCGGATAGTCTGCCTCTTGAAAAAATGTATCGCAGACTACAAGGCGAACTGTGGAGCTTCCGCCTGTGGCATCCCGGAGCTTCTCTATCCGAGCTGCTCCGCCTCCGTCCGGAGCTGGTCTACCGTAGTGCCCTGGAGCTGGCCCGCCGTCATGGGCCCCGATGAGGACCGCCGTGGAAGGGCATCGCACCGGGCTTGCCGATGGGGCGCTGCCGGTGTACCGTCTCTGACCTGAGGATTCCGATGTTGTTCTGGTTGTTGGCCTGTGGTGGTCCCCCCGTCGAGCTGGAATTCAACCCCGATCCTCTGGACTTCGGCGAGGTGCCCTACACCTCGGACATGCCCGAAGGCGGTTTTGCGCAGAAGGAGCTTTCCATCACCAATACTGGCGAGGGCGAGTTCAACCTGAGCCTCGCGGCCCACGACGAAGCCTGGTTCTGTGTGGAGGGTATCCCGGACACAAATGTGGTCACCGATCTGGGCCTTCTGAATCCCGGCTCCACCTACCTGCTCCAGGTGGGGCTTTGTGACCATGCCCCCGGCACCTTTGACTCGGACCAGGAGCTGGAGCTGGCCTTCCTCACCGATGGGGATCCCGTGCGTTTTGCCCTAAAGGTACTGGTCCATCCGATGCTGGTGGTGGAGTAGCCCTCAGCCCGGCAGCTTCCCCTCCACCATCCGGAAGATCCCCATTCCCGCGAGCATCACGGCCACAAAAATCACCGCGGGGGTTCCCATACCGACCAGCGAGGTCACCGCTGGACCCGGGCAAAAGCCGGCGATGCCCCAACCCACGCCGAACAACACCGCACCGACGATAAGGCGCCAGTCGAGATCCGTGCGCGTCGGAAGCTGAAAACGTCCTCCAAAGAAGGGTTCCTTCCGACCAAGCACTAGTCTATAGACGATGGTATTCACGCCGATCGCACCCACCATCACAAAGGCGAGGCTCGGGTCCCAATTCCCGAAGAAGTCCAGGAAGCCGATGACCTTGTGCGGCTGGGTCATCCCGGCGACGGCGAGGCCCACCGAAAAGAGCAGACCGGCAAGACCGGCAACAAGATCCTGTCTCATACGTCTCCCATCAGCAGCCTGGTCACGACGACCGTCGCCGCACCCGCCGCGATAAAAGTGATGGTAGAAACCAGCGAACGTACGGACAGCCGGCTGATTCCGCAGACCCCATGTCCGCTGGTGCAGCCACTGCCCAGCCGCGTCCCAAAGCCCACCAACAGCCCGGCCACCACCAGCAAGGCCGGGGAACGCACCAGCTCCGACTGAAAGGCTTCCGGAGTGGCCATCCACATGCCCACCCCTCCAAAGAGCAGGCCGCCCACAAAGAAGACCCGCCACCGCGCGTCACCGGGGGTAGGGGCCAGCAGCGCACCGACAATGCCGCTGATCCCAGCGATCCGCCCGTTGAAGGCCAACATCAGCGATGTGGCCAGTCCGATGATCAGCCCGCCGATCAGGGCGGGAACAGGTGTGAAGTTTTCCATCATCCCGTCCTAAAGCTGTTTGAATGCCATATATGCTGCCATTCCCAGAACAAAGATCCCAAAGGCGCGCCGGAGCTGCTCCTGCGGCATCGCCTTGGAAAGTGCGCCGCCGATGACGGAGCCCACCACCGCCCCGCCGCATAGCTCCGCCGCCAGCCCATAGTCTACCTGCACGTGGGTCATATGCCCGATAAGACCCGACAGAGACTGCAGAGTAATCACCAGAAGAGAGCTGCCCACCGCTTTGCGCATGGGCAGTCCCCCCAAGAGCGTCAGCGCCGGTACCACCAGAAAGCCGCCACCAGCGCCTACCATTCCCGCCACGACGCCCACTCCGAGGCCCTGCGCGAGTACCTTCCCCACGGGCAGAGACTCCACCTCCCCGCTCCCCTCCTTCCGCCCCCGCAGCATCGCAACCGCGGTGCCCACCATCATCAGCACAAAGGCGCGGATTAACCACTCCGCAGGCACCCAATCCGCGGCAATCCCGCCCAGAAAGGCGCCCACCGAGCTGGCCGCCGCAAAGAGCAATCCAATCCTCCAGACCACATTGCCCGACCGCGCGTGCGGAATCAGTGCGAAGGCACTGGTAACGCCCACAATCAACAGCGATGTGGCGATGGCCGCCTTCTCCTCCAGCGCCAGCACATAGATCAGGATCGGCAGGGTGAGGATGGAGCCACCACCGCCCAAAAGTCCAAGGGAAAGGCCGATTAAGACTGACAAAAACAGGCCAAGAATGAGCATAGAGTACCCCCGTTCACGGCCATGTGGGCCGTGCAGGTGAAACCAAAGAAAGCTTCTTCAGCCTTGGAGAGTTGCTTCGATCCGACCGCAGGCGAGGTTGGCCGGCAGGGCGCGGTCGATCTGCTTGGGGTAGGCCAGCTTCAGGTTACTCATGATCTCCACGAA
>CAITDR010000125.1 GCA_903891165.1 uncultured Pseudomonadota bacterium
GATACATGATTTGAATGTATCACAAATTGCTCTGTAGCATCTATGTTTTACTGATACATGATACATCCACCCTGGCAACTTCTACAAGGGCCACTCAATCGCGGGGGGCGGCGCCGACCCGGCTCTCCTCCCGGCACCGCAGCAGCGGCTTTGCCAACCGCCCGATCAGCGCCAGGGGTAAACCCGGGGCTCGGCAGGCCGCTTCCACCCCGCCCAAGGCTTCCACCTCATCCGCATTCCACAACATCAGCTCAAACTCCACCCTGCGAACCCGGCGTCGAAGCTCCTCCTCCGTCGCCACCCCCTCGCGCAGCGCCAGCACCGCCTCCGCGAGTAGCCGACGGAAAAGGGGCTGTGCAGCTTCGGGGATCTCGGCGGGCACCCCCTCGACATCAATCTGGCCCCGGTAGCCCACGGCTGCCCGCAGCCCCTGGTGGATCGCCACGTTCAATAGGCGATCATCCTCCGCACAGGCGCAGGCATACAGCCACTTCTCCGCAAGTAAATCCAGGTTCTCCCCATCCAATACCCGCTCCTGACCGTCATGTAAGCCATCCGGGGAGCCGTGACAGAAGGCCGCGAGTCCCTCGCCCACCTCCCCCAGCTCTGCCTGCAGCGCCGACCGGCCCGACCCGGTCGCCAGCCGTGAGACCACGCCACGCTGCTCCAGCTCCTGGAACAGCCACACCGCCAGCCAACGTGCGCCCACCCGCCACCGATCCAGGGGCGGGGAATAGACCACGATGCTCATGCCTTTCTCCGCCGATGCGCCAGCGCCTGCACCGCACGGACGGCGGACCAATGAACGTCTTGCAGATAGTCCTCCACCACCGATGTGGGGCTTCCCGGCGGACGGGCAGGCTCGTCGATGAGCAGATCAATCATCTCCTTCGCCGAATATTCCTTGCCATCGACACCTACGAACACCACCTCCTGTTGCGACATGCTGCGCAAGACATCGAGGAGGATGTGTCGGGTTGGACCGGGCTCATACAGGTGCCTGCGATCAATGTCCGCCAAATCGGTGCGACGCTCCACCCGGGTTCCCTGCTGCGGGTCACGGCTCACCTCCCAATAGCCTGTGGGATCCAGGTCAAAGAGGTTGCTATGTGTTGCAACAAAAATCTGCTGCACCATCCCCTCCCCCACTGCCCGGCGGAGCAACTGCCGCAGCTCCAAGCCCGCACCACGCGCATACAGATGCGCCTCGGGCTCCTCGATGCCCACCACATCCGTCCCCATCAGCAGAATGTATGCCAGAATACAATAGAGCTGTTGGATGCCCAAGCCTGCGAATTGCAGGCGGATGGCCTGGTCATTCTGGACTTCTTGGAGATCGTATTGATCGGTAGCGGGGTCGTGGATGGCTTCGAAAGGTGGCCGAAACAAGGGTGCACCCTCCAGAAGTTGATGGAGCTGAGCCAGCCGCCGCCGGATCACCCGATCGGGGGTCATCTGGGCCTGGATCACCGCACGTTTGAGCAATCCCTTATGTAAAAGCTCTGGAATGGGTACAGAGCGACGGGGATCATCCGCAGCTTTTTCGTCGTGCAGCGTGCGTATCGCCGGAACTATCTGCCAGAGGTGGGCGGCGAGATCGTTGAGGATGTCGCGGACGGCCAACCGGGCGGTGTCCATGGCACCGGGAGTGGAGAAGGCTCTTTGTAGCGCGCCCGCATACAAATGTTGTATGGCAAGTTGCCCTTGTGTATAAAGATCATCCCATTTTCCGGTCAACCAGTACGCATAGTTGAGCGTTTGGGGGCCACTCACATCCAACAAAAATCTTCCATCACGCCATACACTGATCCCTATCCGAAGCTGCTTAGGAAAGGCATAGTCCCCCACACTTTGAGCCTTCAACCCATCCACCTCGGCGACCACCCGGATCGGGGCCGTGCCGCTCGAAAAATTGAAATCTTCGCGCTCCACCCCAATCACCCCCCCGTGGGCCGCCGCCAAGCACCGCACCAACAACCTCAGGGCTTCCAACACGTTCGACTTGCCGGCGCCATTGGGCCCATAAAAAACCACAAAGTCCC
>CAITDR010000126.1 GCA_903891165.1 uncultured Pseudomonadota bacterium
CCCTCCCTTCCGTACTGACGCAGAAGTGCATCCACCTCGGCTTCGGTGAAGCCAAAAAGCTCCACTTCCGCTGCCAGGAGGCTGTAGACTTCGACATTGTTCAGGCTTGAAAACAAGGACTCCTTGGCCACCCGCAGCACCCCGGTCAACACCCCACGGTACAGGGCCGGGTTGTCCTTCAGCCCCTCGGTCAGAAAGGTGCGGAACCACCCGGCAACCTGATCAAAGGTGCCAACGTTCCAGGAGTGGAGAATGGGACCATCGTACTCGTCGATCAGGATCACCACCCGCTCCCCGGTGGCGGCGTAAAGAGCCGCCGTCAGCTCGACCAGCACTCCCTGCTCGTTGGTCGTTCCCTCCTTCACTGCACGCAGGTTCTGCACCAGACTGGCCGGTACCTCAGGTCCCGACCACAGCGGTTCCAGACGCGCCAGCTCCCGCCAGACCACCCGACGCAGCCCATCACGGGTTTCCGCCCAGTCCGCACCTTTGACGCCCCGAAAGCTCAACGCGATCACCGCATGTTTTTGGAAGTGGGCCATAGCCTGTGCATCCTGCCACACCACCAGATCTGAGAAGAGCGCACTCCGATCCGGCCCAATCTCCAAAAATGTCTGGAGCATGGACATGGACAGGGTTTTGCCGAAGCGCCGTGGGCGCGGGTAGAGCTGCACCACGGCGTCGCGGCCCAGAACTTCGGAGATGAAGCGGCTTTTATCGACGTAGAGGTAGCCACCTTCCCGCAGCGTGGGGAAGTCAGAGCTACCGGTGAGGATGCGGGGAGCGGCCATGAGGCTCTATAACGCACCGGTGGCCGGTCGCCCCCCGGGGAGGTTAGCCCAACACCCATGCCCTCCGCTGAGATGCCGCCCGAATTGCCCTCCGAAAAGCTCCTGAGCTGGGAAGAAGCCCGCTCCATGCCCTGCAATGGCTGCAGCGCCGAGTGTTGCAGCATCCTGCCATTGCAGGACTTTCAGATCCAGAACCTCAGCGACCTGGACTGGTGCTTCTACCTCCTCAACTTTGAGGGCATCGAGCTGAAGCTGATGGAGGGTGGCGGTACCGAAGCCTGGCAGGTCTGCATCTCCATCCCCTGCCGGAAGCTCGACCAAAATCGGCGTTGTTCGGTCCACGGCAGCGCCGAGCAGCCCGACATCTGCAAGCGCTTCAACCCCTACGGCTGCTCCTACCGGCGGATCTACCAGGCCGATGATCGGCGGCTCTCGGTGCGAATGGACCGGGAACGAATGGCCATCTACGCCGCTTTGGTGAAATTCAACGACGCACGGGAGATCGTCGAGCGGCCCCGCTTTGAGGATCTGGTGGCCGCCATCGCAGCGCTGCCCAACCCCGAAAAAAGCCCGGCGAAGGACGACGAAGCCTGGAACAGCCGGGAGCGGTGGGAGGCCGACATCCGCGGTGGCCTTCCCGTGGAGGAGCCGGAACCACGGCAGTACGCCGACTTCCAGAGGCCCTGTGAGGGCTGCCAGGCCTGGTGCTGCACGCGGCTGTTTTTCCCCTTGGCCACTCCATTGAGAAGGCAGAACCTCGACTACATCTACTTCCTGCTCGGTTTTCCGGGGGTAGAGGTGGGTATCAACAGCGACGGCAGCTACAGTATCGTGGTAAAAAGCCAATGCCGATACCTGCAGCGTGGCCCCGACGGCAGCGGCCGCTGCGGGCTGTACGGTCAGCCCGACCGCCCGCAGATGTGTACCTACTACGACGCCGGTTCATGCGCCTATAAAGAACACTTTGGCGGCCGACGCCCCCGGAACATGCTGCGGCTCCGCTACGAGGACTTTCCCCTGTTCAGCCAGCTCCACCAAATGGACAGGGACGGCTACATCACCCAAGCGCCGTCCCTTGCCGGGATGATCGGTGCATTGGAAGCGGCCTGGGGAGGCGGGAAATAGGCCCGTCTGCCCATTTGGAGTACAGACGGTCTGTCGAGTATAGACCGTCTATCCTGAGGCGCTCCCCAGAAAAGCTCCGCCACCCAGCAGCCTACACCGACGGACGATGTACCGCCCCATAGCCCGGGAGCGCGGCCAAAAAGCGCTGCTTGATATCCGGCACCGTGGAAGCCAGAACGGAGGGACGATCACGGAGCGCCCGCTCCCAGGCCGCCACCTTGGGGACCGCTTCGAAAATCGCCAATTCCGGGTACTTCTCCGAAAACCAGCTCAGGCGCTGGAGCGCCGGATAGATCACCGCATCCATCGCGGAAAAGTGGTCGCCGCGCCAAAGAGGGCCCTGAAGCTGCTCTTCAAGGCGAGCCAGATGCTGGCGGGCCACGGTGGCATGCTGGTGGAGACGATCGAGATCGGGGGCGATCATCAGCTGGTAGGCCGCCACATTCAGGGCGTCGGCCACCGAAAACCACGCCCGATCGCGGGCGCGCTCCAGGGCATCGGCGGGGTGAAGGCGG
>CAITDR010000127.1 GCA_903891165.1 uncultured Pseudomonadota bacterium
CCGATGTTCGGCGACCTCGACGCCATGGAGCTTTCGGAAATCGTCCACATCATGCAGGTGCAGCGCATCCGCGATGGGCATGTGGTTTTTCGGGAGGGAGATCCTGGTGATGCCTGGTATGTTGTCTACGCCGGTAAGGTAGGCGTCTTCAAATCAGATGACTTCCACCCCTCCCACAACGTCGCCACCTTAGGACCCCGTGGGCTCTTCGGCGAGATGGCGATCGTGGATCACTCCCCGCGTTCCGCAACCGTGGTCGCCCAGGGAGATGTCACCCTCTTCCGCTTCCCCCGTCGCGACTACGAGAGCCTCCTCAAGCAGGGCAACCTTGCCGCCTACAAGCTGGTGTACGAGATCGCCAAGGTGCTGTCGCAGCGGGTGCGCGGGGTCACCCAACAGCTTACCGAAGTGCTCTCCGACCAGACCCGCACCGAGGCCGACTGATGCCTGGTCCCCGCTCCGCCCTTCGGGCCGTCCTCCGCCAAATTGCTGCGCGTGTGGCCAAAGATGGGCTGTTTGAACAGCCCGGAGAACGTCCGCGCACCCCGCCGCTCTCCACATTTTCGACCGTCGGTCAAAAATCCGACCATCGGTCAGAAAAAACCGAAGTGGCCCCCTCTGGGGGCAGTACCACCCGGCGGCCGACCGGAGGCTGTATACCGGTAGATGCCGCTGGATTGCCGGGAATCCTGCGTCCTTCCGGCAAAGTGCTCGTCATCAACCACTGGGCCAGCTGGTGTGAGCCCTGTGTGGACGAGCTGCCCCGGCTGGTGCGCTCCGCCGCAGGTCTGGCAGACAAGGCCGAATTTCTTGGGTTGAGCTGGGATCTTTTTGATCATCCCGGCAAGCCGGAGGACATCGCCCGGAAAGTTGCCACCTTCGCCGACAGCTACGGCGTCGGCTATGGAAATGTACTCTTCACCGGCAGTCCCGAGGATCTTTTTCGGATCTGTGGGCTCAAGGTGCACCAGGTTCCCCAAACCCTGGTGATCGCGCCGGATGGCCGGGTGCTCTACCACAAAGAGGGGATGCTGGAAGATGACGACGTCTTTCCCTTGATCAACGCCGCGAGATCCGCATGATCCTGCTGCTGTGGGCCTGCACCCCCAAGCCGACCGAGCTGCCCGAGCCGGTGGCGGAACCGGCGCCGGTGGGTGCGCTCACCATCCTGCACACCAACGATCTGCACGGGCACTATCTGCCAGAACCGGCAGACTGGCTCGACAATCGGCCCTCTATCGGCGGCTTCGTGCGTCTGGATGCAGAGGTGGATGCCTTGCGACGGGATCGTCGGGATGCGGTGCTACTCCTCGACGGGGGCGACATCCTGACCGGCACCCCGCTCACCGATCTGGTGGTGGGCGGCGCCAAAGGTGGCGCCATGCTGCAGTTCCTCGATCTGATCGGCTACGACGCCTGGGCGCTGGGCAACCACGAATTCGACAAGGGCCTTGACAACCTGAGTGCGCTGACCGCCACTTCTCCCATCCCGGTCCTCTCCTCCAACGTTTTGACTCCCGACGGGGAGCCACTGCTGCCTCACCAGAAGCGCTCCGATATCTTCGAGGTGAACGGCATCCACATTGGTGTAATCGGCGCCACGACCGAAGGTCTGCAGGGCCTGATGAGTCGCCAGGACTTTGCCCGCCTGAAGCTACGTTCGGTGGCCGATGCAGTGAGAGAAGAGGTGGAACGCCTGGATCCCGATACCGATCTGATCGTGGTGCTCAGCCACATCGGGGTGGAAGATGACCGGGCGCTGGCCGCCCAGGTGGAGGGCATCGACCTGATCGTGGGGGGCCACTCCCACACCCGCCTGACGACGGCGGAGCAGATAAAAGGCACATGGATCGTTCAGGCTGGCTCCTACACTCGCTCCCTCGGAGTGGTGGATTTGAAGGTGGAGGGGGACGCGATCAGCTCCTTCTCCTACGAGCTGCGCGATCTGCTGCCGGAGACCGCACCCGGCGCAGCCAGCCCGGAGGTGCAGGCCCTGGCCGACCGCTACGAGGCGGAGATCAGCAAGGTCTACAACGAGGAGATCTCGCAGGCCACGGCTGTGCTGGGACGCTCGTACTATCATGAGTCTGCCCTGGGCCGCTGGATCACCGATGTATTACGCGACACGACGGGCGCGGACATCGGGCTGTACAATGGCGGCGGACTCCGTGCCGACATCGCTGCCGGTCCGGTACGGGTATTGGATATCTATCAGTGTTTTCCCTTCGGCAACCACATCGTCACCTTCCAGTTCACCGGTGACGAGGTGATGCGCATCGTGAACGGAAATATGGCGGCAGAAGCCCATGAAAAGCGTGGCTTCCTCTCGATGTCGGGCCTGTCGTACTCCTGGAGGCTGGTAAACGGCGCGCCGGAAGCCTCCAACGTCAAGGTGGGGGCCGCCCCCCTGGACCCGGCAAAACTGTACACTCTGACCACCAATACCTATGTGGCAGAGCAGTGGGAAAAACACTTTGGCGTCCAGCCACGCAACCTCCAGATTCTGGAGCAGACCGACTTCGACGCCGCCGTGGCGTGGGCACGGAAACATCCGGTGGCCGATCCGAGCGACAAGCGCGCAAAGCGCACGGAGTAGACCATGAAAAGCCTTCTCCTCCTTCCTCTCCTCCTCTCCTGTACGAATGGAAAAGAGGAGTGCTATACCCGCCTCTATGCCACGGAGGCGGTGGGACCGGGTCTGGATCCGGCGGCCGTGGAA
The DNA here is from genome assembly GCA_903891165.1 of uncultured Pseudomonadota bacterium. Taxonomy (GTDB): domain Bacteria; phylum Myxococcota_A; class UBA796; order UBA796; family SXON01; genus CAITDR01. The sequence continues at coordinate 2,720 of CAITDR010000127.1, forward strand.
AATCTGGAGTTTATGGGGGCAACGCTGATCGACGACGGCTGCTCCCAGGGTGTGAATTTTGCCGTCTACTCAGAGAATGCAGAGCGCATCGAGATCCTGCTCTTCGACGAGGACCAGAGCGAGCGGCCCACCCAACGTTTTGAGATGAAGCGCCTTGGCGATGTGTGGAACATCTACATCGAAGGCATCGGCCCCGGGCAACACTACGGCTTTGTGGCATGGGGCCCCAACTGGCCCTACAACGAGGACTGGTACTGCGGCTCCCGTGAGGGCTTCGTGGCCGATGTGGACGCCCAAGGGAACCGCTTTAATCCAAATAAATTGCTCACAGATCCCTATGCACGTGCACTTTCGCGTGACCACGACTGGGGCCTGGGTTCTGCGGGATCCGGAGAGAGCCGCCGCCAGGACTGCACCTGGGATGCTGCTGCCAAAAGTATTGTCAGTGTAAGCAAATACAAATGGAGCGAGGCCGAGACCGGCTGGCGGACACTACGCCAGGACGAGGTGGCCGCTGGCCACAGCTGGAACAGTCTGGTGCTCTACGAGGTGCACGCCAAGGGCTTCACGGCCAACGGCGTGGACGGGGTGACCGAGCCGGGCACCTACCGGGGCCTGGGCGAAAAAGCGGCTTATTTCAAGGACTTGGGCATTACCGCGGTGGAGCTGCTGCCCATCCACGAAAAGCCGCTCGACGGCGGCTATTGGGGCTACAACAACGTCAGCTTCTTCGCCCCCGAGCTGGGCTATTCGGCAGACTACGAGTACGGCGGCCCGCCCGAGGCGGTGGTGGACGAGTTCAAGTGGATGGTGGACCAGCTCCACCAGCAGGGCATCGAAGTGGTGATGGACGTGGTCTACAACCACAGCGGCGAAGGGGGCCTGTGGCGCGATAAAGTGTACATGGACGATACCCTGCTGGA
>CAITDR010000128.1 GCA_903891165.1 uncultured Pseudomonadota bacterium
ACGTCGCCGTCGCAGTCATTGTCCACGCCATCGCAGCTTTCTACGGCACCGGGGTTGATAGACGGATTCCCATCGTCGCAGTCCACGTCGCTGGCGTAGCTGTCGCCGTCCAGATCCTTCGGGCCGGTGTCAGACTCTTTATTGCCCGGGCAACCCATCAGGACGAGGGCAAAAGTGAGAGAAAACATGCGCATCAGGGGTGTCTCCAGCGTTCACCTTAGACCGTTCTGCGCCGATCGTCCATATCCGCGCGGTCATCGCTGCTATGGATCAGCAATTGCCCCTGCAGGGAGCGGTGCGCCGGATGCTACACTAGGCGTGGAGGAATGCCGATGCGTCTGCGACAAGTCCGGGTGGAGGGAAAGATTGAAAATTTCGATGTGGTTGCAGGACGATTCGGTTTTTCAGATGGGTCGGGGGAGGGCGAGCTGGTTGGCGGTTTGGTGACACCGCTGTTGGCCGAGCCCCATGTACATCTGGACGCGGTTTTGTTGGGCGCCCGGAGCCCCAACCGGAGTGGCACCCTGCGGGAGGGCATCCGGAACTGGGCGACCCTGCGCGAGGGCTTGACGGCGGAGGACGTGCGGACGCGCGCCCGCGAGGTGGTGGGCTGGTATGTACGGCAGGGAACCCTCAAAATTCGTACCCACGTGGATACCGGCGCTCCGGTGGCGGTGGCGGCTCTCCTGCAGCTTCGGGAGGAGCTGGCCAGGGATGAAGAGCTGGGCCGCCCCGAGCTGCAGGTGGTGGCCTTTCCGCAGGAGGGCATCCTGACGGACAAAAAGAAGCGGGCCGCTTGGGAGGAGGCAGTGCTTCTGGGTTGTGACGCGGTGGGTGCCATCCCCCACTTTGAGCGCAGCACCGAGGAGGGCTGGGCTTCGGTGCGGCTCGCCTTTGATCTGGCCGAAAAACACGGACTTCGTGTGGATCTACATTGCGACGAGACCGATGATCCGGGCAGCCGGAACCTCGAAGTTGCCGCCGTTGAAGCGCTGGATCGGGGAATGGGCAACCGAGCGGTTGCGGGTCACTGTACCGCCCTGCATTCCTACCCCAACCCCTACGCCGCAAAAGTGATCGAGTGGGTGGCACGTTCAGGAATTCTGGTGGTGTGTAATCCGCTGGATAATTCAGTTCTACAGGGTCGCTATGACAACTATCCCCGGCGGCGCGGGCTGACGCGGGTGGACCAGCTGTGGGAGGCGGGCGCAAAGGTGGGCATCGGGCACGACTCGGTGGTGGATCCCTGGTACCGGCTGGGGACGGCCAACCTGCTGGATGCGGCCTGGCTGGCGATACATCTGGGGCATCTGACCTCGGAAGTTCAGCTCCAGAACACGGCACGCTGTCTCTGGCGCGAAAACCACCTGCCCTTCGGGGAGCCGCCCCGGATAGGCGTGGGAGAAGTTGCCGACTTCTGCTGGTGGCCGGTGGAGGAGGAGGTGGAGCTCTTGCGTCTGCGTCCCGCGCCCCGGGTCTTTCGTGCGGGTCGCGAGATCCGGCTGGGCAAAGGCTGAAAAGACGCCAGACCGGCGCCTCCTCTACCGCTTGACCCCTTCAAAATTCTCGACCTTCACCGCGCCGATGTTGCCCTTCACCTGCTGGCCGCCCTTGCCCTCCTGGACGGAGAGTGCGCCGCCGGAAACCGAGCTCTTGCCACCCTTGAGCGCCGAATCCCCGGTATCCACCGAGAAATTGCCCACCAGCAACCGGGTGAACTGCAGCGCAAGGTTCGACGCACCATTGGCCGAGACCGACGCCGTATTGTCGCGACTGTCCTCGCGTTGGAGATCGGCCTTGACCGAGCCCAAATCCGCCTTGCCGCTGCGTAGCCCCACCGAGCCTGCCACCTTGCTGTGGTCCAGATCGACCATTCCCGGTGCTTTCCCCCCTTTATCCGCAGGCAAGGTACCGTTTACGCTGATCCCCGAAGCACTCAGCGAGCCTGCCTTTGCCTCCACCCCCGGCCCGGAAGTACTGGGCTTGGCGGCCGGACTCTTGGATGTGGCAGGCAGCACCTGCTGGGCCAGCTCAGAGACCTTCAGCGGCAGGGTATCCTGCTTGCCGGGGAGCTGATCGGAGAGGTTCATGTCCTTCCAGCCACCCAGATCGGCCTTGAGTTTGGCACGATCTCCGCCTTGATCGTCCAGATAGGCGCCCTTGGCAGTCACCCAGAGGTGGCCGTCCAGGGGCTTGTCCATCGCCACCTTTGTGGTCCGAGGATCGATGCGGCCATTTTGTACATCTACATTAAAATTGGCATGGGTGTCGGTGCCGACCTTCACCGGGCCCGCTTTGCCGGGGTTGTTCAGGGCCACTGAGCCTTTGAGGTGAGCCTGGTCCACGAGGCTCGCCACGGCGGCGGGGCTGGGACCGGAGGGAGCGGCAGTCGCCTTGCCACCCGCAGTGGTTTTGCCCGAAAGATTACTTCCCTGCAGATTTTCCACCCCTATCTTCATGCCACCGGCATCTGCGGCAAGGCCAGAGGCGGTGAGGGAAGCGAGGCTGCCGCTCTTCTGTGTACCCGCGACCTGGGCCTGGCCTCCCTTGACCTCAATGCTCTGGGCGTCCAGTCCTGCAGTATCCAGACCGGTCACTTTTCCTTGCGCCAGGCTCATTTTCCCCTGAAGGCTGTCGGGTTTCTGATCCACGACGGCGCGGCCCCCGCCGGGGTTGCTGCCCTGGACCTCCAAGCCCTTCATGCCCAAGGTTTGCGCCGATCCGGCGCTATGTTTCAGCTTTTCTGCCTCCAGGCTGCCCAGGGACAGGTTGCCGGACTGGGTAGCGCTGTCGCCCGCCGCGGCCAGCTTCTCCACCGCCACCTTGCCCACGGTGGCTCCGGCCACACCGATACCGCTGGCCTGGCCCTTGTCCAGTCCTACCGCCACCTTCTCGCCCTCTTTGGAACCAGAAAGACCAGAAAGATCGGCGGATCCCACCGTTGCGGTGGGGCTCTTGAGGTCCTGGAGCTGCACCCCCGCCGCCGCACCGGAGACTTTGCCCGCCGTCGTCTGGCCAGACAGTTTCTGCGCTGCAATACTGGCGACGGAGGTATCGCCGGCTGCCAGCTTCTGTGCACCCAGAGACTCAACGGACCCAGACATCCCTTGATTGTCCTTCTGGAAGCTCAGACCGGCCAGATCCCCATGGCCCACATCCAAGGTCGTCGTATCCACGGCATCTACGCTCGCCTTCCCCACCGAGCCCGAAAGTGTGCCTCCGGAGGACTTCGCGGCCACGGCCTGCGCGGAGAGACTCCCTGCTGAGCTGCCCGCCCCGCTCAACTTTTCCGCCGAGAGGCTGCCGACGGAGCCCTGGATGCCGGTGCTGTCCTTTTGAATGCGTACATCCTGGAGACTGGCCCGTCCTGCGTCCACACTCTCGGTGTCGATACCGGTCGCACTCCCGCTCCCCAGATGTGCCGAAAAATCCTGACCGTTCTGCGTAGCGGAGAGGCCGGCCAGCTGAGCGGTGGCCACTTTGTTGCCCGCCACATCCAGACCACCGGCCTTGGCGGATTGTACATCCACCGCTAGCCCATTTTTGCCCTGACTATACTGGAGCCCCG
>CAITDR010000129.1 GCA_903891165.1 uncultured Pseudomonadota bacterium
ACGCCTTGATAACCCGCATGTTCCTGCGGCAAGGCTCAGTGGTCGCCATAACCGCTATAAAATAAAACTCAGGGCTTCAGGCTACCGCTTGGTCTATGAAGTGCTCGAAGACCGGATCGTTTTGCTGGTGATTACCGTGGGTAACCACGATCTGGAGTGGATGGATGGCTCCGTCTGCGCAGCCCTGGAAAAACAGATAGGGACGATTCAGTGGGGAGACGGACCAGGAGAGGAACGCGGTCGTTTTACCTGTGTGATGAGGGGCCGGAAAGTCAAGTGTATCCATGGCAATGGGGAGGATCCCTGGAATGTCTACCACCTCGGACAGGTGACCATGGATCGGCTTCGCAACCAAAAGCCCGATCCCTGCGCCGGTACCCGGCTGGTGGTGGACATCCTGAACGAAGCCAAAGCGATGGACCCTTTTCTGGAGGTGCTGAAGCCCGAAGATCAAACACTGCTCTCCATCGCACTGGCGCGTCAGCCCTCTCTCGCCAGGAAATTACCGGGGATGGTGCGTAGTTTTGCTCAACAGAGTCTTGCTGCTCCTCGGTTGCTGAGTGGTGTGGCCGCTACACAGGTCGCGCCCGCCGCCGCCGAGCTTCTGGCGGAGCTGGCTACGGGCACCCTGCAACCAGAGCGGGTTGTTGCGGGGGAGACCCTGGGATTAGGCGGATTTTTACTGGATTCTTTTTTCGGCATGGATCCATCCCGCAACCTGTATGAGAGTATGCGGGGCTGGCTGGAACGGGACGGAGGCTGCCTCTATGACCCGCAGGTCGCCGATCAGGTGCTCACGATGCGCCGGGACAATGCAGGTGCAGACTTCCTGATCGCGGGTCATACCCACTTGGGGCGATGTACACCCAATGGCACAGGTGTCTACTTGAATTCGGGTACCTGGGCCACATTGATGCGCATCCCTCCGGCACTTCTTCGGAACCAGGAACAGTTCCGCAAGGTGCAGCAGGCCATGGATGCGGCGCGGGGGACCGCGCAGAGTCCGGGCAAGCTGGAGAGCCTCCAGGACTACTTTTTTCAGCCACGAAACCTCGTACACCTGTGGGTGGAAGGGGACCATGTGGTGGCGGAGCTGCAAGAAACCAATGACAGTGGCCTGTCGCGACCCGTTCGTCGTGAATCACTCCCGGTGAGGCACAACCATGCGTAGTATTAAGCTGGAAATTCTGCGGAAAGGCCCGCCACACAATCAGTTGCTCTCGCCGCTGACCGAGTACATCGCGCTGCTGGGCGACCACCCCCCGGCGACGGTGCGGGTGGATGCGGAACATGGCAGCTTTCTCACCCGTCTTCAGGGGTTGCGCTATGATCGGGGCGCGCAGGTGCAGCGACGGCTGGCGATGGATGATCTGGCCAAATTGATGATGACCATCCTGGATCAGATACCAGGTCTGCCCACCGAGCTGGGAGCGCAGCAGGGGCAGCCGGTGCAGCTGCGGCTGGTGCTCTCGGGGCTGGAGCTGGCGATGCTCCCCTTTGAGCTGGCCTTGGCTCCGGACGGCTTCCCCACCGCCCAACAGTGGCTGTTCCGGCAGGATCTACAGCCCGTCTACCTGACCCGGGAGGCACGACGGGGCCAGGAGGCCACCCAGCAGTGGTCCAACCGGGACTGGCCTGAGCGGCCCCGGGTACTCTACGCTTTTTCGGGAGCGGGGGGGGCGGTGCCCTTTCGAGCACACCTGAAAGCCCTGGGCGAAGCCCTGGATCCGTGGATTGGCTGGTTGGAGAGCCGGGAGAAGGAGCTGGGGGATCATATCCAGGTTCTGCCCAATGCTTCCATTGCTTCTATCCAGCAAAAGTGCCGGGAAAATGTATACAACTACGTGCACATTCTCTGCCATGGGGCACCGCTGCCCCATGCACCGGATCGTTTTGGCCTCGCACTGTTCACAGAGGATCTCTCCGGTGTGGACGTGGTGGAAGGGGAGCGCCTTGCAGCGGCCCTGATGCAGCAGAATGGAGCGTTGCCGACGGTAGTTACGCTGTCTTCTTGTGACAGCGGTGCCACGGGGACGGTGCTGACGGGGGAGGCCAGTGTGGCCCACGCCCTCCACGGGGCCGGGGTATCCCTGGTGGTCGCTTCGCAATTCCCGCTCACTTCGCTGGGTTCCGAACGTTTTGCCAAAGAATTCTATGGGCAGGTGCTGCGGGGGAAAGATCCCCGGAAAGTCATCCACGATGTGCGGCGGATTCTCTTTGTACAAGCACGGGAAGATCACGATTGGGCCAGTCTTGTAATCTATGCTACGTTTCCCAAAAACCTAGATTCGGAGCTTCCTCTGGTCGAGCTGCGCCGCTGGCAGAAAGAGGGGGATGTGATCCTGAAGAGGCTGGAGCGCCTCTGGGTGGGGGATCCGAATGGGGTACTGAGGGAGGATGCAAAAATCCTCATCGAACGTTTGGATCGGGTGGTGAACGAGGTGGAAGTATTCCTGACCGAGCGGAACACCGAACACCGTGCACATGCGTGGCTGGCAGCGGCGGCGATGCGGTGGGTCGTAGAGGCCGGCTGTATGGGGGTGACGGAGGAGCAGGAATTTGTCGGGCGGGAGAAGAATGGGAGTCGTCCGCTGTCGAGTTGTGGCCGAAAGCTCGCGTTGGAGAAGGCGATCTTTCACTATCGGACAGCGCATGCGGTGGAGCCGGAAGAGATCGGCTCTGTGGTGGGGGAGCTGGTGGCGCGGGCGGTATTGCTGGCTTTTGCTGGAAGTTCCGCGTCGTTGAAACCGGATATCCGCATGGTTCAGGGGATATGCAAGCGACTGCTGCCGCAGGCGGCCCAGACGGCGGAGACGGTTTCTGCCGCCGCTCTTCATGGCTATCTCGGTCTGATGGCGGTACTCTCCGGAAAATCGGGGCTTCGGTACTTTATTAAAATGTTCGAGACTACCAATGCCGCGAGTTTTGCCCCCTTCTCCATGGGGCGGTCGCTGCGGCGGCTTCGTGACCACGCCAACGAAGAAATAAAGGTGCAGGCGGAGGAATCGTGGAAGATGCTGGCAGAGAAAGGCACGCCAACGGAGTGGTACGAGGCAACTTCTTGGTGGAAGCCGAC
>CAITDR010000130.1 GCA_903891165.1 uncultured Pseudomonadota bacterium
CACGTCGTGACCGAAGCCATCTCGATGATGTCCCGAAATGCAAACATTCACCTTTTCCCGGAGGGCACCCGTACCAGAAACGGAGCCCTGGCCGAGCGAGTACACCTGCGCCTGATCATCGAAGCGTGGAATCACAATATTCCCGTGGTTCCAGCCTGTGTCTGGGAGACTGAAAATACACTTCCTTCAGGACGGCTCCTGGTGTTCGGCGGGAGAAAGGCGGGTCTGGAGATCGCCACGCCACCCAACCCCCGTGACTTTCCGGACGGAGTGAGCTACGCCCAGGCAGTGTGGGAGCGCGTCCGCGCGATGGCGAAGGTACACGGGGCCGATCAGGAATGGGCACGATGAGCCGGTCCGCTGTATCCTTGGATACACTCGCCAGCTTTCTGCCTCGCTGGGTTCGTCGTAACATCTCGGACACTCCCCACCGGGTTCCTCCGCTGCGAAGGGAGATGTCTGGCGCCGCGATCTTTGTGGATATCGCCGGATTCACCAGCATGACCGATGCCATGGGCCGCAACGGCGTGGCCGGTGGCGCCGAGCGTCTTTCGCGACTGCTGGACTCCTATTTCGGCCTCCTGATCCAGACCTGCTATTCCCACCGGGGAGACGTGGCCGCCTTTGTGGGTGATGCCATGTTGGCGATCTGGCCGGGTGATCCTTCGGAAATGGTCCTCCATGCCTCCCGTTGTGCCCTCGATCTGATGGCAGCGGTGGAGGCCGCCGATTTTGGGGAGGGGGAGCGGCTGAGGCAGCGCCTGTCGGTGGGGGCAGGCAATTTTGATGCCTGGGAGCTGGGGAATCCCGAGCGCCGCCTGACCATGCTGCGGGGCGACGTGCTGGAGCAGCTGGGCCGCAGCCTGGCGCAGGCCCAGCCCGGTCAGGTCTGCGTTTCCCCGGAGGCTGTGCTCCTCCAGCCACAGCGTATCATCGGGACTGACTTTGCGCATGGCCGCCTTCTTACCGGGGTAGAAGGGGAGCTGGAACCTCCGATCAAAGCCGCCCTCTCCCGGACTTCGGTGGGCCCCGGGGATACCCTTCGTGCCTACGTGGCGCCGGTGGTGGCACGACGTCTGGATGCTGGCCTTCCTCCTCGACATGGGGAATTCCGCACGGTCACCGCCGTTTTTGTAAGCCTTGCGGCGGTGCCCCAGGAGCGGCTCCAGGATGCCGTGGTGGCGCTTCTGGAGGTGAACCGCCAGCAGGGCGGGCATGTGAGCCAGTTGCTCCATGACGAAAAAGGCACCACCTTGGTCTTGGCTTTTGGTGTGCCCTTACTCGCCCATGAAGACGACGCAGCACGCGCGGTCCATGCCGGTCTGCGTGCCCGCGAGGTGCTGGAGGAGCTGGGGGCGCCCGCGCCGGTGGGCATCGCAACCGGGCGTCTCTTCTGTGGTGCCTATGGCAGCGAACAACGTCGTCACTATGACTGCATTGGCACCGCCATGAACCTAGCTTCACGCCTGATGACTACAGGAGGGGGGCGTATCCTCTGTGACGCCGCCACCGTCAAGAGCATCCGGGGCGGACAGGGGGTACGTTTTGAGGCGGCTGGGGTCTTGACGGTCAAAGGGCGCGATACACCGGTGCCGGTCTACGTGCCGGGGCGCTCTGAGCGTCGGGCCCGGCAGCGCCGCGAGATCATCGGTCGGGACGGTGAGCGGGAGATGCTTCGCGGAGGGCTGGAGAGCTGGAAAACCGCGGGCATGGCTCCCCATTTTCGCTTGGAGGGGGAGCCGGGGATCGGAAAGTCCGTCCTGCTTACCGACATGGTGGAAGAGCTGCGCCAGCAGGGGATCACCGTCGTGACCGGATCCGCATCCGCCTTGGAGCAGGCCACTCCTCTGGCCACCTGGCGTTCGCTCTGGCGTGCGTTGGTGGACGCCGATCCCCGCTATGCCAAGGATGCCGAACGTCGTGACCCGCGCTATCTTTTGGAGGGAGAGAGCAGCCGCTCGGAGGGGCGCCGTACCCTGCCCCCGATGGACAGCGGCTCCATGGAACGCCGCACCTTATCTCCTTTTTCCGATGGCAGTCCACAGGACCGTATCTACTCCCTTTTACGACGGCCCGCCTCCCTGCCGCCGCTCCTGGTCGCCATCGACGATGCGACCTGGATCGACGGCAGCTCCCTGGATCTGATCCGCAGTGCCAGCGAGCGTATTCCGGGCCTGGGCTTCCTCCTGTGTGGCACGCCAGATAGCCGCATGGATGGCTGGAAAAACTGGAAATTGCTGCGGCTGGGCAACCTCTCCCAACCGGAGGCCGAGGCCCTGGTCTGCAGGCGCCTGGGAGTGGGGGAAATTCCAAATTCGGTGCGGGATTTTGTGTGGTCCCGCGCCGAAGGTCAGCCCTTTTTCACCGAAGAACTGGCGGATGCCCTTCGCGACGAGGGGGTGGTGGCGATTGAGGACGGCGAGTGCCTGCTTCTGGTTCCCCATGCGCTGCAACGGATCGCCTTTCCCTCCTCGGTGGAGGGGATGACCACGGCGCGCATCGACGCGCTGAGCCCGGGAGCACAGCAAGTACTCCAGGTTGCGACGGTCCTGGGGCGCTATTTCCGCCTCGCCTCCCTTGAGCATCTACTTGAACTTCCGCACGCCAAAGTCTCGCAACTCTTGGAAGAATTGCTCCACAGCAACCTTCTGTCCCTGGACTCGGTGGTGCCGGAGCCCATCTGCTCCTTTCGACACGCCATCGTCCAGGATGTTGCGTATAACCAGCTTCTTTTCGCGGCCCGTCGGCGCTACCACCAACGTGCCGCCGAGTGGATGGAGTCGGTCACGGCGGAGGGGGATCCCGGCCTCTACACCCTGCTTGCCCATCACTGGTCGCGTGCACAGGACCCGGCCCGGGCGATGTTGTGGATGGAGCGGGCGGGTCTCCATGCCCTGGAAGCCCAAGCGCTGACCGAAGCCCAGGCTTTTTTTGGGGATGCCCTGGGGCTGGCAGCAAAAACCTCGGATCAGGCGCGTATGCACCTGCAGCTGGGAAACATCGCCTTGCGTACGCGGGATCCGCAGCGTGCTCAGACCCACCTGCGCAGCGCCCTCTCCCTCCGGGGGGAGCAGCGTGACAACTGGATGCGTCTCTTTCGGGGCGGACTTCGTGCTCTGGTCCCCAGCCGATCCCCCGCGGCGGCCCCCGCCGGCGTAGACCTCTCCGGTATCCACCTCTCCCTCGCCGAGCTGGCATGGTTGGAGCTGGATCATGGTGCTCTTTGGCGCCATAGCCTCTGTGCCCTGGACCTCGCCGCCAGTCCAGAAGCGGATGCCCTGGCCCGCGCCATGCTCAGCCAAATGTGGGCGCAGACCGGCTGGTCCGGGCAGCTGCGGACGCAGCGTCGCCTCGTGCTTGGTCAATCCCTCTCCGACCTGAAAGTTGCCAGCAAGACGCACTTCTGGCTGGCTCACGCCGCCCTTTCTGCCGGCGTCGAGGGTATGGACCTTCTGAACCATGTGGTCACCCTGGCCGGCGACGATCCACTGCTGTTGGGGGAGGCCCGCATCCACACCGCCCTTCACTGCATGCTCCAGGGCCAACCCTCTGAAGCAATGGCAAGGTTGGAGGCCCTGGACTACCAGCCGGAAAATAGCATCTTGCTGTTGGAGTCCCTGAGTCTGGTTGTACGCCTGGGCTGCGACCAGCTTGCCGGCCGCCCCGAGCTGGAGGAGGTGGATGAGCTGGAACAACGCCTTCTTCGCCCAATGCCCCGTCTGGACCGGATCCTGGCCCTATCGGCAGTCGCGGGCGCCCTGAAAGAACAGCGTAGCCCCGCCCCTGCACGTCGCCATGCCGAGCTGGCCCTGGAGCAGCTGCAGGCATGTACGATGTATTCCTGGCCGCTGATCTGGGCGATGGAGCAGGTGGTCCAGGTCCTGGGGGACGTGCCGGAGCGCCGCTCCCCCCTCCTCCGCCTGGCCTTCCGCATGGGCCGCACTCTGCCCCGTGCCGGCGCCTGGCGACTCTATTGGGAGGCCTGCCTGAGCGCGGGAACGAGTCGAAGACTACGCCTCGCAAAGGCGGCTTGGGCACAGTCATCATCGCAACCACTTCTACATGGCAGAGCCGCTCATCTCTGCTGCCAGCTGATGGGACCGGAGCACCCCGAGTACACCCGCTTTGCGACGGACGCTGCCCGGCTGGAGTCCAGCTGCCGCGGCCTCCTCCCCCCGCCCGGCTGACGCTGCTGTGCAGCAACAAAGTTGCTGCGTTGCAATATTGCCGCACCTGTGTTATGAGGGCGGCCTTCTGGAGCAAACCATGTCGCGTCGTGTCTTCATCATCGGGGGGGCACATACCCCCTACATCGGCAAGGGCCATCCCGATTTTATCTGGAAGAACCACCCGGATTTCGGGAAGCGGGAGAACCCCAGCCTGGAAGACCTCCTGGCCAAAGCCGTGCTGGACGCCTTTGCTGCAACGGGCGCCGATCCCGAGCAGATCGAGCGCGGCTACGTCGGGAATTTCGTCGGAGAGCTCTTCTCCAAGCAGGGCCACCTGGGCGCGGCCCTGGCCGGCTGCCACCCCGCCCTGGCCAACAAGCCCATGACCCGCACCGAGGGGGCCTGCGCCTCTGGTGGTCTGGCCCTGGCCTGTGCGGTGGACGCGATCCGGGCCGGTGCCGACTCCATTCTGGTGGCCGGTGCCGAGATGCAGACTTCCGAAAGTGCTCGCGTGGGCGCTGACTATCTGGCTCGTGCTGCCGACTACAAACGCCAGCGCAGCATCGACGATTTCACCTTCCCGGCGCTGTTTGGTCGCCGCTCCAAATTCTACCAGGAGCGCTTTGGTGTCACTGGCGAAGACATTGGCCGCGCTGCGGTAAAAGCCTATGCCAACGCGAATAAAAACCCGCTTGCGCACATGCGGGCCCGCAAGATGGACCTGGCAACCGCCGCAGCTTCCAGCGAAAAGAACCCCTGCTTCCTCCAGAATGCAGAGTACGCCCCCTACATCCGCATGTCGGACTGCTCGCAGGTGAGCGATGGCGCTTCTGCGCTGATTCTGGTGAGCGAAGCTGGCCTTCGCGCCATGGGCAAACGGGAGTCGGATGCGATCGAGCTGCTGGCGCTGGGACAATCGGTGTCCTCGCTCTTTGTGGACGGTGATCCTACCGAACTCTCTACCGTCAAGCACGCGGCCCAGAAGGCCTATGCCGCGACCGGACTGAACCCGGGCTCCGTGAACCTTGCCGAAGTCCACGACTGCTTTACGGTCACCGAGCTGATGATGTACGAAGCCCTCGGCTTCGCCGATCCCGGCCAGGGAGCTGCACTCCTGCGGGATGGGGTTACGGAAATCGGCGGACGGCTGCCCGTCAATACCGGCGGTGGGCTGGTGGGCTTCGGGCATCCCGTGGGTGCCACCGGCGTGAAGCAGCCGCTGGAAATTTTCCGGCAGATGAAGGGCCTGTGTGGTGGCTACCAGGTGCCGAACCAGCCAAAGGTGGGTATGACCGCGAACATGGGCGGGGATGACCGCACCGTGGTGGTGGGTCTGTACCGGAACCTGGAGTAGCGGATGAAGAAGGTGATTGTTGGGCTGGTGGTGCTGGTCGTCGCAGCGGTGGGAGCCTATCTGGTGATGGCGCCGAAGGGCGTCCAGCCCAAGGAGGCCACTCCGATTGCGGAGGGAAGCACCAAGCGTACAGAAAATAGTACGCCGGACAACTCCAACATCACCTCACTTCGGCCACGGACGGAGGGGGCCAAGCAGGGGGTTTCCGGCCCCACCACCCCACCTCCGCCGGGGACCATGCGGCCGCTGAACCCGGCAGAGATCGCCTTGGAAGCCCGGCTGAAGCGGCCCTTCAACAAGTACAATGCCCAGGTGGGCTCCTGGTGGGGACAGGCCTCCCGGCTCACCGAGGTGGGCGATCCTCAGCTCACCAAGGACATCCGGGCGCGTGCCGCGGAGATGGCCGAGCTGGTAGATCTGAACGACGACCAGTTGAAGGTGGACGAGGTATTGGCCAGGGAGGAAGTGCTGCTCCAGCGCCTGAAGGGGGCGTCAAACACCCCCGAGCTGAAGGCGATCTGCCAGTACATTGAAGAGTCGCTCAAGGTCACCCGAGAGGGGGGGGACCCCTCCACCGTGGTCCGGCCGACCATTCCGTGATCTACCTGGACCACAATGCCACCACGCCGCTCCATCCCGCGGCGCGGCGGGCCATGGAAGTCTGGCTGGATCGCCCTGCGAATCCCATGTCCATGCACCGATGGGGTCGCGACGCAGCGGCGGCAATAGACCGGGCGCGTGCTCAGGTTGCTGCCGCCGTAGGGGCACAACCCGGGCAGGTCTTTTTTACGAGTGGGGCCTCCGAGGCGAACAATTGGTTGTTGAGCCAGGGGCAGTGGGCGGTCAGCGCGGTGGAGCACCCCTCGGTGCGGAGCCGGGCCGCACAGATTTTGCCGGTGGACAGCCAGGGAAGATGCTGGCCGGGGCGGGACTTGCCAGGGGTAACCAGCATTTCGGTGATGCTGGCCAACAACGAAACCGGGGTGCTTCAGCCGGTGGAGGACTGGCTGCTCTGGTGTCGGGCGCGGGGGTTGGTGCTGCATGTGGACGCCGCTCAGGGACCAGGAAAGGTGCCCGTGGAGATCCAGGCGGACTACCTGACCCTTTCTTCGCACAAGGTCGGCGGACCCCAAGGGGTGGGAGCGCTGGTGTGCCGGGGCGAGGTGCCCGAGGCGCTGATTCGGGGGGGACCGCAGGAGCGGGCACGCCGCGCCGGGACGCACAACGTGATGGGGATTGTGGGCTTTGGCGCTGCTATAGAGGCTGCGCACCCATTGACTTCCATGCAGCGGACTTCAACCCTGCGGGATCATCTGGAGGCGCGGTTGGTGGCGGCCGGTGGGGTGGTGGCGGGGGCGGGGGCTCCCCGGCTGCCCAACACACTCTGCATCCACTTTCCGGGGATTGAGGCCCAGGATCTGGTGGTTGCCCTGGATATGGCCGGGATCGGAATCTCCGCCGGCTCGGCCTGTGCGTCGGGATCGCCAGAGCCTTCGTCGGTGTTGAAGGCCATGGCTTTCCCGGGGAGTGCCGTGCGTTTTTCTCTGGGGCCGCAAAGCACTTTGGACGAGGTGTCGGAAGCCGCAGGACGAACCGTGGCGCTCCTCCCCCAGTTGTCCAGCCTACTGTAGCGACAGACTTCTGCAGCCTGCAAGCTCCCAGATCGCCAGGAACTCGGAGATGGAGTAGCGGCGGGACTCGTCGATGTCGTTGAAGGGGTTGGGGTCCATGACCACCACCTTGTCGGCGAAGTCCTCGACCAGAAGGCAGGTGCTATGCAGGCTACCTTCGGGGGAGCGCTCCAGCACCCATGCCAGCCAAGGGGTGGAGTGGCCGAAGAGGGTCCGGCGGATACCCGCGAGGCGCGCGTCGCGGTTGTCGCCATAGGAGGCATCCGCGACCACCGCCTCGCCAAGAAGACGCTTCAACCCGGCAATCACCAGATCCGGGCTGCCATCGCCCAGGTGCTCCTGCACCACGGCCACCAGCGCCTTGCCCAGGTCTTCACCGCTGTCTTCACCGCCGATACGCTCGGCAAGGCCCACAAAGGCAGGGGAATCTACAGAAAAGCCCGCTCGGTGGGCCATGACAAGGAAGGTGGTTACGGTATAGGCAGTCAGCGTGGCGTCCATGGTCACTCCCAGGGGGCCTGCTCATAACTGATACACCTTGATCCTGTCACTCTCGATAGCCCAGGGCGCGCACCGCGGCGTCGACCACCCCCTCCGGTGTCTCTCCCAGCTCGGCTGCACGTCCCTGCAGCCACTCGGCGGCCCGCGCACAGTCGCCAGCCCGCTCCGGGCACAGATCGTGCTCTTCCCGAGGATCCACCGAAAGATCCACCATGCGCTGCATACTGTAGTCCAGACTACGAGTGTACTTCAGGGGCCATTCCAGCATTCCATCCAGCTCGGCATCGTAGAGGGTGTTCGCCAACAAAAGCCGACGGGGAGGAGCCTCCCGCCGAAGATCGGTGCCCGGCAGGCCCTCGGTGGGTAGCCCGGCCAGGGCCAAGAGCGTGGGGGCCACATCCAGAAGTGTGGCCGGCCCGGTCCAGCTGCCGGGAGCGAGGGCAGGAGCCCGGAAGGCGAGGGGAACCTGCAGCAGCTCGTCGTAGAGGCTGTGGCCGTGCTCCCAGCCACCATGATCCCCAAATTCTTCCCCATGGTCAGAGGTATAGAGCACAATTGCATCCGATCCGGCAGCCGCCACCAGACGCCCCATGGCCTGATCGGCCCGTAGCGCCTCCTGCCGATAGGCTTCTTTCAATTCCTGGCGCAATTGGGGCGTCCAACGTAGGGTTCCCCGGCGCAGCTCCTCCGGCGTCAGGCGTGTCTGGCCGTCGGGGCCCAGCATGTCGCCCAGGGCGGTGCCTTCAGCGTAGTCGGCATGGTAGTAGGGAAGGTGGGGACCCAGCAGGTGTACCCACAAAAACAATGGACCTTCTTGGGCAATCAGCCAGCGCAACGCGCTATCCACCCGCTCATCGGTATCCCGACCGCTGGGAACCAGGGGCCGCAGATCCAGCGCGAGGCCGAAGGGGTCCAGCAGCAAGGAGCGCGGCGGACGTCGGAGCTCGCGGTGGTCCCATACGGAAAATCCATCTTGAAAGCCGCGCTCGGGCGCAATGAAGGGATTCTCCACAAAGGCCGCCGTGGACCAGCCTGCCTCCCGAAAGCGCCGGGCCAAGGTTGGTACCGAAAGGCTACCGATTCTCGTCTTTCCTGCCTTTGGGGCACGGATAACCGCGCCATGGACATAGGCATCTTGACCCGTCAAGAGTGTGCCCAGGGACGGTACCGTCCAGGGGGACAGAGCCCGGGCCGGACCACTGCGGCCACTCTGCGCCACGAGGTTGTAGGTGGGCAGCGAACGCCCCACATCCGCGCGGAGGGTGTCGATGGTCAAGAGGATCACTCTCGGACCCACCCCTTTCCTGCCTTCCTCCACCGGATCTGGCCAACGGAGCACCGGCCGAATCTGCCGCATCTGTGCCCCCGCAAAGGTCGCAGGCAACACAAACAAGAGCCCCACACGTGGCCAGCGGCGAAGCAGCCAGACCCCACCGACCAGCCCCACCAGCGCACCCTCCGCAGCGAGGATCGCGGCCACCCCGTGGAGCCCAAGCTGTACCAGGGCCGCCCCGAAGATCTGGAGGAAGACCGGAATCCAGGGCGAAGAGAGGGAGGGCCAACGCCTTACAATCGCCCCCACGCCTCCCCATGCCCCCACCAGAAGCACCAGCGGCGCCAGCGGTGCCCCACGCCCCACGGCAACCAGGGCCTCCGCCAGCCCCACCAACAGCCACGCAAAAACGGTCATGGCTCTCTCTATCGTATTGACCGGTGCTTATCCTCTGCCCATGCTCCTGTTCCTCCTCGCCTGCTCCCCTGGTGATTCAAAAAACAATCCACCTTCCGAAGAGCTCCCGGCCCAGCTTCTCGGCCAGATTCTCCTCGCGGGTGGGGGTTCCGAAGGCGAAATTGGGGAGGAAGAGGCCTGGAGTGCCCCGCTGTACCGGGGTTTATTGCGGAACGGCGACATCAACGGAGACGGCCGTATTCAGGTTGCAGTATTGTCGGTGGAAGAGGAGAGCAGTTTTATCCCTGACTATTTTGTCTGGCTGGGCGCGGACGGGGCGGAGAACCACATGCTTCCGAGCAGGGAGGCGGCGGAGGGGGTGGACTTCGCAGCTGTGGACGCAGTTTTTATTAAAGGCGGCGATCAAGGCATCTACTACGATACCTGGAACAACACGGCGTTGGAGGCGGAGCTGCGGCGAATCCATGGCGCCGGGGGTGGGGTGGGCGGTACGAGCGCCGGGGCAATGTCCATGGCCGGCTATACTTTTGCAGGGGGAGAGGACCTGATCTCGATGGATGTCCTCACCGATGCCCGCACCTCTTATCTGGACGATCGCGACGGCGGCTCTGGCATCCACGACGACTTCTTCGGCTTTCTTCCCGGATGGGTGGTGGATACCCACTTCACCAGCCGCGCACGATTGGGGCGTCTGGCCGGGATCCTTGCGCGGGTGGTGGAGGACGATGCGCCTCCCGAGCTCTTGGGCATCGGCATCGAAGAACGTACGGGAGTCATTTTTGAGGGGAACCGTCTGGAGGTATGGGGGGAGGGGAGTGTGAGCATTCTGGGGGTACAGCCCGATCCGCGTCGGGAGGCAGGATTGCCGCTGGTGTGGACGGAGCTGCCGCTGGATCGGCTGGTGGAGGGATGGCGCTGGGAGGAGGGCGAAGTCATTCCCCGCGAAGAAGCCGAAGCAGTTTCGAATCTGCAGGCACCGGTGCCTCTGGAGGGAGAGTGGGCGGTCTCGGGGAGTCGGGCGCTCGGTGCGGAAAACTTCGCCTGGGTGGCCCAAGAACCCGATGGGCAGCTCCGCGAGGGGAATGCCCAGCTACGACTGACGCCCGCCATCGCCATGATGGACGCCCAGAACGACGACCTCCGGGGTGTGAAGGAGGAGCTGCTCCTGCGCGGGTTGATCGAAAGACCGGGGGCCAGTGGCTGGCTGCTGCCCTGGGAGAGCGGCCTGGAGCAGGATCCTGAAAATCCAGAGCGGCTCGTCAACACCGGGGAGGCGGCGGTGCTGGTGGTAGACACCCGCGGCCTGAGCTGGCGGGATGTGGGTCCCCGTCCCGCCCCGGTGGGACAAGGCAGCCTCTATCCAGCCGCTTTTGCCGGCGCCCAGCTGCACCTGCTGCATGGATCTACGGGCTGGGATACCCGCCAAGCTCTTCCCGCACCTCAATGATGCCACCTTGGGTGAGACAGGTTAGCCGGAGCTGCTATGACTGAGACTATCGCCGAGATCGTCCACTCCTTCCAGGATCTGTCCTGGGCCGACGCACCTGTCATCCTCACCCTTGTGGTGCTGGAGGGATTGCTCTCTGCGGACAATGCGCTGGTTCTAGCGGCGTTGGTAAAGGATCTGCGCCCAGAGACCGACCAGAAGCTGGCGATGAAGATCGGCATCTGGTTTGCCTATCTCTTCCGCTTTGTTGTCATTTTTTTCGCCTCCTCATTGCTGGCCTATCCGGTGGTTCGTTGGGGGGCGGCACTGTACCTGATCTATGTGGGCATCACCGGGCTGATGACATCGGCCGATCACGACGATCCCATGGACAAAGCCGGACCTTTCGGACGGCTGGCGGCGCGAATGGGGCTCTCCCCCTTCTGGCAGACGGTGGTTGCGATTGAGCTGGCGGATATTGCCTTTTCCGTGGATTCTATCGCGGCCGCCTTGGCCTTTTCCAACAAACTCGCGGTGATTTTTATCGGCGGCTGCCTGGGCATCCTGGCGATGCGCTTTGTTGCAGGCTGGTTCCTCACCTTGATCGAGCGCTATCCGCTCCTCAACAAGGTGGCCTTTCTGCTGGTGCTGCTGATCGGGGTGAAGCTCTTCGCACATGCAGGCGAGTTTCCCGGTATCTTTGGGCAGGTCTGGTTCCATCTGGAGTTTCACATTCCCGAGTGGCTCAGCCTGGGATCGACCTTTGTGATCTTCTTCGGCAGCATTGCAATCGCCCACTTCTTCCCGAATTCCATCATCGGGCGTATCGGTCGGCATGAGACGGCCGAGCTGAAGGAAGAGATCGAAATCCAGAAAGACATCAACGGCTGAGGGATGGCCACTCCCATCCATGTGCTGGTGGTAGAGGATGGCGAAGAGTACAGTCGCAACCTGGAGCGTTTCGCCACCGAAGGCTATCGTTTCGTGCGTGCCGGGGATGGTCCCGCAGCACTCTCCGCACTTGCCTCCGCCCATTTTGATCTGATATTCCTGGACATGCGCTTTGATCGCGTACAACCTGGCGTATTGTTAGGGGATCTTGCGGAGACCGCCGAGCGCTTCAACGGCGACCCCGTGCGCGCCCGTCGCTTTCTGGAGGAGCACCAGGGCACCTACATTCTGGCGGCCATCCGCAGCGCTGGCCATGCTCAGCCCGCCATCTTCTCCCATGATTTTGACGGCGAACCCCGTCGCTGGGCCAACCTGCAGCGCAGCTATGCACCTGTTCAATATCTGCCGGACAACGCCGCCGCACACGCGATCCTGCAGATTCTCCGTAGTTCCCTCCCCGGGGAGTGAGCAGTCAGATCCCGTATTTCTTCCTGGCTCTCCAGAAAGAGGTCCGACTCATCCCGGCCAGTTCCGCAGCCTTGCCCATGTTGCCGTGGGCCGCGGTCAGTGCCACCCGCACCCGCTGCAGCTCGTCCTGCACACCCCCTGGCAGGGTGGAAGCGACCGGTTCTCGAAACTCTGGCGGAAGATCCTGGAGACCAAGCGTGGGGCCACGCCCGACCGCAAAGGCATACTCCACCACATTCTGCAGCTCGCGCACATTGCCCGGCCAGTCGTGATCCCGCAACAGCTTCATCACTTCTGGGAGGATCCCCCTGATTTCTCGCGGACCCCGCTGGTTACCCTTCTGGATAAAATGCTGCAGGAGCAGCTCTATGTCCCGTGGACGCTCACGCAGCGGCGGCAAGAACACCGGCACCACCCGTAGCCGATACATCAGGTCCTCCCTGAACTTCCCTGCCTTCACTGCATCGCGCAGCGAGTGATGGGTTGCCGCCACCACCCGCACATCCACCGGCTGGGGGCGGTTGGAGCCCACCGGCACGACCACCCGCTCCTGAAGGACTCTCAGCAGCTTGGACTGCAGCTCCAGGGGAAGCTCGGCCACCTCATCCAGAAACAGCGTTCCCCGGTGAGCCTGTACAAAAATACCGGCACGATCGGCCGACGCCCCCGTAAAAGAGCCCTTTACGTGCCCGAACAGCTCACTCTCCAACAGCGAGGGGGTAAAGGCGGCACAGTTCACCGCCAGGAAGGTACGATCCCGCCGCTGGGACTCTTCGTGGATGGCACGGGCCACCAGCTCTTTTCCGGTCCCGCTCTCCCCACGCACCAGCACCGTCGCATCGGTCTCCGCTACATTCCGGATCACCTGGATCGCCTGCATCATTCCCGGATCCCGGGTCACAATGCCGTGGAAATGTACCTCCTCATCGGAAGTGGTGGGGCCTACGCTGTCCTCTACCGGCAGAAGCACTTCGATGCCGCCCAGAAACTGGCCCTCCTCGCCCAGGAAAGACTGCGCAAACTTGCGGAAGCTCCGCTCCTGGCCATCCGCGCGGTGCAGAAGTACAGGGACATCCCTAATTTTTCCGTAGGCCATCAGCCCACAGGATCCCAGGCAGCGCCCGCAGCGGATGCCGGTGAGGCAGTGACGGCCGAGTACCTGATCGGCGGTAAAGCCCAGGTATTTTTCAGCGCCGCTGCTCCACAACAACAGGTCTCTGTCGGCGTTGACCACAAAAATAACGGCATCCGGGAGCAGCTGCGTCAGGATGCGGAAGGCCGCCTCCGGTCCCACCCCCTGCAGCCAGCCCCCCAACCCACCCTGTTCCAATTCTTGAAACACCATGAAACAGATGTAACACGCGCGGGTCGCTCAGAGGGTGAAGTAGTAGGTCGCGCCGGCGGCCGAAGTACGGGTCCAGCCTACACCGTAGGCATCACCTGTGGTATGGTAGTTGCCACCATCTTCAAAATTAAAGAGAAACCATCCATAGGATGCATAGTCAGGAAGATAGAGGAACATCACGTTGTTGATGTAACCAAACCCACTATAGTAGTAGTCGGGCGCAAAGCCGACATGGAGAAGGTCGTCCTGGTAGAGGTCCGCGGTGATCCCGGCATCCGCACACCAGTCTCCCTCCATGGCCTCGCTGACTACCCGCACCGAGTAGCTCCACAAACAGGTCGGGCAACCCGACGTGGCCACACCATTATCTACCAGAGAACCCTGATATTGGCAAAGCAGGCCATCCTGGATGCCCTGGTGATACCACACTGCCTGGAAGCCGTGTACCCCCTCCTGGACCTGGCCATTCATCGCAACCAGTCCGCCGTTGAATTGCAGCTGCATCACGCCGGTATCGTAGTTCGCGGCATCCCCCACATCGGTACAGTTGTCGTCCGCAGTGCCCGAGCAGTCATCGTCGATACTGTTACACCACTCCGTGGCACCGGGGTAGACCAGCGACTGGTAGTCATTGCAATCATCGGCAAGGTTCGACCACAGATCAGATGCACAATAATAGCCCGAAATCGCCGCGTTTCCGTGCCCATCGCCGTCGGTATCACGATAAACCAATGTCGTTGCGGTTGCGCCGTCGTCCACCGAGCCGTTACAGTCTTCGTCCACCCCGTCGCAGCTTTCGGTGGCCCCCGGGTGGACATCGGCGTCGCGATCGGCGCAGTCGCTACTGTCAGCCAGATAGCCGGCGGGGGCATCGCAAGCGGAAACGACATCGTCGATGTTTCCATAGCCATCTTCGTCCCGATCCCGGTACCAATCGGTGCCGCCTACCACGTTGGTGTCGGCCCCGTTGACCAGCCCGTCGCAGTCTTCATCCACGTTGAAGCTATCACAACGCTCAGGTGAACGGGGACTGATCGCCGGATTTGTGTCATCGCAGTCGCCGCCCTGGGTGGCAAATCCCTCGCAGCCACTCACAGGAGTGCTATCGTCGCCATAGCCATCGCCGTCGGTGTCCGTAAAACCGGATATTGCATCGATAATATCGTCGTCGTCGTCACCTTCGAGGCGGTCACAGTCCTCGTCGCCGGGCGCGCAGCTCTCGCCGGCACCGGGGTGGATGGCAGCATCGGCGTCGTTGCAGTCGGTGTTGTCCGCCACACCCCGGCAGACACCCGTGGGGGCCGCGGGATCCCCGTAGCCATCGCCATCATCATCGGCATAGGCAGATCCAGGGAGATCGTCCACAAAGCCGGAGCAATCATTGTCCACCGCGTCGCACAGCTCCTCCGCATCCGGGCGGACCGTCGCATCTTCGTCGTTGCAGTCCTCCTCGCTGTTGTAGCCGTCTCCATCCGCATCCACGGGTCCGGCGGGAAGCGATTCTTTGGGATCAACGGAGGTGCATGCGTAGAGAAGGACAATCGCGTACACGGACACTCCTACCAGAGCGCCGATTGTAGCAGAAATTGAAGCTCAGCGGGTGAAGGCTGCGGTCAGGTTCCCTTCACGGCTTCCATCTGCCTTTTTCCAGATGTAGTCAAAGACCTCCTCGGGGGAGAGCTTCACCGTGTCACCCTTCTTCAGCCCGGGCACATCGTCCGGCTGATTGACAAGCACACCACTCAATTGCCCACCTTCCCAGCTGCGAAGCTCCACCCACATATACTCTTTCCCACCAGAGCGGGAGCGGAAGGGGGCGGAGACCGCCACCACTTCTCCCGGCGCAAGTCCCTGCTCCCAGGCGGCGCGGACCACACTCTGGAAACGAGCCTGCACCATGGATTTTGCCTCATCCAAGTTGCGTGGGGTGCCGATGGGAGGGGGAGGGGAGCGGTCCACGGTCGGCGCTGGCGCTGGTGCGGGTGCCGGAGCGGGGGGTTCCCGATCGGCCACGGCGGTCGGGGCAGGTTCCACCAGAGGAGAGGCCGGCGCCCCCTCGACCTCCTCGGACGGCTCCACATCCTCCCCCGCAACGGTGATCTGCCCGTCAAAGCTCATCTTCCACAAGGGGTCATCGGGATCGTCCTCCCGACGTTTGCCGTCCACGAAGGTGGCGGTGCCGTTGACCTCCTCCGTCTGGATGCTCATGGTGCCGGACTTCTTTTTTCGCAGGTTGGCGGCTGCAGCATTCAGAACCACCCCCACATCGGCGGCCATCCCGGGGTCCACATCCTCCACCACCAGCTCCGGCAGCCCAAAACGTCGCAAGCCGCGAGTGACCAACCGCACCGCCCCGTCCGGCTGGGCTTCATCCTGGGGCGCCGCGTCCACCACAAACCAGTCTTCCAGCTTGCCGGCTGGATCTCGCCGGGCGAAGGCCTCCACCCCAAAGACCTGCTGGGTATCCAGGTCCTCCACCCACCCGCCGTTCTGCTTTGCGGCTTTTGCGAAGGCTCGCTGGGCAGTCGTCAGGGTTTGCACGGCCTGATCGGCGGGGGAGGCGAACCAGGCCAGCACCACCTGCTGGGAACGGACCAGGGCCTCGGACCGATCCACTTCCACCCCATAGACTTCCAGAAAGTCCAGGTTTGGAATGGGAAAGCTGTCGTCCGCAATGCCCATAATACGGCCGGGCTGGGTGACCACCTCGGGAAAACCCGATCGCCCGCGGATGCTGCCCAGCTCTTCATCCAACATCGCGAGGACATCGTCGTCGCAGGTGGGATTGCAGAACAGGGCCAGAGCAAAGCGGGCATCGGGAGCGGCAGTCTGGGCAAATGCAAAGGTAGAAAGTAGGAGCATCGGTCACCCTGGGGTCTTGACACCGGCGGGAGGCTTCTGCGGGAAAGCAGAGCCACTGCCCTCCTTTGACGGCATTGCCCGACAATCTATTCACCAAAACCCGATGCGGCCGGTTCTTATCATCTGTGCAGGATCAGGTTATCTGCCGCGCCTCCGGTACCTCCCCCCGATGCCCCCTCTCTACCTGCTCTTCTTCCTCTCCGGTGCCACCAGTCTGGTCTGGGAGACCCTCTGGAGCCGCCAGCTCCACTGGATCTTCGGGACCAGCCAGTTCGCCATCACCACCGTGCTCTGTGCATTTATGGCCGGACTGGCGGGAGGCTCGGTTCTGGCAGGGAAATTGGGGGATCGCCTGGGTCCGCCGCTGCGCACCTACGCGATGCTGGAGGCCGCCATCGGCCTGTTCGGTCTGGCCTTCCCCACCCTGCTCCGTCTGATCGAGCCCGTGTATATGGAGCTTGCGACGGGTCTGGACCCAATCAGTTTTGGGCTCATACAGTTCCTTCTGGTGGGTGCGGTACTGATCCTGCCCACCGCCTGTATGGGCGCAACGCTACCCGTGCTCACCCCGCTGATCAAGGGCCGTGAAGCTGGGAAAGCCATCGGTAGACTCTACGCGATCAATACTGTCGGCGCCGTCGTAGGTGTAGCTGCGGGTGGCTTCTACCTGCTTCCCCAGTGGTGGATCTCCGGCACCAGCTACCTGACTGCCGCCGCCAACCTCCTTTTAGGCGCCGTGGCTTGGTACCTATCCCGTGGGAACCACCTGCTCCTTCCCGAGGCTCCAGAGGGGGAGTCGCCCACGGTGGAGGAGGCAGCGGACGGTCTTTGGGCACTGGCTTTTGCCGCCGCCACTGCCGGTTTTGCCAGCCTTTCGCTGGAGGTGGCCTGGTTCCGGGTCCTCGGCCTGGTCCTGGGCGCGTCGGCCTATGCTTTTTCCTTGATGCTCCTCGCTTTTTTGGTGGGGATTGCGGTGGGAGGGGAAGCGGGTGGCTGGTTGGCGGATCGCCTGGGCAACCGTGCCCGCGCCGGGGCCGGGCTGTTGCAGGTGGGGGTCGCATCGCTGGCCTGGGGAGCCATGTGGCTCTATGGTTGGCTGCCTCTGGTTTTTGTGTGGCTCTTCTTCCAGATCAAGCCTTTTCCTGAGCTGATCTGGCCGATGAAGTGCATCGTGGCCATGCTGGTGATGACCCCCCCCGCGCTGCTGATGGGGGCGACTTTTCCGGTGCTGATCCGGGCCGCTTCGCCCTCCGCACGTGCCTCTGATGTAGGCACCATCTACGGTGCCAATACTGCAGGCGGGGTACTCGGCGCCTTCCTTGCCGGTTTTGTGCTGCTTCCAAGCATCGAAGTGGTGGGGACGGTGCAGGTGGCCGTGACGGTGAACCTCCTGGGGGCGGTAGTCCTGTGGGCACGACGCAGCCAGCTCTGGGCGCTGCCTGTGCCGATTTTCCTTGCGCTCCTCTACATTTTCCAGCCTCCCCCCTGGGACCCAATGCTGATGACCGCCGGGGTCTACAAATATGTAGA
>CAITDR010000131.1 GCA_903891165.1 uncultured Pseudomonadota bacterium
CCGCATGAGCCTGCCTCCGGCGGAGTACACCTTGGCGATGGAGGCCCACCGGCGCCGGGCCCTGGTGCGCTGTGCCGGGGATCTGCTGCGCGAGGGTCGGGCGCGCGTGCTCCAGAATCCGCGGGATTTTGTGCTGAGTGTGGAGGAGGAGGGGTGAGGGGGTGTTTCCAATTGGAAACACGGGGGAGGGGGGATGGCAAGGGGGCTTTTGGGTTCGGAGGCCGGAGGCACCGACGGCGGATGCTCCACCGATCTCATTTTCGCTGGAGCGAAGCCGCTGAACGGAGATGTCCTTCAGCGGGATCCCAGCCGATCACATCAGGAATTGCCGTAGCCACGCCAACATGCCTGAATCGAGCATTGTTCTCCGATGTATACCATTCGTTAATCAGGTAGCCACTGAACTGTGGATCTGACCGGGTCTTTTGCCAGTTGTGCTCAACATCTGTGAACCGGACCACCAGCCACTCTGCCGCCTCCAGGTGATCTCGGGTGGACATGGTTGGCAAGTGCACCCGTCCGACCCACCAGTGATTCTCCGGGTGATTGAAGGGTTTGTTTTCATGGCCTTTAATGCGGCTGCCGACGCCCCCCGCCGCATCGGAAATCCCGCAGTACAGCAGCTTGGCCTGCGCCGGTGGCGCCCCCCGGCGATTCCTCCCCCAGCATAGATAGAGCCCGGAGTTTGGCAGCATGCAAGCATTCTCAAAGCTGTATGGGCCGCGCCATCGGATCACCATCATCGTTTCAGTCATAGTCACATCCTCCTGGTAGCAGGTATTGTTGGAATCATTATAGAGCACGGCAGTACATAGGAATGTCGTTGCTCGAGAGGCAAAAAGACCGGCCGGATGTGGGATGTCCGGCGAAGGTAGTTATTGCAACCGTCCCACTCTCTTTCTGGCATCAGATTTTGGTAAATGGCCATGTCCTGTTCCGCCCGCATCCCATCCACGTTGGCCTTCTGAAGCCAATCCTGTAGTTTGCAGCTTATGTTTCCACCTCCATTTGCGCTCGTTCTTCATGCCAGGTTAGCTCTGCCTGCGCACCTTCCATCGCCCACTCCCAAAAGTCTCGGAGGTCCAGATCGGTCTCCCCGGCCAGACGACGCGCCGCGTCCGCTACGGCGGTTCGGACAGTTTCGGCTACCTCACCGGCGGATATGAAGCGCGCTTTGACTCTTTTCTCGGAGAGCGCGCTGTAGAGGCGATACTGGTCCTCTTGAGAGAGTCGGCGCACCGCGATCAGGGCTGCCTTGGCGATGGTCCTCCAGGGGAGGCTGCCGAGGGTGTACTGGCTGGCAATGCGGGCAAGACTTTGTCTTTCATCGGGAGAGGCGGAGCATCGGAGCGCGGAAACCACGAGGTCGGGAACCAGAATACCTTCCGGGTCCACATCCCCAAGCAACTGAGGGAGGTAGTAGACGACAATTCCTTGTTTTGGAAGCCAGCCGAGCAATTCCCTCAGTGCGGCTTGTACCTCCGGACTTTCTCGCTCTGACTCGGTGATGGGGTTGACAAAATGGCTGATCTGATGTTGATCATTCCCTGTAATTGCCAACCGCACCATGCCCGAATCCTCCATCTCCATGCGCCGCTTCAGGGCACCGGGGAGCCAGGTCAAAGGGGCCCGACCCAGACGGCCCAAGATTTTGTTCAGGTTGTGCCAGCCGTAGTCGGACAGGTTGGTCGGGTCAGGAACATGCATCAACTGGTCAAGCAGCCAGAGGTTGAGGCCCGACGGGAGGGATTGGGTGTCCTCCGAATCCTGAAGCACCCAGAAGATGGCGCCCACCAATTGAAAGACGCCATCCGCTAGTTGTGAGCTTGGAAGTTCGCGGAGGGACTGCTCCACCAGTGGCTTCAGGCTCTCCCAGTCGTGGGGGATGGTGTTGGCCAGCGCAGCAATGAGGTTCGGTCCGCGCCCCTGGCCCATGAAAAGCGGCTTCAACGAGCGAAGCAGGCCATGTTCCTCAGCGGACATCAAGTCCGTCTCTTTGGGCCGACGAACACCATTATAGAAGGAACACGCCAGGGAAGCGCGGGTACCGTCGCTTGTACAGCAGTCCAGTAACTCCCTGACCAGAGCGCAGGTCCGCTCTGGACTATCGCCTTGTCGCAAGTGGTTGACCCATTCGGTTGCGCCCCACACGGCGAAGGCGGTGTGGGCCGGGGTGGTGTCCCTGGACAGCGTGGTGGTGATAAAGGTGCGGATATTCTGGTGATTTTCCGCCCTTTTGCCCAGTATTCGCGCAATCACGTCCAGGTCAGATACGTTGTACCCGTGGAAGCTCGCTGCCCGTTCCACGAAAGTTTCGATTGCATCGGGCTCCGTCGTGGCAGCGAGCTGTTCGGCCTTCTCCACCTGGAGCTGTGTCTTCTTTGCCGGGTCATGGCGGTCCAGTAGCGGCTCAAATTCTGCGGCGAAGCTGTCCCTTCGATACAGCTGTTCAAGCTCCCCGGCGATCGCCTTGATTTGTGGGTCTTTTTCATTGTGGTGGTGCCATTCCCAAAGCGGGCGGGCTTGCCGAAGCTCCTCCAGGTCTGCCTGCTTCGCCTTCAGGGTCTGGATAGTCCATTGCATGCTACCGGCAATTTCTTCACGAAACACATTTATACCAGATACGGGTTCCTTTTCTGCCTGCTTCGCGACATGCAGCCGGGCTTCGTGGAGGGAGTTTGTTCCATCGATGTAGACGGACCACAACACCTCCCGACTATCAGAGGGGGTGGCCGAAGTTTCCAGAACATGTCGGATGTGATCCCGGATCCTGATGCGGAGAGGCCAGGAGGGGTGTTTCGGCAGAATGTACTGCTGTCGCCAGGTGAATGTCTGACCCTCGGC
>CAITDR010000132.1 GCA_903891165.1 uncultured Pseudomonadota bacterium
GAGGGTGCGCTGGTGGAGGCCCTGAGTCGTGTTGCCGGACTGCTACGGAAAGCTGGAGAAGGGGACTACCTCGGGGGTAATGTGCGGGATCTGCTGTGCCGGATCCTGTGGAGGAGCCTGGCCGCCGAGGATGCCGCGCCGAAGCTGACCTCCGCGCGGTTGGGTGATGCAGCGATGGAGGTGGACCTCCAGATTTTGTGCCTGCTTCCTGCTGATTTGGTAGCGGCGACGGCAGGAGTGCCGCTCAGGGTGGAGGGGGTGGGGGTGAAGGTGGTGGGGGCGGATGAGCGGGTTTTGGAGCGGTTGGTGGGGGGGAGGGCACGTCTGCCGCGTTAGGAAATCCAGTGACGGGATTACCGAGGTGCGGAGTGAACAGGGTAGCCAGCGCCTTTACCACCCTGACTGACGGTCAGCTTGTACGCGGGCTCGCTTGATGCGGCGGTATTGCTTCAGAAACTTGCGGAAAGCGATCCCTTCGTCCGTCATGCCAGTCTCATCGAACCACCAGCGAAATGCGTCCGACTGGAGGATAGACTGCTTAAGCTCCCAAGTCCGCCCATAGAGTGCTCGGGTGTCGTAGGTTTGCGAGGAAAGTGCGCCTATCAAGGAATATGCTACATAATCGCTATAGGAATCGTTATAGCGCTCGATGGTCTTCGCCTCCAGGGCCGGGAGACAAGCGACATCGACAGTGTCAACGTCCACGCCGCGCACTTGGCAGGTCAGATCCACGGCAAGGGCAACTGCACTGAGCACAAGCGGCATCATGGCTGCGCCCACTCTGCCTTGCACCACCCCGGAACATCGAGCGGGCCAAGCCCATAGATCAGAGCCCGAGCGACCGTTGTGCCAGGCTGGAAGGTGGAAAAGGTCACCTGAATCCTGAGAGCCGTGGCGGCGAGCGGAAGCATCATGAGTGAATACCTCCGACCTCATATAACTGGGGCCGGGGGTTGATGCTTCTTGATGGGTCCAGGTTTGGTGGTTCGCGCCGGTCGGTGGTGGCAGCCATGGCACAACCCCGCTCCGACATGTGCCTTGGGTACATGTCTTGCGTGGGGGCATAGTTCGAGTTACCACAGTTGAGTGATAGGGCTTCCTGATTGAAGAATAGCAAACTTCCGAATAAGGCTTTGGGTGCGGCAGTCCGCGCCATGCGCAAGTCTCTGGAGATGACCCAACGGGAGTTAGCGCTTGAACTGGGCTTCAAAGGTGGGGAGGCGCACGTCTCCAATCTGGAGTCCGGCGCTTACGGCCTGGAGTTCCGAAAGCTGGTATTGTTGCTAAGGCTGGCGCGGAGCCGGGATCAGGCGAGCAGCATCGGCATCCATGTGCAGGCCATCGCGGAGGCTATGGCCGACAGCGATACCGAAATGAGCTCGCTGTTCCGTGTGGCGAAGGGCCTGGGAATCATTGCAGATGTGGTGGACGAGTTGATCCGGGAGACCATCGGCGGATCCGCCCAAACGACAGCACGTCCTCCCACAAGATTTGAGGCAGTCGGTAGATCTGTTGAAGGTTCTCTGCGTTCTCCTGTTCCGGTCACCAATATCTCGGACATCCCGACGGAGCCTACCCTTTCGTACACGGGTGTACAAGCTGAGGCCGCCAGCATCCTTGCCTCGATCAGGATCGATATTTGTAACCCCTTGTTTTGTGAGGAGCGGGAGATCAATGCGGATAGCGCCGCCATGGACTTCCTTGAGATACCTAAGAGGAAATCTGTGGCGGTAGGTTGGCGCGTAGTGATCATCGGCGCTGGCGGGGCATCCCTGGAGCTTGAGGCTGGATCCTCATCGGCTCCCACGGCGAAAGAAGCGAAGAAAGCC
This sequence comes from uncultured Pseudomonadota bacterium, assembly GCA_903891165.1. Classification (GTDB taxonomy): domain Bacteria; phylum Myxococcota_A; class UBA796; order UBA796; family SXON01; genus CAITDR01. The sequence continues at coordinate 1,830 of CAITDR010000132.1, forward strand.
GCCTTTGCAGCAGCCCACGCTGCTGTGGGTGTCGCCATCCGCCGTTGACTTGGGGGTAATGGCGCCAAGAGTTAGAATACTATTGGATGTAAATTATTAGTAAATGAGAGTTTTTTCGCCCCCCAATATGTCTCAGAGTGGCTTCTTCATAGCCGCAGCGTCGCGCCGCCCAGTCGCCACCTTCAACTAC
>CAITDR010000133.1 GCA_903891165.1 uncultured Pseudomonadota bacterium
TCACGGAGGCACTCCGCCAATAACAACCGCAGCCTTGGCTGCAAGCAACGCCTCGCGCGAAGCAGACCGCCCGTCGGGCCCACGACCTCCACGCTCACGACGAAGGCTGTACAACCATTGAGTACCGGGTCAGTATCATGTATCATGTATCATGTATCATGTATCATGTATCATGTATCATGTATCATGTATCAGCTTTACCCGCCCCCAAGGCGCAAAAGCCGCTCAATCGACTGGCGTTGACGGTCGTCCAGGCGATACTCCACGCCCATCCCCGGCTCACCGGTAGAGGCATCCTGCACCCAGGACACCACCGCATCAAAGATCAGCGGCTCGTTGACGCCGGGTACCCGGATTTCAAAGATACATGCTCTACCGACGGTCAGGGGCTTGTCCGTCTTGATAAAGGTGCCGCCCCGACGTAGATTTTCGCGGTATTCATTCACAAAAACTTCATAGCGCCGATAGCTGAGCTTGATCCGGGCGGGTTTCTTTGCCGGCTCCTGGTTCTTCGGGTTCAGCTCCAGGAATTCAGGAACATCATCCAGGTCTTTGGGAGGAGCTTCCGGTGTACGCTGCCTCGACTGAGTGCCGCCGCGGCTCAGCGGTGCATCGGGCGTGATGTCGTCCTGATCGGGATAGTCCAGGTCGTTCGTGGCTGCCGGGGGAGGGCCTCCGACCACCGGGGGGGGAAGAAAGAACTCTTCTTCGTCCACAGGAGGCTCGGGGGCCGGCTCGGGTTCCGAGCCGAACATGGCGGCGTCCTCCCAGCCTCCTGCGTCGGCCAGCTCCTTGGCGAGGCCTTCTGCCAGTGCGTCCAGATCCACATCTTCCTCTCCAAAGGAGGAAAAAGCTGTCTTCTGGGGAGCTTTGCTCTTGGCCGGGCCTTCGGCCTTGGCTTCGCCCTGGGGAGCGGGTTCAGCCCAAGGACTGGCCGTCCCACCTGCCTGAAAACGGGCGTCCAGGTCGCCAAATCCACCGGTGCTGGGCGCCGAATCTTCGAGGAAGCCAAAGCCCTCGATGGAACCGTCCTCATCGGGGGAAACCAGGGCCTCTTCGGCCTCGTCCACCAGACCGCCGAAGAGTTCGTCCGCATCCAGGCCAGATAGCTCTTGAAGATCTCCGGCAAAGCCCTCTTCTGGCTCTGCTTCCACCGGAGTGGCCGCAAAGGGATCCGCCGCCGACCCTTCGCCTGCCAAGCCGATGGCTGCGGGGCGCGAGGAGGGGGGAGGAGGAGGCGGGGCTTCGGCCTCCATCGTCGGGGGCGCGGGCATCTGAATGGGTGCCGTCATGGCAACAGCCGACAGATCGATGGCTGCGGGGGCCTCCTCGGGGACCGGCGCTGCTTTGGCGGACTTCGCCTCCGGGGGGGGCTTGGCCGCCTTCGGGGCTTTGCTCTTCGAACCGAAAAGAGAATCAAAGAAGCCAGCTTTTTTCTTGGTTCCCGCGCTTACCGGCACCGGTGCGATGGTCTCGGCCCCCACCTCTTCCCGTGCCCTCCGTTCCCGATCTGCGGCCGCCTCCTCGGGAGTAGGCATCTTCGCTTCGGTGGCCCGCTGCGCATAGTTACGAATGATGATCTGCTTCTTCTCCCCTGTACCTTTTTCCACTGCGGCCACATGGAGAATCCCGTTGCTGTCCAGCCGGAAGCTGACCTCCACTTTGGTCTGGAAGCGGGCGGCTCGGGTCAGCCCGGTCATCAAAAATTCGCCCAGAAACTCATTTTCGGAGGCGACGCGGCTGTTTCCTTGCCGCACCACAATCTTCACCACATCCTGTCCATCGCGGGCGGTGACAAAGCTGCGCGATTGTTGGCCAGGAACACGAGAATTCCGCTCGATCACGGGGGTGAACATCCCACCGGCCGAGTCGATCCCCAGGTCAAAGGGGGTCACGTCCAGAAGCACCGCGCCGGGCTGCTCGGGGTCGTCCAGCCCTGCGGCGTAGATGGCTGCGCCTACCGCAACCGCCTCTTCGGGATGTACACTTCGGCTGGGCTCTTTTCCAAAAAGGCTGGTCACCGCCTCCCGAAGGCGCGGCATGCGGCTCTGGCCGCCCACCAGCACCACCTCTTCCACCTCCCGTAGCTCAATCCCGGCTTCTGACACCGCTTTCCGCGTGACTTCCACGCAGCGGGCCACCAGATCGGCGGTAATACCCTCCAGGTTGGCGCGGGTGACGGTCACCTCCAAGTTCGCCGTGGGGGTCACATGCGGGACGCTGACCGTGGTGCGCTCCGAGAAGGAAAGCTCACACTTGGCACGTTCGGCAGCATCTTTCAGGCGCTGCAGCGTATGCTTGTCGTTGCGCAGGTCGATCCCCTGCTTCAACTTGAAATTGTCCGCGAGGTAGTCCACCAGGCGGAAGTCGAAGTCCTCTCCACCCAGGTAGGTATCGCCGACGGTGGACAGCGTCTCATACAGCCCATCGCCGATGCGCAGGACCGACACATCGAAGGTTCCCCCTCCTAGATCGAAGACCAGGATGGTTTTTTCGGCGGTCTTCTTGAAGCCGTAGGCCAGTGCCGCCGCCGTGGGCTCGTTCAGCAGTCGCTCACAGCGGAGCCCGGCCAATTGGGCAGCATCCAACGTGGCTTGCCGCTGTTGGTGGTTGAAGTAGGCCGGGACCGTGATCACGGCCGAGTCCACACTGTCGCCCAGGCCACGCTCAGCGATGGACTTCACAACCTGAAGGATGATCGCCGCGATCTCCGTGGGGCTCATCCACGCGTCGCCCACCTGTGCCTGCACCAGCCCGTCCGGGGCCTCTCGGAGCTGGTACTGCATCCGCCCCTTGGCCTCGTTGACCTCGGGGCTATCAAAACGCCGCCCGATCAGCCGCTTGGTGGCATAAACCGTCCGACCTGGGCGGGTGATGATCAGGTTGTGCGCGGCATGCCCAACAATAAATCGACCATCGCCTTTGGCCGACACGCACGAGGGGAGTACTTTGTAGCCCCGCTCGTCCTCCAGGACCTTGGGTTTTCCGTCCACCAGCACGGCGACGGCAGTGTTCGTTGTCCCCAGGTCTATACCTACAACGCGTCCCATGTACACCCATCCGCTCTCCTATGTACCACACCTGGGGTGCACTCGGCGACCGGCGGGCGTGGGAATCCTGGAGCAGTGGCCGCTTTCGGGCTACACTGACGGTCCGAGGGAGGATCTATGGAGGAGCGCAGCCAGCGCCTGATCGAGACGATTCGCGCGTCCATCATCGGGGATGATCAGGTGCTCTCCGGTCCCTATGGCCCCCGCCGCGTCAGCTATGCAGACTACACGGCATCTGGTCGTTCCCTCACCTTCATTGAGGATTTTATTCGCGCTGAGGTGATGCCTCTCTATGCGAACACCCACACCAAGTCCTCGGGAACTGGACTTCAAACCAACCGGTTTCGGGAGGATGCCCGCGAGATTATCCATAAAGCGGTTGGAGGGGGCAGTCAGGACAGCGTGATCTTTTGCGGCTCGGGCTGTACCGCCGCCATCAACAAGCTGGTGGACATTCTGAACCTGCGGATCCCCGCCGACCTGGACGAAAAATACGGCCTGACCTCCATGATTCCCGAGGAAGAACGCCCGGTCATCTTCATCGGTCCCTATGAGCACCACTCCAACGAGCTGCCCTGGCGCGAGTCTATCGCCGACGTGGTCACCATCGCCGAGGATGCCGATGGCCACGTGGATCTGGAGCATCTGGAGCAGGAGCTGCGCCGCTACCAGCACCGCCCACTGAAGATCGGCAGCTTCTCTGCCGCTTCCAACGTGACCGGTATCGGCAGCCAGACCTGGCAGACTTCCATCCTCCTGCATCGCTATGGGGCGCTTTCTTTCTTCGATTTTGCGGCGGCCGGGCCCTACGTCCAGATCGACATGAACAAGGTGGTGGAGGGGCCTTTCGGAGAGCTGGCCTATAAAGACGCGATCTTCCTGTCGCCCCACAAATTTATCGGCGGTCCGGGTACACCGGGGGTGCTGGTGGTGAAGCAGCAGCTCCTTCGTAACCGGGTACCGTCACAACCGGGTGGGGGTACGGTAGCCTATGTAAATCCCAGCGAACACCGCTATCTGGAGGATCCGGTTCATCGAGAGGAGGGCGGTACGCCCGCCATCATCGAGAGCATCCGGGCCGGGCTGGTCTTTCAGCTCAAGGAGGCGGTGGGAGCGGCGGCGATTCGCGAGAAGGAGGAAGATTTTGTACATCGGGCCGTGGCCCGGTGGGGGAAAAACCCCAATATCCGAATTCTGGGCAACGTAGATGCGTGGCGACTTTCTATCGTCAGCTTTATGGTGCGGCACGGGAGTGGTTGGCTGCACCACAATTTTGTGGTTGCGCTGCTCAACGACCTGTTCGGGATCCAGGCGCGGGGCGGCTGCTCCTGTGCGGGACCTTATGGGCACCGGCTCTTGGGGATTGATCTCGAAACCTCTCGGGAATTTGAGAGTGAGATCCTGAAGGGTTGTGAGGGGGTGAAGCCGGGCTGGGTACGGATGAATTTCAACTACTTCATCTCCGAGGCGGCCTTTGAATTTCTGCTGGAAGCAGTCGAGATCGTGGCGAATGAAGGGTGGAAAGCCATACCGCACTACAACTTCTGCCCCTTCAGCGGGCAGTGGCGCCACCGGGGCGGCCGTCCGGAGCCGGTGATGCGTCTTCACGCAATCACGTACAAAAATGCGAAGCTGGAGTATCGGTCTCGCCATGCGACGGAGCCGGAGGATGTGCTGTCCTCCTATCTGGACGAGGCGCGGCGGATTTTGAAGGAGGCGGAGGCGGAGTCACCGAGGGTAGGTGGAGCGGCTGAGCCGGTGCTTTCGGAGCATTTTGAGCGGCTGAGGTGGTTCCCGCTGCCCTCGGAAATTGTTTCGGAGTTGGCGGGGCGGGTGCCGGCTTCCAGGGCTGGGCTTTCGATTCCTGGTATGTAGTATTGACTACAATGTATCAGGGATACGGATCTTTGGAGGCAGCCGAGGCTGCGGCCGGTTTGGGTGGTGTTGCCGCGGGTGGGCGGTGCCTTCAGCCGAGGCTGGGGGTATTTTGGGCGGAGTCCCTCCGTGACAGCGTTCCAGAGAGGGCTGTCGGCCCTCTCTGGACTCTCCCGAGGCAAGGGGCTATCCGCCCCTTACCAATCCTGGACCAGGGCAGGGCTGTGGA
>CAITDR010000134.1 GCA_903891165.1 uncultured Pseudomonadota bacterium
CACCGTTGATGCCTTTGTTCAGATTCTGCGGGTAGCAACGCCAGATCTGCTTCCTGTTTGCGCGAACCACGGCCTCGATTTCGGGCTTGGCCAGTGCGGGCAGGATGTTGAAGGAGGTGGAAGTTGAGTCTGGCCCCTCGGTGGTCAGCTCCACAACCTCCGACGTACAAAGCTGGAAGTCTCTACTGTCCAAGCGGAAATTCCCACACCAGATGCCCTCGGCGTGGCTTGTGTTCGAAAGCTGGATTTCCGCCAGACTTTTCCCCGCCCGCTCTCCGTCCGGCCAGAGAAGGGTAGCCCCGGCGGGCACCTTCGCCATCGGAAAGGTGCCCAACCCACCGAGTACCCCGCCGACGGTGTTGACGGGCTCCCCAAAGGGCACCGTAGCCGGGAGCAGAAAGGAGATCCCACCACAGGCACCCTTCCAGGACACCCGGTCCTTTTCCTGGTGGATCGTCAGGTCATCCACCACAGACAGAGGCTGCCCCAAAAACATCAGGGGCCCACGCGGCGGCCCGACCCGAAGGTCCCCATCCGGGAAAGTCACAGGAAGAAGCGCGTCAGTAGTCCAGGTCCCCAGGGCCTCCACCGGAAGCGGCAACTTCAGGCGACCCACCGCACCGAGGTCCACCATACCCTCACGAACGACCACTCCCGCCCCCAGCTGCCACTCCTCTCCCGCAGTACCCTTCCCGCTCAAAGCCCGGTTCGTAAGCGTCAAAAGTGCCGACTCGTCCACCGCCACCCGAAGCAACACCGCCGGCGACATGGCCAGACTACGTTGGCAGGCATTACTCTCCGGCTCGACCACCAGACGGTCCCCCAGATCCTGGACCACCCGGGCGCCCCAGGTACCGCCAGAAGAGGACAAAAGTGGCTTCCCAGCAACAGTTGTCACCGGAGCGGAGGCCGGAAGCACCACCCGCGCCCCCGCCGGAACATCGGCGGCCAGGGCAAAGGAGAGGAGGAAAGAGAGCATAGAACACCTGTCGTTCCAACAACTATCCCCGATGTTCAGCCTTGCCAAGGCAGGCTGCCTGCACGGCGATGAATGAACATTCATTCAGAAGAAGTCAAGGTAATAAGGAGAGTTTTAACCACACCAAGCAAGCCGCGTGCGGCCAAAGCGCCGCAGGCGCCTCTGGGTTGGCATCAGCAGCTTATGAATTGGATCCGCCAAGGTTATACAGACAGGCATGTACTACGACCGCCGTGTCCCCGCTGACCTTCTCAATCTACTGCTCCCGGACGGAGCACTTGGATGGCTGGTCCCGTGGCTCTCGACGCCCGCTGCCGCCAGCGCAGGCGCGCACGCCCAGACTCGGCGCGACAGGCAGGGCCGACGCCTCGGCGGCGTGCAGCTCTACGTCGGGCGGACGAGCCCGATCGAGGTCCGCGGTCGTCCGGGCGGGCGCCTACAGCTGCACGCGGACCCGAGCTACCGGGCGATGCCCGCCCTGTTCGCCACCGACTTCGACGCAGAGAGCCTCGCGCGGGCGGCCGGCGCACTCCGGTCGCACGCGGAACGTGCGGCCAAGGAGACCCATCGGAGCTTCGTCGATGGCGAGGCCGTCGTTCACGCAGGCCTGATGCGGCACTACGGCCCGCTCGCCGAAGCGGATGTCCCCTTCGTGGCGCTCGACTCCGAGGCGCGTGTCGGGCTTCGACAGTCAGGGCGCTCAGGACGCCTACGAGGCCGCGCTCCCGGGTGTCGTCGGGCTCCCCTCCCACGAGGCCCTCCCCCGAAAGCTCGACATGGTCGGCCTCGCCCGGGACGGGCGCGTCCTGCTGGTCGAGGTGAAGGCCGATCCGTCGGGGCTCGCGCGGGCTGCGTGGCAGGCAGCTGTCCACGTCGCCCGGTTCCGAACGCTCTTGAAAGGACAGCCGACATGGATCCCTGCGGTGCTCGGCGACCTGGCCCGCAATAAAGCCCGCGTCGGGCTGCTCGGGAAGGCCGTGCTCGGGCCCTTCGATGTGTCGGCCGCCCTGACACCGGTGATCGCTGCCCCGGACCCGAGGGCCAACTGGGCGAATGCCTGGCGAGCGGAGGTGGCACCGGTGATCGCCGCCTCGCGCGGGATGCTCGGGGGGCTTCGCCTCTGGCGGCTCACGTCAGACGGTCGGGTGGCTGAAGACATTGCCGCATAAATGGGTGGGTGGTGTATGGCCCCCCCGTCATCTTCCCGCAGAATAAGATGTCGGGATTGCTCTCCACATGACGAAGTATGCAAGGAGATCTCGCACATAGGGCCACCGCCATCCGAGCGGTCCGCCCAAGGTTGAGAGACCGCGCACGTTCCACTCGGGGTGATGGTAGTAGTCCAGCCCCATCCGGAGCCTACATCCGGTCGCCGCCAGCGCGTCTGCGTACAAAGGCTCATAGCGGGCCAGGTGGTCATACTCGCCGGGCAGGCGCTCCCCGACGAAGGCGCGCACGATCGCCGCATTCAACAACGACTCCTGCAGCACCGCGCAGCCAGACGGGGGGCTTCGGGGTCTCCACGCCGGGCTCGACCCAGCCGGCTTCGATGATCATGAAGGACCATGCAAGCTGCCGCATCTCCTCGATCAGGGATTTGGGAACAGGCCGCCAGTCACCGGCGCCAATCAGGCCACGCTCGACCCCCTGGTGGTAGGCCTCGACCTCAAAGGTGAGGAGGGCCAGGGCAACCATCGGATCGTACATGCGGTTGCTGCCGCAGGCCAGGAGCGAAGCCAGATGGCGCACCTCCACCAGGGCCGGCAACAGCGCTGCGGAACGGAAGCCCTCCAGCAGCCTGAGCTTCGCGAGCGTCTGGAGGCTGAAGACCTTTGCGGTGGGCACTTCCCATCCCGGCATGGTCGGGAAGACCCCAGGATCGGCCTCGGGAAGTGTCCAATGATCGTAGGCCAGGAGCTCGCGGGTGACACTCAGGTCACCACGCGGCCCCTCCGCGATACGGTCCCACCACTTCGACCCGTCGCGCTTCAGGGCGGCCGTCACGTCCGGGTGAGCCCACCAGGGAGACGCGCTGGGTGGCGGCGATGGCGCATCCAGACCGATCATCGGATTCAGCAGCTCCGCGGCGTCACGACGGCTCCCGCAGACCTCCAGCGGCGCCGCCGCGTCGATGCGGCGGATCTGGTCGTTGATCAGGGCGATATCTTCCGCTTGGAGTCGCGGCTGGTGAGCACCGCTGTCGAGGTAGGTATGGACACGCCAGCGTACGACGCCCATCGCTGCCAGCCCGATCAAAGCGACGACTCCCGCACCCGCGCAGCCCATCCACCAGCGCTGCTTCACAGCGGCTCCGGGGTCACCGCCGCCAACAACAGGTCCAGGAGCAAGATCGTCGTCATTCCGAGAGTGTAGCGTCCTGGCCGTCGTCCGTCACGCCGAGGCAAGCCAGGACTGATCCACCCGACGCTCAACTCCCGGCCAAGGTAAGTCATTTTTTCTCAAAGGTGTGGCCAGCCGAACAGCTTCGCGTCATGATTTCTCCAGGCACTGAATGAGGCTTCATTCAGTAGAGAGTTTGGTAATAATAGGAGTATCGTCCACATCAAGCAAGGCGCGTGCGCCCAGAGCGGCGCAAGCGCCTTCGGGTTGGCATTGGCGGGCAACCACCCGGGTGCATATGGATGTTGCAGATACATCGGATAGTGCATATAGTTGTGAGGAGGTGCTCCGATGACCGACCTCGATCTCCACGTCCCCTCCGTCACCGATGCGCGCAGTGCCGACCGGGCCCTGCGCGCCCTGGATCATGCTGGCGCCGACAGGGCTGTTGTGCG
>CAITDR010000135.1 GCA_903891165.1 uncultured Pseudomonadota bacterium
AGCACCAGCACCCGCACCGGGGCGTCGGGCTGCAACACCGGCGCCGACCAAGGGCTGCGGAGGATCTGCACCGACGCATCCGCCTCTCCCCCAAAGCTCCCCAGAAAGGGGCCGGGAAGCTCCCAAAGCCGCACGCGGGGATCCACCCAGGCCTGCTGCAGGGCGGGCAGCGCCAGGGCCTGAGCACGCAGGAGTCCCCCATCCGGCGCCGCCACGTCGATCAGGTCAAAACCCTGCCCGCGCAGCGCCAAGGTTGCCAGACCCAGATCATCGCCGATCACCTGCACCGAGCCATGCTCCGCTGATAGACAACCCGCCAGGAAGCCGCCAAAACGTTCGGCCTGCCCCAGCCGTCCCGCCGTGTCCACCGGCTGCCCGTCCAGCTCCAGGCGCAGCCGCCCCTCGCCCTGTCGCAGGCCCGTGCTCCCGTACCACCCCAACTTTCCATACATCAGCGGCCGATTTTCCCGCATCTTCGCCAGGCTGGCCCGCTCGGCGGGAGGCACCGACCAGCTCCCAACCAACCAGGGCCCACTCTGCTCCAGCGGCAGGGTGGGAAGGAAGGCCAGCACCCCTACCGCGGCCGCCAGACCCTCCAGGGCCCCCCGCCCCCCCGAGCGCGCCAGCAGCAGCCCCAGGCCCAGACCCGCCACCGCGTACACAATCACACCCGCATAAGGTGTCGTGTCCAACAAAAATTTTGGCTGGAGAAGGGGCAGGAGCCCCCCCAGACCCAGCGGCCACAGGCGTCGGGGGGCCATCGTCCCCAGTCCCACCGCGACCAGCCCCACCCCAAATGCTCCCGGGCTGGGATCCATCTGTTGACGCGTCAAGACCCATAAAATAGAGCTGAGAGCGACAAAAAATCCCGCAATCAGGCCCATCCGGCCGACCTCGCGCTCCTCAGAAAAGGGGCGAAAAGCCCGCAAGGCGCCAGATAGAAGCCCCAACAGGCCTACCTCGACAAAAAGCACCGCCGCCAGACGCCAGTGCAGATCGGGCACCGGCATCCAGCCGATGCCATTCAGCACAAAATGGGCCAGCACGGCACCCAATGCGAGGGGCAAAGCGGGCTGCAGCGGCGGCACCCAGCGCCTCAGGGCCAGGCACACCAGCACAGCACCCAGACTGGGCATGGGTCCATAGCCCAGGAGAGCCCAGGCGCCAGGGAGGGCAACCAGAAGCAGCGGAAACAGGCGCTGGTCGCGGGTGGGAGAGGGGCTGGACATAGGCTGGGTGGACGTTCTTTCTATCGTGTCGCCGTCTGCGCTGCAGGCTCCAGCGCGGTCAGGATCGGCGCCCGAAGGCCCGCACGCACGTTCACACGATGGACGGCGGTGACCTGCCAGCCCGGACCGGTCCAGAGGCGATCGTAGGGGTGCAGGGGCAGCAGCGGCAGCTGTCCCAGGCCGCGGGGCCAGTTGGGCGGCACCGGCACGGAAAAGAGGCGCAGGCTCGCAAAACTGGCCTCCAGCTCCCGCCAGGTGGGTAGCACGGGCGCGTCGGCCAGCACCACCAGGGCCGGGGAGGCCAGCCCCCGCAGCAGGCTCAGCTCGGCCTCCCAGCGGCGGCGGCCCTTGCCCCAGTCGGGATCGCGCTCCGGGCCAGGGTGCCAGAGTGCAGCCACCGGCAGCACGGTATCGGGGGTGATCCCGGCAAAAGCGAGGTGGGCACTGCCCATGCGCCAGGCTTCGTCCTCTCCACAGACATGAAAGGGCCCCCGCGACAGCATCGTACGGCCGGGGAATCCGCCTTCAGGCTGGTCAATCTGATACTCGCCGCCCAACTCGTTCTGCAAGAGGATGGCCAGATCCAGGTCGTGGCCCCCCGAAAGCAGCAGCAGATCCGGGCGAAGTACCGTGGAAACCTCCAGAATTTCTTCCTGGCTCTCCCCACCCGTAAGGGTCCACTGGAGGATACGCACACCGTCCGCAGGCCAGGGAGCGGCGGGCATACAGCGCTCCAGGCGCCCGGCCCAGGCGGGGGCGGCG
>CAITDR010000136.1 GCA_903891165.1 uncultured Pseudomonadota bacterium
ACCGGAATCAGATGATTCCTTCGGTCACGGAACGCGGCAGGCCAGGACGGCATGCCAGCGGCGGGCTGTGTAGCAAATCTATTCTGGGGATCAAGAGAAAATGCGATCGGCGACGGAGGGGCGGGGGGAATCACTACGGGGACAACCCCTCCCCCCCTCCTTGGGGGTTTCTACGGGGTTTCTGAGCAAGCCAAGCGATCCCGCACAGGAGGGATGCTGCCGCAGACCACCCTGTGCGCGGCGATGTTAGGGGGCAAAGATCACCGCCGCGCTTCGCTCCGCCCGTCGAGCAACGGCGCAAAAACCTCTTGCCACGATGCAACGAGATGCTAGTGACCGCGCCTCCCTTGGGGCTGTAGCTCAGCTGGGAGAGCGCTGCATTCGCATTGCAGAGGTCAGGGGTTCGATCCCCCTCAGCTCCACTGAAAGACCGACTTTCCCGAAACGGACGCGTCGGTTGCCGTTCGGCTCCACACGGGGCTGCGCGGACCGTTTTTGTCAGCGCGCACTCGCGGATGGTAGTGCGCCGCACTAAGACGGCGCGGCCTGGCCTCATCGGCCCCCGCGCGAAGGGGCAGCAACACCGCAAAGGCGAGAGAAGGAGACCCATGACGCCAGACCAAGAGATCGCGTTTTCGCGCGCCAGCCTACTGCTACGCGTCTGGCTGGGCGGCAACATGCTGATCGTGCATGGCATCCCCAAGGCAATGAACGCCCAGTCCTTCGTGGACAGGGTGGACAGCTGGATGCCCCGGTTCCCGCACATCGACTGGGTGGGGATGCTAGGCGGCGGCGCGCTGGATGGCCTCGCCCACAAGCTGCCGCAGGTTCCGAGCCTGGGATGGGCCGCGATCCTGGCGGAGACGGTCGGTTCGGTCTGCCTCGTCTTTGGCTTCGCGACCCGCTGGTCTGCGACCTTCCTCTGTGTGACGATGCTGGTGGCGGGCTTGGGCGCCCATTCCGGGGATTCTTGGAAAGAGCGCGAGTTTGTCTTCACCTATGCCGTGATGGCGCTGTCGCTCATCTTTATGGGTGGTGGCCTCTACTCCTATGATGGCCGGAGGCTCTCATGAGCGAGCAGGTCCGGACCATGTTTGCGGAGATCGCGCCCTCCTACGACCGTACCAATTCGGTGCTGTCGATGGGGATTCATCACCTGTGGCGGCGGCGGACGGTAGCTGCGTCCGGTGCGAAGCCGGGCGATGCGGTGCTGGACTGCGCGACGGGCACGGGCGACCTGGCGCTCGGGTTCAAAGGCGCAGTGGGCGAGAGCGGCCGAGTGGTCGGGACGGATTTCTGTGCCGAGATGATGGAAACGGGGCCGGCGAAAGCGGCGGCGCGTGGGTTGCCGGTGACCTTCGAGGTGGCTGATGCGATGGCGCTGCCCTACCCCACGGCTTCCTTCGACATCGCCTCGATCTCGTTCGGCATCCGGAATGTGGACGACCCGGTGGTCTGCCTTCGGGAGATGGGCCGGGTGGTCCGGCCGGGCGGACGGGTGGTGGTGTTGGAGTTTGGTCAGCCGCGCGGCCTCTTCGGGGCGGTCTATCGTTGGTATAGCAGCGTGGTGATTCCCTTTGTGGGCGGGCTTCTGAGCGGCCAGCGCGCAGCCTACGACTATCTCCCTCGGACCTCAGCGGCCTTCCCTGCGGAGGATCGTTTTGTGGGGTTGATGGAGCAGAGCGGTGCCTTCTCGGAGATGCGGTATGAGCGTCTGACGTTTGGGATCGCGGTGCTCTACGTGGGGCGGGTTGGGGTGCGGAAGATCGAGGAAGGTTCAGAAACGGCACAGGTTGGTGGCTGACATACCTTGACAGGGCTGGCTCATTCTCTATGGTGCGCCGCCCGCGACAGGTGGTTTTTCCCTTAGGGAGAAGCTGGTCGCCATTGGAGGAAGACGATGAAGCGCACATTTCAGCCCAGCAATCGCCGCAAGCTCAACAAGCATGGTTTCCGCAAGCGGATGGCCTCCAAGGGTGGCCGCGACGTCATCGCTCGCCGCCGCGCAAAGGGTCGTAAGCGGCTTACGGCGTCGACGCACCGCAAGTAGGCGGTTGTGTGACGGAGGGTGATCAGCCCGCAATCGACCGGAGCTTTCCGAAGTCGGTACGGGTGCTTCACCGCACGGAGTATCTCCGTGTGCAGCAAGGTGGAAGGAGGTTCGCGACTCCTCGCCTTGCTTTTATGTTTTTGTCCGCTGAGGCTGGCCTTCGGCTCGGTGTGACGGTCTCGAAGAAGGTCGGGCCCTCTGTGACCCGGTCGCTGGTGAAGCGTCGGCTGCGCGAGGCCTTCCGTCAGAATCGGCACGCATGGCCCATTGATGGCGTGGTGGTGGTGGTGGCGCGGGCGCCCGCAGCGGCGGCGAGCTATCAGGAGCTCGAGGCTGACTTCTTCGCCTGGGCCCGCTTCATGAAGCGGAGCGCTCGGTGAAGCAGGTGGCGCGGGCGCTGATGTGGCTCATCGGCTGCTACCAGCGCTGGATCTCGCCGGCGCTGCCTCCGGCCTGTCGCTTTCATCCGACCTGCTCGGAGTACACAAAGATCGCCATCGCGGAACACGGCGTGGTAAGGGGCGGTTGGCTTGGCCTCCGCCGAATTGCCCGCTGCAATCCATTCTGCGAGGGAGGCTTCGACCCGGTTCCGCCGGCAGGCCTGCCTCAGACGCCCCCACGAGAAGAAACGAGAACATGAACGAAGAAGTCCCCAATTCTCAGCGCAACATTCTGATCTTTCTGGTTGCCTGCGCGGTTCTTTTTGCGGTC
>CAITDR010000137.1 GCA_903891165.1 uncultured Pseudomonadota bacterium
CCACATTGGAGAGTTCCTCGTTCTCCATGACTTTTTTCAGGTTCGCCTGCTCCGAATTCAGCACCTTCCCGCGCAGCGGCAGGATGGCCTGATAGTCGCGATCGCGGCCCTGTTTGGCAGAGCCACCGGCGCTGTCGCCCTCCACAATGAACAACTCAGCACGCCGAGGATCCGTGGTCGAGCAATCCGCCAGCTTCCCTGGAAGGTTCAGACGACCGGAGGTAGGGGTCTTCCGACGCACCTGCTCTTCGGCGGTAGCGCGGGCCTGCCGTGCTCGGGCCGCTTGAACGACGCGGGCCACAATCAGATCGGCGATGGTGCGGTGTCCATTCAGGTACTGTTCGTAGGCGGGGCGGAGTACGCCCTCTACCAGTGCACGGACTTCAGGATTATTCAGTCGATCCTTGGTCTGTCCCTGAAACTGAGGATCCTGCAAGAAGACGGAGGTGATGGCGAGAGCCCCCTCACGGATGTCCTCTGCAGTCAGGGTGATGCCGCGCGGGGCCAGCTCGTGGGTGTCCACATAGGTGCGGATGGCTTTGACCAGGGCGTCGCGAGAGCCCTGTTCGTGGGTACCCCCATTGGGCGTGGGAATCCCATTGGCGAAGGAGCTGAAAAGCTCCCGGGTGCCGTCGGTAAAGGTGACCGCTACCTCCACGCGGAGGTCGCCCCGGCGCTCGACAAAAAAGGGCTCGGCCTGCACCGTGTGCCGCCCGGTCTTCTTGGCCAGGGCAGAAATGTATTCCCGGATACCATCGGGATGGTGGAACTCCTCGGTGGTCTTTTTGGCCTCGTCAAAGAAGCGGATCTTCAGGCCCCGATGCAGGAAGGAGGTGGTTTCGAGGCGCTCGCGCACCCGCTCCGCCTCAAAGCGCAGATCGCCAAATACCTCGGGGTCCGGCACAAAACGAATGGTGGTGCCGGTGGCCCGAGGGGCGTCACCGATACGCTCCAAGGGACCCAGCGGTCGCCCCCGTCGAAAGGCCATCCGGAACTCGCCCCCGTCGCGTTTGACGGTGGCGATCAGCTCCTGGGACAGTGCGTTCACCACCGAAGATCCGACACCATGCAGACCGCCGGAGGTCTTGTAAGAGCCCTCCTCGAATTTGGCACCCGAGTGCAGGGTGGTAAGGATCAGCTCCAGGGCCGGCTTTTTGTGAACCGGGTGCTGATCGACAGGGATACCGCGACCATCGTCGGTCACCGTTGCACTACGACCATCGGAATGCAGACGCACGTCGATGCGGGTGGCGTGGCCATTCATGGCCTCGTCTACCGAATTATCGACGATCTCCCACAACAGGTGGTGGAAGCCGTCCGCGCCGGTGCCCCCGATGTACATGCCCGGGCGCTTCCGAACCGGGTCCAGACCCTCCAGAACCTGGATAGAAGCAGCAGAGTAGCCGGTACTGGCCATGATCAGCTCTCCTCCCGAGGCCGAGCCTCGGCGTCCGCACCCTGATCCAGGAGCAACTCAGGGGTCTTCTTCCAAAGGGAAAATACACCTTTCTTCACGATTTTCTTACCTTTGGCACCACGCCCCGCCGAGTGACGGTCGGGGCAGATCACCTCTGCAATACCGACACCGGAGAGTACGATGGGGCCGGTCGCCCCTTCACGGGAAAGCTCAAAAGCCAGGACTTCATCGCCCTCTTTCAGCTCGATGGCCGTCACTCCCTTGCCCACACCCTTCACCACCGGCACATCCGCCACCGGGAAGCACAGGCCGTGCCCGTCCCTCGTCGCCAGGCAAACGTGCTCAGTCCCGTCCGAGGAATATGCGGCAAGCACCGAATCTCCCTCTTCCACCTTCAAAAACCTCCGACCATTGCGGTTGGAGACTTCCCGGTGAACAGAGAGGGGAACCCGCACGATCCGGCCCTGCCGGGTGGAGGCCACCAGCCAGGGGCCCGCATCCTCCTCTCCAGACCCTTCCACTTCAGGCAAATTCCGAGAATCGTGGCTGATCATCCCCACTACCGCTTCGCGATCGGCAAAGGCAAAGTGGCGCTGTACCGGCTCACCATGGCCGGTGGTCGCCGGAACGGTGTCTGCCCGCAGCACGTAGCCACCCCCCGCGGTTGTGAAGAAAGCCACATTGGAAGCGGTCGAACAACGTGCTGCCCAGAGCACCGCATCCCCCTCCCGAACCCGCACTTTCTCCACCGAAGACACCGAAGCCTGCCGCTTGATCCAGCCATCCCGCGTGGCGACGACAATGGTATCCTCGGCTACAATATAGGCGTTTTCGTCGTAGGCGACCTCGGCGGTCTCCCCACGAAGCAGTGTTTGCCTTGCTTTGCCGTGCTGTTTCCGTAGGTGTACCAGCTCGGAGCGCATCAAGGCCCGCAGCTCCGACTCGGAGGCGAGGATGGCATCCAGACGCTCGGCTTCGGCCCGCTTCTCCGCCAGCTCCTGGCGAATCACCAGCAGCTCCAGGCGTGCAAGCCGATACAGCTTCAGCTCCAGGATGGCCTCCACCTGCACATCGTCCAGGTCGAAGCGATCCATGAGCTTTTCGGCGGCGTCCCGCTTGCCTTCGGAGGCCCGGATGATGCGGATCACCTCGTCCAGCGCATCAAAGATACGCTCATAGGCGGTGAGCACATGGATCCGCTCGCGCAGCTGGGCCAGCTCGTGCCCCAGACGACGACGCAGGGTGAGCAGGCGAAAAGCAAGCCAGTGCTCCAGAAGCTGCTTCAGGTTCAGTCGCTCGGGAGCTCCGATCTCGGGGTTGTCCGTCGGGACCAGGCAGGTGATATTGACGTGGAAGAAGCCCTGAAGGGGGGTGTGACGGTACAGCCAGGCCATGGCCGCTTCCGCATCGCCCGGGCCACGCAGCTCCAGAACAATCCGCACATCCGTCGTGGATTCATCCTTCACGTCTACAAGCTGGGGGATACGACGCTGAGCCACCAGCTCCCCTAACTTCTCCACCAGGGGGCCCTTCACCAGCCCATAGGGCACGGAGGTGATGAGGATACAGTGCTTCTTTCCTCGCTGTTCGGTGGTCCAGGTGGCGCGGATCTTGACCGGACCCTGGCCCTCCTCGTAGACGCTGCGCAGCTCGGCGGGGCTGGAGATGATCTCGCCGCCCGTCGGAAAGTCGGGAGCCTGCACTTTGCGGCATAGCTCGTCGATCTCTACATGAGGCCGATCGATGAGAAGCAGGCAGGCATCCAGCACTTCACGCAGGTTGTGCGGCGGGATGCGGGTGGCCATACCCACCGCGATACCCTCGGCGCCGTTGATGAGCAGATTCGGCACCTGAGCGGGTAGAACGATAGGTTCAAAGCCCTGACCATCGTAGGTAGGCCGGTAGTCCACGGTCTTGGACTTGATCTCGGAGAGCAGATCCTCGGCCAGCGGACGCAGGCGCGCCTCCGTGTAGCGCATGGCGGCCGCATTGTCGCCGTCCAGGCTGCCGAAGTTGCCCTGGCCATCCACCAGCGGATGCAGAAGCGAAAAATCCTGCGCCATCCGCACCATGGCTTCGTAGATCGCGCTGTCGCCGTGGGGATGGTACTTGGCCATCACCTCGCCGACCACCGCGGCCGATTTGCGGTAGCGACCGGTATGGATCAGGCCGAGATTGTGGTACATCGCATAAAGAATACGACGTTGTACCGGCTTTAATCCGTCGCGCACATCGGGGAGCGCACGTGCGTGAATAACGGACAGCGCGTAGTGGATGTAGCGATCCCGCGCGGCGTCCAAGAGAGAAACGGGCGTTTCACTGAAGAGGTCCATGGCGGGCACCCGTATAGCACGGCAACGAGGGGGTGGGGAGAGGGCAGGAGAGACAAAGGCTGTCCCCTATAGCTATTCATCTGAATGCTGTCCAGGAGTTCAGTCGGAAAACTCAGTCCGGGCTGTGGCCGGTGACGTAGGCTTCCGTCCAGCCGGAAACGCCGATTCCCAGATCATCCCGGCCATCGGCATTCATGTCTCCCAACCGCTCCAGACTTAACCCGAAGGTGGGAGCGGTTCCATAAAAGACCACCTCGTCCGTGAGATCCGGTCCGTAAAGGCCATGAACATCTGCGATCCCAGAAAAAGTGACTGGATAGATACAATAAAATAGATCTTCAAAACCATCGCCATCGTAGTCCAGGATGGCCGCGTCGGAACCTGCTTCGTTCGCACCACCATCCCCCTCTATGACCCTCCCCACAGAAAGATCCTCAAAGCGGCCTAGGGCGAGATCCTCCGAAATCAGAAGGCCGTTGCTCCCCGTAGTAGGTCCAACAAAGGAAACAACAACCTCTGGGAAACCACTTCCGTTCAGATCTCCAGCGACCATCATGGCGCTATCAAACCGAGAATCCGCAACAGAATTGAAATAGCTGGACTCGGCGTCCAGGGTGTCAAGCTGTACCCCGGCCAGGGTCGTGATGCTGGACAGGTCGAACACCATCAACGCACCCATGCCATCACTATGCGCATCATAGCCGGAAACCACGGTAATCACCTCAAAGTGCCCGTCCCCATCCACATCGGCACTGGCGACATCCATGCCCAGGTAGGCATTCCCCCGATCGCCATGGATCCCCAGCGCATGGTCCTCGTAGGTGCCGCCCATCTCTGTTCCAATCTCGGTGGGATCCAGGAGCCAGATACGTCCTTCGCCTTCCAGAGAGCCGGTGGTCATGTAGGGGGAGCCCACCGCCAGCTCGCCCAGTCCGTCGCCGTTCAGATCGTCCAGCCAGCGGGTTGTCCTGCCAAAAGTGTGCTGCACCAGATCCGCAGAACGCAGGCTACCCCAGGCGGTAGGCTCAGTGCCGGATAGACCGAAGAAGGTGGTGGTGGGCGACTCGTTAGTCACGGTGCTTTCGTCTCCGCTGGAAACCACCAGAATGTGGGTGGTCCCGGTGGAGGTGAAGCCCACCCCGCAGGGGATCTGACCAACCAGGAACTCTCCAAAGGAGTCCACCAGACCACCATCCACATAGGGTCGGTTTATTGACGTCAACATCTGCACCCGAGCCCCAGGCTGACAATAAAATGGAATGGAGGTGAGTGCCATATCATCCAGACCATCCCCATCCAAATCACCCGGAGCAAGCACCTGAATGCTCAGGTTCTCATCCTCATGTATATACACGTCTGGTTCCTGCTGCCCCAGATCCCGACAGCCTCCCACAGCGCAATCCTGGTCAATGCCGTCCTTGCAGACTTCCGTGGCGCCGGGGTGAATACCTCCGTCGCCGTCGTTGCAGTCGTCGTCGTTCGTCGAATAGCCCGCCGTGGGACAGCCCATCTGCCCGTTTGCGGCACCGTAGCCATCCTGATCTCCGTCGCTGTAGAGCCAGACCGTACCGTCGGTATCCACCTGATTGTCACAATTCTGGTCGATGTTGTCGCCGCAGACCTCGGCAGCACCAGGATAAATCGCGGCAACGGCATCGTCGCAATCGCCACTCTGCTCGGCGTACCCCTCCGTGCCCAAGCACCGCTCTTCCGCGACTCCGGTCCCAAAACCGTCGCCATCCCCGTCCGCATAGAGGGAAGCCTGACCCGCTCCACCGCAGGCAGAGTCCTCAGAATCTACAATCTGGGAGTCAGAAAGGGTGGAATCTAAAGGGGGCTTCAGCTCTGGATAGCAGGCTTGCAGAAGGAGGAAAAGGTTCATCTGGTAATCCTGGCCACAAAAGTTGCCCCTTCAGAGGAGGGGAGAAGGGCCAGATCCACCTGCGGCAACGGCGCCACCCACAGACCCACGCCCGCCCCCAAGAGCCCCAGGCCCACGGCTGCTGCACCCAGGCCCCCGAAGG
>CAITDR010000138.1 GCA_903891165.1 uncultured Pseudomonadota bacterium
ACCGCAACGGTCCACTGCTTCAGGTGCCAGTACCAGGTGCGTCGGCCGTTGGCATGTTCGATGATCACATAGTTGGCATCACCACAATCCGCCGTCGAGCAGCGATCGTATTCGCCGTCGTTCGTCGCAATGACGGTGCCATCGGCCGCGGCGACCACCCGGCGCCCTTCGTCCATCGCCGCCCAGCCCCCCACGCCGAAGTCGCTGCCCTGGTGCCCGGAGTAGTAGATCCCGCCGCAATTCCAGTCGGCTCCCCCTTCATCCATGTAGGCGGTGGGGTAGAAATAGCCATAGTGCTCGTCCCCCGCTGGAAAGCGGTAGTCCTGGGCCAAAGCCGTGGCCGGCAGGCACAGGAGGAAGAGGAGCTTTTTCATCGCCAGCGTACCGACTTCGGACCTTCCGCGCTCTCCCACCGTAAATAATCACCGTCGAAACGGAGGGTCTGTCGGAGGGGAGGGGCCACAAAGCCCGCCGGGGCCTGGCCGGGGATGTAGACCAGATCCACGTTGGTCAACACCCGGGCAGCTTGTGAGCCATTGATAGGGGCAACAAAAATCTGGGGCAGCCCGGTGGGAGAGGCGACCCAGGCCAGCCATTCGCCGCCCAAGGCGAGGCGACCCGGACGGCCGCCGGTGGCCAGGGTGGTGGGGTGGAGGCTCTGGTCCCAGCAGCGCAGGCGCCCTAGACCGTTGCTGGTTTCGTCAGCAGCGCAGAGCGTTTTTCCGTCGCTTACCGGCGGACCAAAGAGACCGTCCACCAGAACTTCTCCTGTGGGAAGGCGGATGCTCTGCTGGTCCATGCGCAGGGTCTGGCTCCCAAGCTGTACTGTGCCACTGCCGGAGTAGCGCACATCGGACTCCGGCGCGGCGCCGGCGAGGGCAAGAAGAACCAGAAGCATTCTCCACAGCTATCCCGCCGCCGGGTCTGGCGCTATTGTGAGGCGGCGGTTATCGTATGTGGAGGAGTGCCTCCATGCAGAGCTACCAGCAGACCAAACAGAGCCCCGCGGTGAGCCAGC
This sequence comes from uncultured Pseudomonadota bacterium, assembly GCA_903891165.1. GTDB lineage: Bacteria > Myxococcota_A > UBA796 > UBA796 > SXON01 > CAITDR01. Next base: position 1,019 of record CAITDR010000138.1, read on the forward strand.
AGCCCGCGCCCCAGCGCTCTGGTGGGATGCAGGCACCCAAAAACAGTCGGCCTCAAACAGGGGATCCGGCCACCCCCAGCCAGATGAACGGATCCGACACCCAGCACAGCGCGCTGGGGATGGACGACTGCTCCGGGGCACCCGAGCACCAAAATCCCACCTCGGTCTCCTTGGAAAGGGATGTGCAGGTGCTCGCATCGGCGCAAAAGCCGCTGAAGCTCACCGGTGCGGCAAGGCCGGCCGAAGCAGAGCTTTTTTCGGAGCGGGAGGCCTCGGACCAGTCCGAGCCGGGCTGGGACTATGTGGATACCCAGGTTGGAAGCCTGGAACAACCCTTTTCCCTCTACGAGCCCGATCCGAACCGGATGTTTCTGGATGGTGGCCCCCGTCCCGACGACATCCAGCAGGGACAGATCGGAGACTGCTACTTTCTGGCGGCGCTCACCGGAATTGTGGGGAAAGATCCCTCTCTCATTGAGAAGCGGATGCGGATGGGCTCGGGAACCGTGACCGTGGAGCTGTACCGCTATGACAGCAGCCAATCCGCCTGGGTCTTGGCACCCATTACTGTGAAAAACACACTTCTGCATGAAAAAACGTCGGATGGGAATGCTGGCGCTTTGCTCTCGGCCTCGCCGGTAGCCGGACAGGAGCCTTCGCAGGGGAGCTGGTATGCAGACGTGGCAGAGACCGAGTTGAGCATCAACGCGGATTTCTTGGTACCGACGGCCCTTTGGGTGCCATTGTTAGAAAAAGCTTACGCGGAGTATGCGGAGAAATACGGGCAGTACGGTGGGGCTCCGGGCTCCTCCACCTACGAGAACAAGACCACCGATGACCAGGGAAATGTGCTCTCAGGCTACGAGATTCTTGACGGTGGGATCGAGGAGTAC
>CAITDR010000139.1 GCA_903891165.1 uncultured Pseudomonadota bacterium
CGCACATCCTGGCCATATGCCCAGGCAAGCTCCAAATCAGGAGCCTCCTGAACCGCCTCGACCACCGCTTTTCCCATCCGACCGGTGGCGCCATGTACGCCCACCCGAATCACGACACGCCCACCAGAAGCTCGGAAGAAGGTGGCTTTCCCGCGGTCAACGGCAGGCGGCACTCCGCGCTACACAGGCCCAACGCCGCCAGCGCCGCCTTGACCGGCACCGGGTTACTCTGGGCAAAAAGGTAGCGCACCAGCGGATAAAGCTGACGATGGATACGCGCGGCCTCGGCCACATCCCCCCGACGCCAAGCTTCCCACACCGCCACCGTCAGCCGTGGCGCCACATTCGACAGCACCGAGATCACGCCGCTACCTCCCACAGAGAGTAGGGGTAACCAGGTAAAGTCATCGCCGGAGAGCACGGGGACGGTGGTGCCCAGCATCAGATCCTGGCCATAGCTCAGATCGCCGGTGGCTTCTTTGCAGGCCACCACGCCGGGCAGGTTGCACAGCTCCGCCAGCAGCTCGGGTGCCACCCGCTGCCCGGTACGTCCAGGAACATGGTACACAATCAGCGGCAGGCCCGGCGCGGCAGCGGCGCGCACATGGGCCACCAGCCCCTCGGCCGTGGGCTTGTTGTAGTAGGGCAGCACCAAAAGGCCAGCCTCCACCCCCAGGTTCTGGGCGCGCTCCACATTCCGCACCGTGGCCCGGGTGGAGTTGCTACCCACACCCGCACTCACCCGTGCCCGTCCGCCCACCTGCGCCACAGTCTCCCGCAGGAGCAACTCCCACTCTTCCGCCTCCAAGGTCGGTGTTTCGCCGGTGGTCCCGCAGACCACCACACCTTGCACCCCGCCGTCCAGCTGGCGCTGGAGCAGACTGCCGAAACTTGACAAGTCAAGAGCTTCGTTGGAAAAGGGCGTTACCAGGGCGGTATGTACGCCCTCCCAGCTCCGGTTGTACATCAGAACTCCACACCGCCCACAAAGCGGAGGCCGACCACCGGGCGATCAAAGCCGCTGCCAAGGTCAGGATCATTGTAGTCACGGTAGTAGGCACCGGGCAAAAAGACGCCCACGGTCCCCACGCCAAAGACATGCGGCACCGGATCCACCCGGACGCTCAGGTCGAACTCGCTGCCGTAGCCGCCGGGGCGGCTGCCGTCCGCCGGACTCTTGGCCTGAATTGCCCCCACCCAGCCAAGCTCAGCCTGTACCGCCGGGAAAAGGCGATAGGAGATACGGGGGTTGAAGTAGATGGCGTTGCTCACCCCTTCCCCGGTCACCGCCGCCTCCGTCGTCCGGCCGTCGTTGGTGTCGTTGAGCACCGCACTTTCCAAGGTGGGAAGTGGCTCTTCGAAGAGCAGGAGCCCCACGTTGTGGTCCCGATCGAAGGTGAAGGTCTTGAGCTTGTTGTCGGTGGTATCGGCATCGCCGCTGGCCACACCAAACTCCGCATTGATCACCAGCTTTTCCAGCTCATAGCCGCCGCGCACCATCACACCCATCGCACTCACCGACACCTCGTTGGCATCGGCGGTGCCGTCGGCATTCAGATCCAGGTCGCCAGAGCCAAAGACCCCCATGGCCTCCACCTCGGCACGCACCGGACCCAGCTGCGCAAAACCCCAGACATCCCCGGTGTAGGCCGAATAGCCCAGCGAGGGCTGGTAGCGATAGTTGTTCAGCAAGCCGACGCCCACCGTCTCGCTGCGGTAGCCCAAGGCCAGGCTCGCGGCCTGCATATCGTCGGGCACGCCCAGGAAACCCTCAAACTGGACATCCCAAGCGGCCATCGCAAAGACAGGGCCAAAGCGGGTATCCACCTGGAGACGGTCGGCACTGTCGCCATATTCGGCCAGCACATCGTCGCCATTGTTCCACAACACCCCCGCACCCCAGTGCAGCGGCATCCGCCCCATCTGGATGCGTACCGGCACATCGCGGATCTCAAACTTCGCCTCGCCCCAGGCGCGAACGCCGGAGAGTCCGGGCGTTGCAGTGGCAACACCGTCGGAAAAGGCGGTGGCAATCGTCTCCCCGGTGACCGGATCGACGTAGGTGGCCGGCTGCTCGCCCCAGCGGGTCAGCGGGAGCAGATCGATCTGGGCGTGCACCGCCGCGTTGGGGGTCAACAGCCAGTTGGGCTGGAGGAGCAGGCGATGGTCAAGGTAATTGCTGGTACCTTCCGAAGCCGCATTGGTGTTGGACAGCGAGAGCGAATCATACAAAAGCCCGCGCGCCCGGTAGTAGCCCTCCCAGGTAAGCTCCATCGCAGAAGCGGGAGAGCTGGAAAGAAGGGCGGTGAGCAGCAACATCGAGACCCCTAAGCCGGCCGCCCCTAACCCACCGAAGGCACCCTGGCACCGGAAAGAGCAGCCCTGGTGATAAGCCTTGACGATAGGGCCGGAGCAAGGCAAGAGAGCAGATGCTCGAAGTCTTCAAGCGGCTGTGGATCGGCTGGAACGATCAGGTGGTGCGCAACATTCTGCGGGTGCAGAATTTTGTGCTGATGAGCATCGTTTTTGTCTTCGGTCTGGCTCCGGTGGCTCTGGCGCTGAAGGCCATGCGCCGCCCCATGCTGGATCGCGGCAGCGCGCCGCCGGGCACCCAAAGCCATTGGGTGGAGCGCGACGGAAAGCCGATGACCATGGAGCAGGCTGCCCGCCAGTTCTGACGGATTTGTAGCCCGGACTACTTCAGTCGCTCCGCCAGCACGGCCGTCAGCACCGCCCGCACCGCGACAGCGTCCAGGCCACGCAGGCTGCCCAGCATGGCCTCGGTGGTGTGCTGCAGGCCACAACGTGCCAGCTCCCAGGGAGAGAGCGGACAGGTCAGCTCCCCCCGGATCAGAAGTTGGAAGGCGCGCTTCAGGTCGTCGGTGCGCACATCGGTCAGGCCCATCAGCCCCCCTTCTGGCGCCCTTCGATGGCCAACAAGAGCACGGTGATCGCCACACCCAGGCGTGGATCCAGCGGCGACTTGCTGAAATCCACGTCATAGGTGAGGCGAAACAGCGTAAAACGCTGCTTGATATAGCCTACATCCTGACCATCCACGCTCACATGGAAGGTCTGGGGGATGATGGGGAAGAAGCGGCGGAGCAGGGCAAGCGCCCCGGAATCCTCCTGCAGCTTGGCGATGGGAGCATCGCCATCACCCAGGATCAACCAGCTATCCCGCAGGATACTCTTGAGGCCTTCGCGGCGGCAGGCGCCGATACGTTCGCCGGAAGCAGCATCCACCACGTCGTAGGTGGCGGAGAAGTCCAGAGCACTGCGCGCGCGAATGCGCAGCATCGGCTGGGTCTGGCCTTCATCGGCGAAGATGGTGATCTCTTCCTTGATCTTGAAGGCCTTCTGCTTCACGAAGAACTGAAGGCTGCCGTCGCGGCCCAGGATACGGAAGGAGGAGCCAAAGAAGGAGAAGAGCGCCTTCTGTGCAACAAATTGAGGCTGATAGCGGGTGAGGTCGTTCACGGTCGATCCGGTGGTGCGGCCACGCTATCCCGCCCCCGGCTCATGGCAACATCGGAAGTACCACCAGCTCCGGAACTACCACACGCTCCGGTCCCAGGGCCAGTCCCAACACCGCCTGGGCGACGTCCTCCGGCCGCAGAAAATCCCGCTCTGGATCGATATTATCGGGAAAAGGCAGGAACTCCTGGCTCTTCCAGAAGGGCGTGTCGATGCCCCCGGGACACACACAGCTGACCCGCACCCCGTGCTTCTGCGCTTCCAGACGTAAGACCCCCGAAAAGCCGTTCACTGCCCACTTGGTGGCCCCATAGACCGCCTCGTTGGGCAGGTGCAGCCTGCCGGCGATGGAGGAGATGTTGACGATCAGGCCACCACGCTGGGGAGCCATCACCCGAAGCGCCGCCTGGGAGCCAAAAATGGTGCCTTTAAGGTTGGTATCCACCATCAGATGGACCTCGTCCGGGCCCATATTCTCCAGCGGCCCGTAGACCGCCACCCCGGCATTGTTGACCATCACATCCAGGCGTCCAAACTCCGCAACTGCCGCCTCGACTAGGCGATCTACATCCGCCACAAGGCGTACATCGGTCTGGACGGCGATCGCGTCGGGAAGTTCCGATGCAAGTTCGTCGATCTCGCCGGTAGAACGTGCACCCAGAACGAGGCTTGCCCCCTCGGCTGCAAAAGCCTGCGCAATGGCCCGCCCCAGTCCCCGCCCGGCTCCGGTCACACACACCACACGATCTTTCAGGCGCTTGCTCATGCCCACGATCTATCACGGCATAGAACAGGTGGATAGTCTGCGCCCCTCGCGATAAGAAAGGCTCATGATTCATGCAGTGGTACTGGCAGCGGGGCTCGGAACCCGCATGTGTTCGCCGTTGGCGAAGGTGCTCCACCCGCTATTGGGCCGCCCCATGGTGGGCTGGGTTCTAAGTGCCCTGCGCGAACTGGACGCGGAAGTAACGGTGGTGGTCGGCCACCAGGCAGAGGCGGTGGAAGCCGCTCTTTCTGCACCCGGCATCCACTTTACGCGTCAAGAGCAACCACGGGGTACAGGCGACGCCATCCGATCTGCACTGCCGACACTTCCGTCGCAAGGGCCGGTGTTGGTCCTCGCTGGGGACACGCCCCTTCTGACCGCAGCCACCCTCCGGCGGCTTCTCAACGGACATCAGGGTCCGGTGACCGTCGCGACTTTTGAGGTGGAGGATCCCACCGGCTACGGACGGATTGTGCGCTCTGAAGCGGGCATCCGCATCGTGGAGCAGGCGGACTGTGGGCCCACAGAGGCGGCCATCCGCGAGGTCAACAGCGGCGCCTATGTCTTTGAAGCTGCCTTTTTGCGGGAGTCCCTCGCGGACCTGCAGCCCCACCCGCCCAAGAACGAATACTACATCACCGATCTGGTGACGACGGGTGCCCGTGCACTATCCGGCTTCTCCGCCCAGGAGTTTATGGGGATCAACGACCGGGCAGCGCTGGCCGAGGCCAGGCTGCTGCTGCGGCGTCGGGTGAACCGCGGCTGGGCGCTCAAAGGGGTGGACTTCCCCGATCTGGACAGCGTGGAGGTCGAGGTCGATGTGCACCTGGAGCCCGATGCACGGCTGGGCTTTGGAAGTCTGCTCCAAGGGAAAAGCCGGATCGCCGGGACGGTGGGACCGCATTGTGTAGTACGGGATACGGTTGTTGAAAAAGCTGCGACGCTCTTGGCGGGGACGGTGGCCGAGGGGGCGGTGCTCCACAGCGGTGCCCAGGCGGGCCCGATGGCCCACCTGCGGCCGGGCACCGTGTTGGAAGCCAAGGTGAAGGTAGGGAATTTTGTAGAGGTGAAAAACACGCAGCTGCATCGGGGCGCCAAGGCCAGCCATCTGACCTACCTGGGCGATGCGGAAGTGGGCGAGGACGCGAACATCGGTGCGGGCACAATCACCTGTAACTACGATGGTTTTCACAAGCACCGCACCGAGATTGGGCCGGGTGCTTTTATCGGATCCAACAGCGCACTGGTTGCGCCGGTGCGGATCGGGCGTGATGCCATTGTGGGCGCCGGAAGTGTCGTCACTGAGGAAGTGCCGGATGGATCAATTGCGGTGGCACGTCCTCCTCTTCGTATCAGCAAGGGCTCGGCGGAGCGGCTTCGAAAACGTCTGAAGGGGGGCGCGTGAGTGAACATCCTCTGCTGCGGGGTCTGAACCCCGATCAGAGCCGCGCCGTGCAGCAGCTGGAGGGTCCCCTTCTGATCCTGGCCGGGGCGGGCTCTGGCAAAACCCGTGTACTTACGCGTCGCATTGCCTATCTGCTGGATGCCCGACCGGACGTCGCAGCCTGGAATGTGCTGGCTGTCACTTTTACCAATAAAGCTGCCGCAGAAATGAAGGAGCGCCTGCACCAGCTGATTGGGGAGTCCTCCAAAAAGCTGTGGTTGGGCACCTTTCACTCCATCTGCCTGCGGATTCTGCGCCAGGATATCGAGCCACTGGGTTTTACACGGGATTTTGCGATCTGGGATGATGATGATCAGCTGCGAGTCCTCAAGGAGATCCTCAAAGATCGCAGCATCGGCGCCAACCCCAAGGAGCACACGCCTCAGAACCTGCGCGGTGCCATCGATCGCGCCAAGAACGAACGCCGTGCCCCCGAGCTCCTCCGCCTTCCTCCTTCCGATCCCACGCCCAAGGTCTACAAAGCCTACGAGCAGCGCCTGCGGGCGGCAAACGCGCTGGACTTCAACGACATCATCGGCCGGGTGATCGAGCTTTGGGAACAGAGCCCGGAGATCCTGGTGAAGTGGCAACGGCGTTTTCAATACATCATGGTGGATGAGTACCAGGACACCAACCCCGCTCAGTTCCAGTGGCTGCGGCTGTTGGTGGGGGATGGGGTGGATGCCTACGGCAATCCCCGCCCGCAAAATCTGGCGGTGGTCGGCGATGATGACCAGTCTATCTACTCTTTTCGCGGCGCGGACATCCGCAATATCCTGGACTTCGAAAAAGTCTTTCCCGACGCATCCGTGGTGAAGCTGGAGCAGAACTATCGAAGTACCGGCACAATTCTGAAGGCCGCCTCCGGTGTGGTGCGCCTGAACCGGGACAGAAAAGAGAAGACCCTGTGGACTTCCGAGCCGGGCGGAGAGCCCCTCCGGCTGATCCAGGGCACCGACGAGCAGGATGAGGCGGGCAAGGTGGTCGGCGAGATCCGTCGTCAACTGCGTCACTATCGCCCTGCCGACTTTGCCATTATCTTCCGAACGAATTCTTACAGCCGTCCCTTCGAACAGGCGCTGACTGCAGCCCAGATCCCCTATGCCTTGGTGGGGGGACGCCGCTTCTACGAGCGTCGGGAGGTGCGCGATGTCATGTCCTACATCAAGCTGGTGCTGAATCCGGCGGATGACATGGCTTTTCAGCGCATCGTGAACGTGCCCACGCGCGGGATCGGCGAAAAAACGCTGGATGGGCTGAAGGAGGAGGCGGCGCGACTCGGCGTGCCCTTCCGCGAGGCGGCCAAGCAGATGGGCATGGGCAAAGGGAAGATTGCCAATGCATTTGCTGCACTGGATCTGTTGCTTCAGCGGCTGGATATTGCTGCACGATCCATGCCACCCTCGGCGCTGGTCCTCTATGTGGCCAAGGAGACCGGCTACCAAGAGGAGCTGGAGAACGAGAATAGCGAAGAAGCAAGAGGAAGGCTGGAGAATCTGGAGGAGCTTGCCCGCTCCGCCGAGGATCTGTCCCACCAGGAGCCCGTAGAGGCGCTCCGGGACTTTGTCGATCGGGCCAGCCTTTCTGGGCAATCGGACGAGCTTCCCGATGCCGAAGGCGGCTCGGTGACCCTCCTCACCGCACATCTGGCCAAAGGGCTGGAATTTCCTGTCGTTTTTGTGGCAGGGCTGGTGAAGGGACTCTTCCCTCACTCCAGGGCAGAAGGGGACCGTGAAAAAGAAGAGGAACGACGGCTTTTTTACGTCGCGCTCACCCGTGCCCGGGAGCGGCTGAGCATCTCCTGGCCCGCACGCCGCCGCTTCCCTGAAGGCGGCTGGGGCGACACCGAGATCTCCCAATTTGTCCGGGAGATCCCTGCGGATGCCTTCTCGGAGCAGGATCGGCTGTGGCTGCCGCGGTCGCCCTCCTCTCGTCCTCCCCCTCCCCCCGCATGGTCGGCCCCCTCTTGGCTGTCGCGGAAGACCGCTGAGCCGGCGCCCGCCCGCTCCTCCCCGCCGGCCTGGCTGGCTGGGCGCAGCAGCCCACCTCCTTCCGTTCCTCGCCTTTCGACAGCGCCCGCAGTACATACATCTGCTGCGGATGTGTTAGAAGAGGAGGATGATGCGCGTGGAGACCTCCGCACGATGGTTCCGGACTCGCCTGAGTCCTTCCGGGTGGGTATGAGGGTACTGCACCCGCTGCTTGGGATCGGTACGATCTCCAAGAAGGAGGGTACCCTCCAGAATCTGAAATTAGTCATCACTTTCCCTAAACACGGTCCCAGAACAATCTACGCTATCGCAGCAAAACTGGAAATCGTGCTTTGAACCCTCTTGAGCTTGGAGACCAGGTTGATCGTCACCTGTGAGTCCTGCAAATCCCGGTATAAGATCGACGACAGCAAGATCTCGGGCCGAGGTGCGAAAATCACCTGCCCGCGGTGTAAGCACCAGTTCGTGGTCTACTCCACCGACAAGAATGCACAGCCAGCCATGATCAGCACCCCGCAAGGGTCTGAGTGGGATGACGAGCCCACACGTGTCGGCGCAAAAAAGGAGGAAGAAGCACGGCGTGCTGCGGCTGCGGCTGCAGGAAATGCTCCTCCTCCCCAAAACTCGACGGAGGACGACGGCCCCTCCTACGAGGTGGCCTCGCCCCAGCGTGTGCAAAAGCTGACCGCGGCGGAAGCAGCGCAACGCGCACCTACGCTGGATTTCCGGAAAGTGGGTATCAACGCATGGAAAGTCAAGGTCAAGATCGGGCTGATCTATGACTTCTCTGACCTGAAGACCCTGCGGAAATACATCCAGGATGGACGGGTGACTCCGGCCGATCTGATCTCCTTCGATGGCAAATCCTGGAAGGTGATCGGGGAGATCTCTGATCTGGATATCTTCTTTGTGGAGACCTACGACCAGCTTCTGGCCGATATGTCTTCCCGCCCGGCCGAGGAGCCGCGCCCGGAGTCCACCAAGACCCCGCGGATGGAGACCCCCTCTCTTCCCGAAGGTCTGGGCATCGACCCGCCCCAGAACAGCCCCAAGAAAAACAAGCCAAGTAATAGCGGGAAGTCGGGTACGGCATCGCAACCAGCCGCTGGTAGCCAGGCCAGCCAGCCAAACCGCACCAACCTGATCATCGCCGCGGTGGTGGTGATCCTGGCCTTGGCGGCCGGGATCTGGTGGGCCGACCAGCAAGCTCCTGCTCCAGCACCCGCGCCGGCACCGTCCGGGCAGGCGCCCGTGGACCGGGACAAGCTGCGCAACGACCTGAAGAACACGATGCAGCCCGCGGAATTGCCTCCGGAGCCCCCCAAGACTCCTGATGCCCCTGTGCTCACGCCTGTGGGTCCGCGTGGCGACGCTCCCAAGCCCGGCACCCCGGGAGCCACCCCCGCGGCAGCGACAGCGGCCTCCACCGCGTCGGACTATGTCGAGGCAGGTGATGCCGCGGCGCGCGCCGGACGCTGGGCGGAAGCGGTCACCGCCTACGCTGCGGCTGCAAAGAAAGAGCCAAAAAACGGAAATATCAGAGCAAAGCAAGGCCTCGCTCAGTTCAATGCGGGAAATTCGGCGGATGCACGTACTTCTTTGGAAGAGGCGGTCCGTCTGGGGGCTGGCAAGGGGGACGTGCTGAAGACGCTCGGGAATATTCTGATGGCAGACGGCGACTTCGCCGGAGCGCGGGAGTACTTCCAGAAGTATCTGGAAGGCAAGCCGAAAGACGCGCCGGCCATCGAGAAAAAGCTCAAGGAAATGAACGGGGGATAGCTTGGAAATCACCTGCCCGCGCTGTGGGAGCCGGTATCACATCGACCCCCCCTCCTCCTCCCGCTCCCGCTCTTCGCGCGGGCTTAAGTTCCGCTGTTCCTCCTGTGGCCACACCTTCGGTGTGGATCCGGTCTCTCCTCCGGCACCGGCGGCCGCCAAAGCGGCGTCCCGGTCGCTGGAGCCACCGGCGCGGGGGGGCGACCAGCTGCCGCTGATCCCTTCGGGGGAGATGATCCGCTTGATCCAGCAGCAGGCGCAGATCTATGAGGTGCCCGATCTGGGTACCTTGTACCGGTGGATTCTTGAACACCGGGTGAATCGCCAGGACCTCTTTTCCGTACACGGCATGCGCTGGCAGGCCATCGGCGACCGTCCGGATCTCGAGCGTTTTTTTGCGGCATCCGACGCCCTGAAAGGTAAGAAAGAGCCTGCACTTCCTCGATGGGACAACATGGATGTGGTGCCGATGGAGGAGACTCCCTCCACCTTTGAGCACCAGCAATTCACGCCACGTTCTGCCCTCCCAGACCCCTCCTCCCCAGGCCTGCTGCTGACGGACCGGGTGAACCAGCCGAACATTCCGCTGCAACAACCGGTCTTCCAAGAACGTAGCCGCAGCCCGATCGAAGAACAGTCTGTGGACATGGAGATGGACTCCGCTTCCGAAGCCGGGGTGGTCCCCGCCGCGAGGCTTGGGCTGTCCTTCAAGGACAGTGCCCCCGCCAGACGTCCTGGCCTTGTGGACGTTCTCCCTCCCCTTCCCAGCGATCCGGTGCCCCAAGAAGAGGAGATGCCGTCCAGCTTCCCCATGGATGCGCCGGGGGCTGGCGAAGAGGCTTCGGGCCCTTCCATGAACTTCGGAGAATCCGATGAAGACCCCGGATCTGCGGTAGCCATCGACAGCGCCAGCAGCGCCGGTCTGGACAACGCGGACGAGACCCTGGAGTCCACCTTCCTCAATTCTGGCGCGGGCTACGACTCTGCAGCCGTCCAGCTACAGCCCGTCGGCAAAGTGCGCCCGCCGGTCATCCAGATGCGCCAGCGGCGCCGCCGGGACGATCTCTCTGACGAGGAAACCCAGGAAGCACCGTCCAACATCGACGCGCTGAAGGTCCCCCCTCCCCCCGAGCCGGTGCTGGGTCCTACCCCCCGGGTGACCATCAGCCCCGAGCCCCCACCTGCCCGCGCGGACAACGGCGATGGCGATGGCGACCGGGCAACCCCCGGTTGGGTGTGGGCGATTGCCGGTCTGGGCGCCGTGGTGATCACCATCGCGGCAGTCCTGGCTTGGAGTCAGCTCAACCCCCCTGCGCCAAACCCCGGCAACCTCAAGGTGGACCCCACCCCTGCCGGAAGCTCTGGCAGCACGGGCGTCAGTCCCAGCGATGCGGCGGCCAAGCCGGTTGAAAGCCCCAGCGGCAGCTCCCCCGCCACGGGCACAGCTCCCCCCGCGGGCACAGCTCCCCCCGCGGGCACCTCCACCCCAGGCAGCTCTCCCCCTGCAGCAGCAACGGGAAGTACCGGCGCCGGGACCAGCCCGCCTCCCACCGGAAGTACAGGAACAACCGGCACCCAGGGCACCAAGCCCACCGCGGGCACGGCAGGCACCAAGCCCACCGGAGGGACGCCTGCACCGACGCCCAAGCCTCCCAGCGGGAAAACCCTGGTCAAACAGGGCTGGGCCGCGGTAGAGAAAGGGGACGCCAGCAAAGCCCGCAACCTCTTTGACCAGGCGGTCCAGGCCAGCCCGGGCAATGCCGAAGCGGTCTACGGCCGGGGTTATGCCTCGATGAAGGTAGGCGACAGCGATGGCGCCCGCCGCGACTTCTGCCGCGCGCTGAGTGTGGGGGCCGACCCCGAGCTCACCGTGGAGATCCAGGCCGGCCTGAAGCGGGTGGGCGGTAGCTGCAACTAAGCGAGCAGCTCCAGGTCCAGTAGCAGGCACAGCTCCTCGCCCCCGGCCGCTCCTCTGTAGAGGCGGTAGCTGCCGGGGCCGTTGCCGTTGACGGCCAGCAACATATGCTGCCCCTCGATTTCCACTTTTCCATGGCTACGCCAGCGTCCGTGATGCAGCATGGCGGGCTCCACCATATCCTCCAGAAAACCCTGGATATACTTGCCGTCCTCGGCCCACTCTTCCACACGATAGCGGGCGTCTGCATCGGCAATACAGATCAGCTCGCCGATCGCTATCGTCGCTACCAACTCCCAAGTCTCGGGACGGCCAGGTGCAAACTCCACAAGAAGGGCAGCCACCCGCCCCAGCTGGGGTCTACCCACCGGCTCCAGCATCACTGCATGGACGGCATGGCTGTCCGCCGGAGCGGGCTGGCTGCGCGGAACCTCGCTGTTCAGTGGATCTGAGACAGACAGTTTTCCGGTAGGAACGGGCACAATACCCATAGGCACAAGGCGAAGGGTCCAGCCATCCAGACCCGGATCACCCGCCTCTGCGAGAAGGTCCAGTGCAGCCATCAGTCCCAGTTCCCCAGGAAGAGGAAGGCCTTTCCATAGCGGGTGGTACCACCCGCGGTGGCGTTGGGTGCCCCCATCAAAAAGTCCCCGCCTCCATCCAGGTTTACGTCGCCGATACCCGCCAGCGCCGCCCCCAAGCTGCCGTTGGCATTACTTCCCACAAAACGCGGCAGACTGGTCACAACGGTAGTCCCCGCTACAGGACCATAGGCCAGGGCCACCAGACCCTCCCCCCCGGTCACGTCGTAGCCCGGTACCCCCACCAGAATATCGTCCAGGCCATCGCTGTTGACGTCGCCCGCCCCCGCCACCGCACGTCCGGCGTAGTCAAAGGCGGCGGTACCCACGATGGTTGCTGCGGCATTGCTGGTGGAGGTGTTGGCGGTGATCGGCCCCGTCATCAGGAAGGTCGCGCCGATATCGGTTCCGCCACTGCTGTCGTAGCCATCGGTGCCCAGGATCAGATCTTCGTAGCCATCGCCGTTGACATCGCCGCCGGCGTCCACGCAGCCGATGCAGTTGGCCTCCAAAGAAGAGGTATTGGCAGTCAAGGCTACCGAGCTGATCACCGCATCTGCATTGGCATAGCTGGTATTTCCGTTCACATTTCCAGTGAAGACGTAGGCATGAGCAGTGCCGACGGCGAGCACCACCAGATCGCTGATCCCGTCGCCGTTGATGTCGATATCCCCCTCGGCCCAGGCCCCGAAGCGGTCGCTGGCCGTGGTACCCGAGATCACCACCGCCATGTTGCTGAACAGGTAGCTGCCGTTGGCCAGCGCCCCGCTCACCACCGCCACTTTCCCCGCTTTGGAAGATGCGAAGTAGGAAGAGACGATCCAGTCCGGCGTCCCGTCGTTGGTGAGATCTCCCGCTCCATCCACCATCCAACCCGAAAAATCGCCCGCCAGATCCCCCTGGACGGTGATCGCGGCATTGGCCGGCAGGAGGGTCTGGCTGCTGAGTGCCCCGCGAAACAGGAAGGCCGAACCTGCGTCCGAACGGCTGGTGTAATTGTCCAGGTAAGCACCCACCAAAAGCTCATCGTCTCCATCACTATCCAGGTCCTCCACCATTCCGACGCCGCCGCCCAAACGATCCCCGGCAAAGTCCCCGGAGACCAGGGCCGTGGGGGAGCTGATGGTACCTGAGAGCCCAGTCGAACTCCCGGAGAGCAGGTAGACCTTCCCGATGTTCTGACTGGATGTGGAGGCATCGAAGAGACGGTCCGAGATGGCGGCGTCCGGGTAGCCGTCCCCGTTGATGTCCTTGCCACCGGTCAGGTTGCCGCCGAGGAAGCCGGTGGTGAAGCTGGTGGTGGAGGTATAGGTCACATCCGCCGTGGTATCGGCGATGGCACCGCTGTAGGCACAGTCCGCCACACAGTTGTGGTCCACCCCGTCGCGGCAGGCATCGGCTGCGTTGGGGTAGCTGGTCATGTCTGCGTCGTCACAGTCACCCGCTGCCCCGGCATAGGCCACCGGCTGGTTGCAGGCGACGATCGTACCGGTGGTGCCGTAGCCATCTCCGTCCCCGTCACTGTACCAGGTGGAGGTGGTGGAGGGATCCGTGGAGGGATCGTCATCTTCGACCAGCCCATCGCAGTCCTCATCCAGATCCGCCGCGTCGCAGACCTCCTGACCGCCGGGGTTTACGTCGGCAAGGAGATCGTCGCAGTCGTCAGAAGTGGCCGCATAGCCTGCAGGTAGATCGCAGGCATAGTCCATGCTGGTACTGCCATAGCCGTCACTATCCCCGTCCAGATACCACCTGCCGTAGGTGAAGGGATCCACACCGCCGTCCGCGTCGTCCGCAAGGGCGTTGCAGTCCTCGTCCTGATTGGCAGCATCACAGATCTCCTGAGCACCGGGGTTGATCGCTACGTTTCCGTCATCGCAGTCCTCGCCCAGCGCCGCGTAGCCAGGGGGCAGGTCACAGGCGAGGCTCTGCATCGCCGGATCACCAAAACCATCCTCATCGCCGTCGTACCACCAGCTGCTGCGGGTGCTGGCGTCCAGACCCGGATCGGCGTCGTCGCTGAGACCCGAGCAGTCCTCGTCGGTATCGGCGGCATCGCAGATCTCCACAGAGGCCGGATTGATCGCGGCCGATCCATCGTTACAGTCCGTCCGGTTCGCCACCTCGCTGCCGGTGGGGTCGCAGGCCAGACGTACCGCACCCGCACCAAAGCTGTCCCCATCCTGGTCGCGATACCAGGACAAACGACTGGAAGAAGCGACGGAGGTGTCGGCATCATCCACCTGGCCATCGCAGTCTTCGTCGGCATTGGCCGTATCACAGACTTCGGTGCCTGCCGGGGAGATCAACGCATTGCTGTCGTCACAGTCGCCGGTAGTGGCGCTGTAGCCGGAAGGCAGGTTGCAGGAGGAGGAGGGCCGGGTGCTGTCCCCGTAGCCATCGGCGTCCGCGTCGGCGTACCAGGTCAGGCGGGTGCCGGAGAGAACAGTGCTGTCGTCGTCATCCGCGAGCAGGTTGCAGTTTTCGTCGCGATCGAGGGGATCGCAGACCTCGGCCGCACCGGGATGGATGGTGGAGGCAGCGTCGTCACAGTCACTGTCATCGGCGAGGTAGCCTGTCGGGGCATCACAGGCCGCCAACGTGGTCTTGTCGTCGCCATAGCCGTCGGTGTCGGCGTCGGGATGCCAGTCCGCATGACCTGA
>CAITDR010000140.1 GCA_903891165.1 uncultured Pseudomonadota bacterium
CAGAAGCCTGTCTCCCTCCTCCCCATCCCCCTCCCCCCGCCCGAGCAGCGGGTGGCCCGCGCCGCCCGTTTTGCCGAGGAGGGAGAACATCGCAACCGCTACCACCTTCCCCAACGCCTGGAGACCAGCTCTCCCGTCGGCTATCGAAGGCGTTTGTCGATCAGCATGGAGGAGGCCAACGCCGCCGCCACCCTGCTGTCTTTGGCGCCGCCAGAGAGCTTCGTGGCTGGTACGTCACCCACGGAGCAGGCCCTTTTTGAAGAGGCCAGCCTGGGAATTCTGAGCTCCCGGCAGTCCACCAACTACCGCGGCCACCACCAGGTCACCGTCGGCCCCGAGGAGTCCCTTCGGCTGGCCGAGCTGTTGAGAAAACTCAAAGGACTGGATCGTCCGGTGTTGTCGGGCGTACAGTACAGCCATGTGGGCCTGTCGCGGCCCTACCGCACCCCCTTCACCTTTCTGTTGACCTTTATCGGCCACCAGCCGGTTTCGAGTCTGCTCACCGTTCCAAAACGTGCCTGGAACAAACGTTTTCATCACACCGATGACATCCCGACCATCGGCTACCTGCAGCACCTGCACGTAGGCATCTGGGCCGACGCCATGGAGCGGGCGAGCTTCCTGGCCTCCGCGGGCCAACGCCGGGCCAATGTGCTGATGGCACCTTTCTCCGGGCCGGTGCGCCAGGCCGAAAACCAGGCGGTGCTGGCGGAGATCGAGGCGCTGGTCGGCCTGACCGATGAACGGCGAGCGGCCGGTTGGCGCATCGCATTGGTGGCGCAGGTAGGCGCCGTGGCGGAGCCCTCTCCGATTCCCGAAAAACTCTGTAGGAAGATCGGGGCAAACCTGCTTGCCGCCCGCAGCGAGCGTATCCAGCCGGGCGTGAATGCGGAGGAGAAGGCGCCGCCGGCCTACCAGCACCGCCAGGACATGGATGTGCCCGACGCGCTGACGGAGATGGCGGGAAGAGCCGCCTACAACGCCTTCTATCGCTGGACCGGCATCGAGCGGGAGCGCGCGAAGGAGCTGTTGATCCTGGACCGCATCGACGTGCTGACCCCCGGTGGCAAGGAGCGCCTGCGCGCGGTGCGCACCGAGCTGGAAGACATCACCGGAAAAGTGGTGAAAAACCTGCCGCTCTGGGCGGATCTGCCGACGGGAAAGGCACTTTCTGGCAACGCGGCCCGCGGCAAGAAGGCTTTTGCACTGGCCGGGCAGCGTATCTATGTGGGTGGGATCTCCCGCAAAGAAGTCGAGGCGGCCGGGCTGGATTTCTGGCAGGCCGTACGCGCCACCGGTGCCGCTGCGGCGCGGAGTGCGCTGGTCTGTGAGCTGGCGGGATGTATCGACCTTCCCCCGGGCTGCGATCTGACTGCCGGCATCTGCCTGATGGCGGGTCCGGTGAACCAGAACGATATTGGCAAGCAGTTTTTCGGCTACCAGGACCTGCTGGCAGCGGCCCATCCCGGCCGCGATCCCATCTCCATGCTAGTCTGGACGCTGAAGGCCAAGACTGTGGCCGACCCCATCGGCAATGAGGAGCAATTGATGTCCGCCGATCGGAAGGGTGCCCTTGTGGATCTGCGGCCTGGCCCGCACGAGGTGGTGGAGCTGCTGGTGGGCGGGAAGAGGGAGCCCATGCGCCAGCGCGACGGGCGCCAGAACGGCGAGCGCGCCTTTGCCGACCAGGACAACTTTGTGACCGATGCAGAAGGCAGGGAGATCCCTGGAAATCGTGGCAGTGCCTGGCCGGTGGCCTGGGCGATGGAGTTGCCATGGCGCTGAATTTCGAGCGGGCTCCCGAGGTTCCCCTCTGGAAGCTGTTTTTGAAACGGACAAAAAAATTGGGACCGGGGGAGAGCATCCCCCGTATCGAGGCCAGTGCCCGCTCCCTTTCCGGGGATCTGGAGGCCTTCCGTCGGGTCTGCGGCTACGCACGGAGCAACCCCCTGCCCCTGACCTGGCCGGCACTCCTCGCTCAGCCTTTGCAGCTGGCCATCTTTCAAGATGCCGCCTTCCCCCTTCCAGTTACCGGCATCGTCCATACCCGCCAACAGATCCGCTGGCGACGGCCTATCCATGCTGACGAGCCGCTTTCCGCCCGCTGTGTGGTGGAGGGACACCGTGTGGTGCGTAGCGGCGGAGAAGTGGACCTACGAAGCACCATTCTCTCCGGTGAGGAGGTGGTCTACGAGGCCACCACCACCATCCTCTCCCGCGCCATCCGTGGCCACGGCGAAGAAAAGCAGCCGCCTCCCCAGAAGATTTTTCCCTGGAGCCGCTCCACCGCCTGGAAGGTGCCTGCGGACCAGGGGCTTCGCTACGCCGAAGTGAGTGGAGACTACAACCCCATCCATATCTCTCGGGTGGGAGCTCGCCTTTTCGGCTTTCCCCGGCCCATCGTCCACGGATGGTGGACACTGGGGCGTGCGATGGCCGAACTCGACGAAGACATTCCCCCCTCTGGTAGGTTGGAAGTACGCTTTGTCGCGCCCATCCCCCTTCCTGGAAAGGTGACCTTCAGCGCCGGGCGTCAGGGCGATGTGCTCCACTTCGCTGTCTCCGGCAAAAAACCCTGTTTGGTGGGGGAGATTCTTCCTCTGTAGCTGAGGTTCTGATGCTCCTGCTGCTGGCTCTGTTCGCCTTTGCTGATCCAGGAAAATCTGTGGATCCCGGCGGACTTCTACCCGCAAGTGTGGAAGGAGGGACCAACCCGCCCTCCCTGAGCCAGCCACTGTTTTTGCGGGATGGCCGGACCCTGAGCGACGGTGGCATCCTCACCCTTCAGCGGGTTGCGGCCTACCTCAAAACGCAGCCGGATGCGCAGGTGGTGATCCTGGTGCCGGGCCGGATCCGGCGCGCCGACCCCTACTGGTGGACCCAACAAGTGGCCACCATCGAGGCCTTTCTGCTGGACCAAGGGCTGGGCTCGGAACGTATCGGCCTGCCCCTCCAACCCGGGGGCCCGGTTCCACCGCGGCAACCGTCGCTGCCCCGCCCGGTGCATCCACCCGGCGATCTACTGGAGCTGGATCTGGTTCGGATGAACCTTGGCAACTCCGAACCGGCTCCGTTGACACCGATGACGCCCCACCCCACGGTCTCTTTCCCTTGACCTGTCAAGGGCGACGACGGCGCCACATACCCAACATGCCGAGAAGAAGCCAGGAACTCCCCTCTCCACAGCCGCAGGATGGGCAGGTGACCTCGGCAAGCTCCGTACAGGGCAGCTCCCACACCCGGAAAGGCTCTCCCTCGGAGCTGGTGACCAGCGCCCGATCAGCGGTAAATGCGATGGCCTCCCCCAGAGGTTGTGCGCCCAGATCCAGCTTTTCCGGGCTGGCTCCCCAGTCCAAGCTGCAGCCGCGCCACAGCCAGGCCTGGCTGTAGGAGCGCAGCACGACGAGGCTGCCGTCCGCACTCATCGCGCCCGCCGTCACCTTGCGATCCTCCTCGGCATCGCCACTCAAGTTCAGCTCGGCCTCCTCCACTAGCAGACCATCCCCCTCGCAGGGTGGAGCATCCAGGCGGTAGATCTTGGCGTTTCCGTTCGACTCTTTGGTGACGATCCTCACCGTGCCGTCGGGAGAGACCAGCAGCGCCTCAGCGTCCTGGTGCTCGCCATCCGGGTAGCGCATGGGGCAAGCAGTGGCCGCGGCGTTGATCGCCCGGGAGGCGGGTACCAGGTAGAGGGTAAGCGTCTCGCGCTCCTTGTTGTTGTCGCCGATATCGGCAATATAGAGGCAGGCTTCTCCCGCCACCCCACCCACGCAGGGGCCAGCTCCCAGGTCTTCCCAGTCCACATTTTCGGCGCCTTCAATGGTCTGGTTGCCCTCGACGCTGCCTTCGAGGGTAAAAAGATGGAGCACCGCATCGTTTCCCGCGTCGTCCAGGCTATAAAAGAGACCGGCTTCCACCGGTGACTCTACGATGCCGGAGGACTCCACACTCAGATCCCCCAGCTCGGTTGTGGTAGCATCGGTGGACCAGCTCTGGCAGACTTCCGCCGCCCAGGCAAAGGAAAAAAGCAGCATGTGGGTTCTTAGCATTTTCCTGGGCTGCCCGGCAGCCATGCTGGGGATCGAGCTGCCCCCCGGAGGGCCCGAGGCCATCTCTATGGAGGATCTCAAGCGGGACTGCTACGGCTTGAGAAAGGAGGAGCCCCTCAATTTTTTTGAGAAACGTATGCGCCAGATGCGTGTGGCCAACATCGCACGTGGCGATGGCTGGATCTGCGCCACCATCGGCTCTTTTCCCTCAGATCGCCTCCAGGCTGGCTGGGCGGAAGACACCGACACGGCGGCCTCGGTCGCCGCACTCATCTCGGTGGCAAAGGCCTGGGACGGGGTAAGTCCGGAACCAGGCCTGGAATTGTGTATGGCGCGCCAGAATCCACCGGCGCCACTGCGCACCACGGTGTTGGGACCGCTGGCGCCGGGCACACTGGACCAAGGGCCCCCCATCCGCTCCGGCCTGCCCGACCCCAAACGTCCCCTTGAAGACCTGGACTACGACGATCTGCGTCGGAAGACGGTCGCCCTTTGGCGGCTGGTCCAACCCACCGAACCCGGCGCACCACTCTGAGCAAAAGTCCGTCTTCTTCCTCTAACTCCCCTTACAGAGCCCCTCCAGCACCAGATCTTTGATCGACACGACCTCCACCCCCGGCAGCGCTTGCCCTTCGGCGGTGGACCACTCGATCATCCGCGCAACAATCCGCAAGGCCGCGCAGTGCCCGCCCAGGGCATGGTGCATCGCCAATGCAAAAGCCAGGTTTTTTCCGTCGTTATCAGTGCATAGAACAAAATCCACGCGCGTATGCGCCTGCATACTCTGGTGCATGGCTGCCAGTACCCGGTCATCCAGCATATCCATGTCCATCAAACGGAGTTTTCCGTCTGCCCGCGACGCCTGCACCAGCGGGGAGAGCGGGATCTGCTCCAGCCGAGGATCCACAATCCAAACCGAGAGATCCGCCCGCTGCCCATGAAGGCGCAGCACCTCGCCCACCACCGCCTGCCCGAAGCGCCCATAGCCCGCCACCACCAGGATGTGCGGCCCTTGACCCCGCAAGAGCTCATGGCGAGAGAGCAGGTCCACCGCGGCAACTTCAAAGCCACTGAACAGCGGTTCTTGCAGGGCAAATCGCCCGGCCAGCACCGGTCCCAGCCGTGCGCGCAGGTCGGGATCGCCGATGTGTGCGTGCGCATGGATCGGATGTTTGGCAAGTCGGGAAGCATGGAGGATAGACGCAAAATTTGCAATATCATCGCCGGAAACAGCAATGATACGCCTCGCCACACCGGCGCGGGCCCGCAGCAGGGTTTCGCCCTGCCGCGCATCCCCCTCCACCACCGTCACCCCCTCCGTGCGCAGCCCTTCGAGGTTGGGGTTGGCACCATCCCGCTCGATGATCACCACGCGGCGCCCACGCCGGGCATGGTGCCGTGCCAGGGCAGTCCCCAGGTTCCCCGCCCCGATCACGATCACATGCCGTCGCCACCAGGGACGTACGGCGCCATGACGGCTCAGGCGGTGGATCAGCTCCAGCATGGTGCCACCCGCCACCAGCGGGGCCAGAAAACGATCTCCCCACAGGAGCGTCAGAACCCAGGTTGGTGCCCCCTGGTTTGCCCCCACCGAAGTGTCTGCCCCATCAAAAAAGATGCGTCCCGTCTCATAGATGGCGTTGGGCCACGGTAGCCCAAGCTCCCGGTGTGCCAACAGCCCCGTGCAGAGAATGCCGAGAATAAGGCCGAAAAGCATGGGATGAAGGCGGATCAGGCCAAGCACCTCGTTCACCGCCGCCGCCACCAGTCCCCGCAGGGTTGCGAGCAAGTCCAAGCTGTCCAACAGGGGCCTCCGCGCTAGTGACTCACAACAGAGTCACGGTATTATTCAAGACAGCGTCCGTAAAAATTCCACGATCTGCGCCGCAACCCAGGGAGCCTGCTCCAGGGGCATCATATGCCCTCCCTCCGGAAGCATCGCAAGGCGCGCACCCACGATCTTCGCTGCCAGGGTCTGGGCATACTTGGGCGGGGTGAGCAGGTCACGCCCGCCACCACAGACGAGCGTCGGCACGGCGATCCGCTCGATGTCCGATAGGCGATCGAAGTGATTGGATGCTTGCCAGTCGGCCAGGGCCGCCTCTGGTGGAACTTCAGACTCCACTTTTTCCAGAAGCTGAATCAGCAGCGGGTCGGTCTCCGGCTGGCAGGCCGAAGCAGATACCTGCGCAGCTATCCCCGAACGCGCCGCCTCCTCCATCCCCTCCAGGAGCGCCTGCCACACCCGAAGGCGTCCGCCCGTGTTCAGCAGGATCAACCCTGCAATCGGCCGACGAAGGGCCAGCTCCAGCGCGAGCGCTCCGCCGAGAGAGTGCCCCACCAGCACAGGGTGAGGTGGTAACAAAAGATCCAGGTAGGTGGCCAGATCTTCCACACGATCTCGGGCATGCCCCGGCACCCCACAGCGCCCCGGATAGGAGGGAGCCCAGGATGTACCCGAGAATTCTGCTCGCAGAGGCTCCCAAAAACCACTGTGTAGACCGGAGCCGTGAAGGAAAACAAGCTGCATCCAGCCCTGTTATCCTCCTTCATGGGCAGGCGGCCATCTGGCAGCGCGCAGGCTATAGAAGAAGAACGGCCGCCCTTTCCGACGGTCGCAGGATCCGGATGCGCAGCCTCTCCCTCTTCCTTCTGCTCCTCCCCTTGGTCTCGGCGGGCACCCCTGCCCCACCACATGCGGCTGGCTACCGCTCCTGGGGCTCCGGCGACTGCAAAGGTATCGTGCGTGGCGACGCCAGCTACTGCGATACCGGAGATTGTAAGGCGCTGGTTCGTGGCGACGCCAGCTATTGCGAGACCAGCGACTGCAAGGGAGCCGTGCGCCAGGACGCCAGCTACTGCCAGAGTGATGACTGCAAGGCAGCGGCCCGAAAGGACGCCAGCTATTGCGACACCAATGACTGCAAGGGAGTCGTCCGAAACGACGCCAGCTACTGCGATACCGGCTCCTGCAAAGCGATCGCACGTCACGACGCGAGCTACTGCCCATGAGCCTGCTGCTGATTTGGGCATGTGGGGAGGGCTCCCCTGCGATGCTGAGCGGGGATCCCGGCGAAGGTGCGGCGATCTACGCGGAACATGGCTGTGTGGCCTGCCACGGCCCAGAGGGCAGCGGCGCCTCCGCTCCCTCGCTGATCGAGCATGTCCCCTGCCATACCGATGAGGAATTGCGGATGGTTCTTCGCGGAGATCGCCCGGAAATGCCCGATCAGCACCTGGATACGCAGCAGACCCTGGACGTGCTTGCCTGGCTGCGGCAGCAATTTGGGGACTTTCGCGGCGAGGAAGACCCCATCTGCGCGGAATTCCGGCAGGGTCTCTGAGAACCGGTTAAAACCCTCCCCCTTTTCGGGACCCCACGGGTGGAGGACTTATGATCGTCGGCGTCATCGGCTCGGGCTCCATCGGCCCAGACCTCGCATATGGCTTCGTCAGCGCAATTGCCAAGGAAGGCGGCAAGGTCTACCTGAACGACATCCGCCAGGAAGCGCTGGATGCAGGTATGGCCCGGATCCAGGGCTATGTAAAAAAAGCGGTTGCACGCGGCAAGTTGGCCGAGAGTGCGGCGAAGGCCATCCAGGGGGCGCTGATCCCCACCCTGCGCCTGCAGGATCTGGCCGACTGCGACTATGTTCTGGAGGCAGCCACCGAAAACCTCCCGATCAAGCGGAAGATCCTGGCGACCCTGGAAGAAGTGGTACGGCCGGACTGCCTGATCGGCTTTGCCACCTCCGGCATTCCTCGGGCGGAGATCGCGGCGGAAACCAAGATTCCCGGCCGCTGTTTTGTGAACCACCCCTTCTACCCGGCCTGGCGTGCCCTGCCGATCGAGGTGGTGCTCTCCGGCGACGGCATCGCCAGCGAGCGGATGATCCAGACGCTGAAGAAGCTGGGCAAAGTTCCCATTCTCACTGCCGATGCTCCCTGTTTTGCAGCGGACGACGTCTTCTGCAACTACGTGTCGGAAGCGGCGCGGATCGTGCAGGAAGGCATCGCGACGCCCGCACAGGTGGACGCGATTGTGAACGACGCCATCGGCGGCGGCGGTCCCCTGAATGTCATGGATTTGACTCGGGGAAATCTGTTGACCGTACACTGTCAGGAGCTGATGCGGGATGCAAAGACCGGCAGCCCCTGGTTCCAGGCGCCAGCGATCCTGACCGAGGTGGGCAACAACGCCTGGCACGATCCCAAAAAGCCGGGGAATGCCGCCTATGATGCGGCGCTTGGCAAGGTGGTACTGGACCGGATCCTGGCCGTCCTCTTTGCGCGCACCTATTTTGTGGTGGAGCAGGGGATCTGCGAGCCCTCAGAGATGGACTGGTTGACCCGGATGTCTCTGGGTTTTCGGAAGGGCCTGCTGAGCCTGGCGGAGGAGTACGGTGCGGACTACGTCCACGACGTCTGCACCCGTTTTGCAGCGACCTACGCCGGTTTTCCAGTACCGGTGATGATCACCGAGCGGAAGCTGCCCAGCTTCCGCCGTAATGTGCTGGTCGAACATGACGGTGACCTCGCTGTTGTCTGGGTACGACGCCCCGAAGTGCGCAATGCACTGAACCGGCTGACCCTGGAAGAGATCCAGAGCGCCATGGTGCAGCTCGACGCCGACCCCAGCGTGAAGGGCATCGTCTTCACCAGCTACGACGGCGCCTTGGCCGGCGCAGACATCGGCGAGCTCTCTGCCCTTCCCACCCCGGAAGCCTGCGAAAAAATCTGCCACTTCGGCCACTCCGTGCTGCGTACCATCGCGACGCTCAGCAAGCCGGTGGTGGCGGCCCTCGACGGCCCGGTGCTTGGAGGCGGCGCCGAGATCTCCATGAGCTGCCACGCACGGGTGGTGGGCAAGAACCTGATTCTGGGGCAGCCCGAGGTAAACCTGGGGATCATCCCCGGCTATGGCGGCACGCAGCGCCTTCCTCGCCTCATCGGGCTGGAGCGCGCCTTTGACCTGATGCGCACCGCAAAGTCCATCGGCGCGAAGGAGGCCTGCGCCTGGGGCTGGGCCACCGGTGAGCCCGAGGCCGATCCCTTCACCGCCGCAAAAACACTTCTTCGGAAGCATATTTCTGGCGAAGTTAAGCTATCTCCTGTGGACCCCTCCCCACTGGCAGTCCCCGAAAAACTACCCGCCGTGGACCTGGGCTATCACTCGCGCGCCATCGACGCGATCCTGGTGGACGTGCTCCGGCGGGGTCTGGTCCTGAGTCTGGACGAAGGTCTGCGGATCGAGGCCGAGGGTTTTGGCCGCTGCAAGCGTACCGTCGATTTGGACATCGGCATGAAGAATTTCACCCAGAACGGGCCCCGGGTACCGGCGGCCTTCCTCCACGAGTAGGAGTCAGCGATGATCAAGGCAGAAAGCATCGTTATTCTTGACGGAGGCCGTCGGACGCCTCGCGCGGACATCCTCATCGACAACAAGGCGGCGGGGCTCTTTTCGCACTACAGCACCACGCAGCTTGGCGGGATGGCCGTCAAGGGCACCCTGGAAAACACGGCGGTGGACCCGGACAAAATCGGGCATGTGGTGATGGGAATGGCCCAGCACTCCCACCGCGACTCCATCTACGGGGCGCAGGGAATGCGGGCGCGCGGCGGGCTGGGTGTGGACGTGCCCGCGCTGACCGTGGCGCGTATCTGCGGCTCGGGCGCGGAGGCTATTTGTGTAGGGGCAGAGATCATGCTGGCCGGACTGCGGGCAGATGATGACCGGCCCTTTACGGTGGTGGGGGGTGCCGAGAGTATGCAGTACCCCTTCGCCCTCTACAACTACCGGGGCCAGAAGGTCGGCTCGGCGGTGCAGAAATACGGTCCGATCGAGGCCAAAAACCTGCCCCCGGGTACCCACCTGCAGGACATGCTGCTGATGAGCCTGTACGATCCCAGCGCGAAGATGGCCATGGCCAACACTGCCGAGGAACTGGGACGCCGCTACAAGATCAGCCGCGAAGAATGTGATGTTTTTGCCTATCGCTCCCAGACAAACGCGAAGGCCGCGCGCGATGCCGGACACTTCAGCGAGGAGACGATCCCCGTCGCGGTATCGCCCGACTACGGTGGCCACTTCATCACCCACGACACGCACATTCTGGAGGAGCCCTCCCTGGTCAAGATGGCGCGTCTGGGTGCAGCTTTTGAGCAGGGTGGGGTGATCACCGCAGGCAACGCCTCGGCGGTGGTGGACGGTGCGGGCGCGATGATCATCGCCAAAGAGAGCGATGCGATTCGCGAAAATGCCCGTCCACTGGTGCGTATTGCGGGCATGGGGGTCGCCGCCTGTGATCCGCAGATCATGGGCTGGGGTCCGGTGCCCGCGGTAACCAAGGCGCTGGCCAAGGCCGGGATCCGCGGGGCCGATGTGGATCTGGTGGAGATCAACGAGGCTTTTGCGCCTCAGGCCCTGGCCTGTATGCGGGATTTTGAGAAGATGGGGATTGACCCGTCAAGGGTAAATCCGATGGGGGGAGCCATCGCCCTGGGGCATCCTTTGGGGGCTACTGGCGCCATCCTGACGCTGACTTGTGCTTATGCGTTGCGTCGCAACAAGCAGCGGTATGGGATTGTGACCATGTGTATTGGGGGGGGGCAGGGGATTGCTTTGGTTTTAGAGAATATCTCCTAAGCCTTTTTGTATGGACGGGCCGTCGGCTTCGCGCGAGGCGTTGCCTTCAGCCAAGGGCTGGGGGATATTGGGGCGGTGTCGCCACGCGCGGGCGGTGCCTTCAGCTAAGGCTGGGGTTTTGTGGGTGTTGTTCCTCCGTGACGGCGTTGCAGAGAGGGCTGTCCGCCCTCTCTGCACTCTCCCGAGGTAAGGGGGCTCCGCCCCCCTACCAACCCCGGCCAGCCCTCCGTGGGCCGAGTCGTGGCTGTGGAGCGACGGAACCGCGGTGAGGGTTTTTGTGGGGTTGGGGTGGGTCGCTCCAAAGCC
>CAITDR010000141.1 GCA_903891165.1 uncultured Pseudomonadota bacterium
CGTTCCGCTAAAAATTTTGTGGGCAGGGGGATTTTTTGCTCCCTCCAGATGTTCACGGAGACGATGGACATTTCCATCCAGACCATCAGGGATACCCAGGCCATCCACCAGCACCAGCTTGGCAACCCGCTCTGGCCGTATCCCAGCATACATACTGGTCAACGTGCCGCCCATGGAGTGGCCCACCAAGGTCACCGGGCCGGGGTAGTGGTCCAGGAGCTGATCCAGGTCCACGAGATATTCAGCGAAAGCATAGGAGCTTCCAGACACATTGTGGCCGGACGCACCAAAGCCGCGCAGATCCATGGCCACCACTCGGCGGGGTGCAAGCGCTTGCAGCGCCTCCACAAAGGGCAGCCAGATACCAGCTTGATCCTGCCATCCATGAAGAAGCACCAGGGGTGGACCCTCGGGCTCCCCCCACTCCAGTACGGCAAAGTCCATTCCCCGGAGTCTCAGCGTGCGTGTGTGCATTCCGCCCTCTATCCGGCCCATCGGGATTCCGGGGTGCGGCGGCAGCCACTTCCGGATAGTCCGCCGCCCATGCTCACCATCGACCCCCACCCGCTGTTGGACGCCGCTGCCTTCACCACCTTTTTCCCGGCGCCGCTCGGGGATCTCCCCTCGCCCGCATGGCTCTTGGAGCTGCTGAGCCTGGACGCTGCGGTGCCGCTGCGCGCCGACGACGGGGTGCGGGCGGCGGTACGTGACCTGTTGCGCCAGGGTGGCTTCAAGCCCACCGGTCGCAGTAAACCGGCCTCAGAATATCTGATCAAGGCCGTAGAAGAGAGCCGTCTTGCGTCGATCAACCTGGGGGTGGACATCTGCAATGTGGTGTCCCTGCACAGTGGTCTCCCCATCTCGGTAGTGGACCGTTCGAAGGCAACGGCGCCCTTCCGGCTGGGGATCGCAGCAGAAGGCAGCTCCTACGTCTTTAATGCTTCGGGGCAGACCATCGATCTGGGCGGGCTCTTGTGCCTGCACGATGCGGAAGGCCCCTGCGCAAACGCCGTCAAAGATGCCCAGCGCAGCAAGACTGACGAAAAAACGACTTCTACCCTGACAATCATCTGGGGTTGCCGTCGTTTAGAGGGACGCACACGGGCGACCCTGGACTGGTACCGGGCCCTGCTGGAGCGGGCCGGGGCGACGGTGCAGGAGCTTCCGGTGGGCCTCGGAGCGCCTTCCTGACAGAATTGTGACCCAGCGGCGGCCGTCTGAGCTATAAGAGGCATCGCGCGGGGGGCCCCGCGCTCTGAGGAGGGGAAGGCCGGATGATCGGCAGCACCGTCGGTGTGTGGAAAGTAGAGCGTAGCCTGGGCAGGGGCGCATTTGGGACCGTCTGGGCTGCCAGCGGCGCCGATGGCGAGGCTGTGGTGATCAAGGTCTTGATCCCGGCCATCAGCCGCGATCCGGCCATCCGCACGCGCCTGAAGGAGACCTGGGCAGAGTTGCATCAGATCGATCACCCCAATATCGTGCAGATCCGCGATGTGATCGAGCGGGATGCCGACCTCTGCCTGGTGATGGAGCATGTGCAGGGCCAGACGGTGGAAAAGCTGCTGTCTACCGGAC
>CAITDR010000142.1 GCA_903891165.1 uncultured Pseudomonadota bacterium
CCAGCGCTTCAATCACGCCCTCCGGCAAGTCCTCCAGCTGCTGGTGATCCTCCTCGATGATGGGTGTGGCAAGCCCGCCCTCGTAGGCTCTCATCAAAAGGCGACGCCGAAGGTTCCCTTCTGCGGCATTTTTGGCCAAGGCGGTTTGCAGGTAGACACGAGAGGGTACCGGCTCCAACGCACTAGCGAGACGATGATGGAGTTCGTGATCGTCATACCAGACCCGCAAAAAGTCCATCAGGAGGCGCAAGGGTGCGTCGCGCTGGTTTTCTTTGACTTCGATGCAGATGCGCATCATCGGCTCGCTGATCTCGTAGAGCATCTCGCGGCCACGTTGGTTGGCCTCGACGTAGCCCTTCTGGCGTAGATCCTGGAGCTGGCTGGAGATACTCTGCGGGGTCGAGAAGGTACGCTTTGCAATGGCTTTAACGGGGACGGTGGTCTCTGCCGTGCAGAGGTATTCTACGATCTTACGTTGCAGCGGCGGCAGCCAGCGCAGGCGTTCCTGGTAGTAGGGCGTCAGCTCGTCGATCATCTGCAAAAAAAGGATGGACCAGATTGTCGAGATTGGAAACGGTCAGGAACTGGGAGAGCACAATGTAGATACGATGATTTCCGCCTGAGAGGTGGTGAAGGGCGCGGATCCGCGAGCGGCCACGACTGCTGGACAAAAAGGGGATCAGCTCGGGAATACCCTGGATTCGGGCGATATTCTGGAGCAATTCGGTGGCTTCGTCCACGTTGAGCGGCTTCAGGTACTCGGTCTGGAAGAAGCCGAAAAAGGGACTGCTACGCAAGCGCAGGTGGTCGCCGAGGCGCTGGGCCGTCGCCACGATGGCGATGTTCCGGTGGTCCTGAACAAAGGCGCGGAGACGTTTTTGGCCTTCGTCGCCCAGTCCGTCAAACAGCGCGTCCAGGTTCTCGTCCACAATCAGAAGGTTGTGGTCGCCAAGCTGTTGCATCAGCGTGGCGACAAGAAAGTCCTCGGCGTTCTGTGCCTTCATTTCATACATGGGCTCCAGGGCTTCCGCCCGGAACTCGGTGGGATAACGACGCACCAGGGCTTCGTGGATTTTAAAGAGCAGGTCCAGCAGGGTGGTGCAGGTTTCGTCTTCGTTCAACCAGGCGATACGTAGCACCGCTTGAAGTTCGGGCATGTTGCCGACCTTATCCACCAGCAAGGTCACCAGGTGGGTTTTGCCACAGCCGCGCGGCCCCACAAAAAGCAGGTGGTGTTTGTTGGCGGTCAATGCGCTGTCTCGCACCCGGTTCACGGTGTCTTGCAGCAGCGCATGGCGCTGCACAAAGATGGCCAGAAGGTCGGCGACGGGGGTGCGGCTGGGTGTAAAAACCCAGAGGAGCTTGCGTTGCATGTCAGAGTCCTTGGCTCAGCTTCCACCAGCGGCCGATCAGGGGAAAACGTATGTGGTAGGCGCCATTTTCCTGCTGCTTCAGGTAGTGATCCTGGCTCATAAAGCGGAGGATGTGGAGAAGTTTTCGGCGATCATCAAAGGGGATCCGGCGTTTGAGTTGATCCAGAAGGTCGCTGACCGACATCGCCGTTGTGGAGAGGACTAGAATGTCGAGAATGGTTTGTACAACCTCACTATTGTTCTGGTAGTAATCTGGGATACGTTTTTGATAATGGCGTAGCTCCCAGGGGTCTTCGGCATGGACCAAGTGCTCGATTACCACGCGGCGCGCGGCGGCAACCGTAACCGGCTGGGGCTGAAATTTGAGCGCCCGTACAATGTGGTGGATATAGAAGGGAAAGTTATCCGCTTCAAAGGCGATGGTATTGCTCAACTCCAAGAGGTCAGCAGCAACAATCTCCTCGCCGATCAGGAGTCTGCGGGCCAGCAGTGCAGCGTCCTCCGCAGCGAGGAGAGGCACTTCCTCGGCCCGCATGTGGTTTACCGAAGTGGTGCCGGGAAGGACGTGGTGCAGTCCGATGGAGCCGGTAAAGACCACCCGGAGGGCAGGATGGTGCTGGTGGAGGGCACGAAGGCTATCCAGCAGCTCCAGCATGACGGCAGGGCCCTCAGCCTTCTGGATGTTCTGGAGCATGTAGGGGACTTCGTCCCAGAGAAACAGAAATTTCTCTTGGATGCGGGCATCAAAAAGATCGCCAATCGATTCTTCCAACAGCTTTTTCCACGGACCACCATTGGCGAAGGGGCGGGAACGGGGCAGCGTTCGGCCGAAAGAAGACAGAAAGGTTTGGACCTGGAGGTGTACCACCCCCGCAAACTCTGATGTGCTGCGGCAGCCCGCAAGATCCTTCCGCGAAACACGCCACCCCGGCTCCGGCTCAACCTCCATCTTGTTCAGGACGGTGGTCTTGCCGATCCGACGCTCAGCGCTGATACGCAGGCTCTGCTGTTCAAGCGATTTCCAGAGGGAGGCGATCAGGCCATCTCGGCCAACCACATCCTCGGGTGCGATAATTCCGCCAGGGTTCGTGAGCATGGTATGAATATACGTCGAAAAGGATGTACGTCAAGGGGGACGTATGTCTTTGGGAGCGGAAGGGATACGCTGAGCCTTCAGAGCGGGGAGCTCTTCGGTACTGGGAAGGCGGACAACCACGGGATCGCTGGACCAGTGCTCTCCCTGGAGAGAGCAGGTCAGGACGGCCTTGGCGGGAGCGGTGGACAGCGCGAGGATGCTCCAGGTGTCCGGTCCGAGGGCGGGGACGACGCCGTCGAGCTTGGGGCTGCAGGCCACCTGAAGCTCGTCGGCCGCCTCCTTGGCGACGTTGTGGGCTGCCGGCAAGCCTGTGACCGGCCCTTCGAGGAGAATCGGCGCGGGGTTTGGCTGAACGAGCTTGGCCCACTTGTCGATGTTTCCCACTACCACCGTAAAAACCGAGATTGCTACGGTCAGATAGGCCATTCTTGCAGTGCGGGTGGCGGCGGTACGCGCGTCTTTGCGGCCTTCCTCCCCCTCAAGCTGCTGCCGTCGCTGCTGGGCGATGATCTCCTGCAGGAGGAGCAGGTTTGGCCGGAGAAGCTGCCACGGCGCATATCTGCCACCTTCAAAGGAGATAACTTCGAGCGGAAGTTGAGACCAGTCCTCGGTCAGCCGGGCCGAGAGGGTTGTATGCCCATGCAGCGCCAGACCGGTAGAGATCAGCCGATAGCTGGCTTGAACCAGGAATTTTAGCTGGAGAGCGGCAGGACTTCTCTGGTCCAGCCGGCCCGTACTGGATTCGGCGACGAGGGAGTGGACGAGCTTCTCGATCTCTTGCTGGTTGCTCTCCAATTCCTTCAAAAGTGAGCTCGATTCGGTCGTCATTCCGCCCCGTCGTGAGTGTCGCCTCTATAACCGACTTTTTCCACTTTATCGACGTCAACAAAGTTGAAATCCCACACACCCTGATCCAAAAGTCGCACCCCCCCCTGAGCTATACTGTGGCCGAGGGCAAGCCGATGTTTCACCTCCTCTTCCTCCTGCTCCCCCAGGCCTCGGCCTTCTGCGGCACTTTTGTCGGCGGGGAAGGCAGCACCTTTTCCAACCGCTCCAGCAGCGTGATCATGGCACGCCAGGGCAACCACACCACCCTGACCGT
This sequence comes from uncultured Pseudomonadota bacterium, assembly GCA_903891165.1. GTDB lineage: Bacteria > Myxococcota_A > UBA796 > UBA796 > SXON01 > CAITDR01. The sequence goes on from CAITDR010000142.1 coordinate 3,572, forward strand.
CGCCATGGACTACACCGGCGATGCGCGGGAGTTTGGGCTTCTTCTGCCCGTGCCCAAGGTGCTCACCGCCGCCGACGTTCGTGTCGCCGATTCCGCCTTGGTCCAGAAAGTACAGCTCTATGCCAGCCCACGGATGGTCTCCTACTCCTGCGATGATGTGAGCACGTTGAGCGATGCGGCAGTTCCGGTCTGTGGTTTTGCCTTGGGATGCAGCTCCCAAAGCGACCTTCAGAATGGCTTTCTCATGGGCGAAGGTGCCGCCAGCAATGTGGAAGTGGAAAGCACATTTAACGTGGCAAACTACGAGATTTCCGTACTTTCCGCCCAGGGCTCCTTTGGATTAATGGCCTGGCTGGACCAGAATGGCTACCAGGTGCCGGAAGGAGGCCAGGATATCCTCCAGGAGTACATCGACGCCGGCGTCTACTTTCTGGCGGCCAAAGTGGCGCTCCCTGAGGAAGACACGGCGACGGAACACTGGCTTCCGCCTTTGCAATTCTCCTACGAGACCGAGACGATGGGCCTCCCCATCCGTATCGGCACCATCTCCTCCGCCGGAACCCAGGATGTGCAGATCTTCACCCTGACCGACCCAGAGGCGGGTGAAGTTCACATTTCCAACTATCCCGAGGTTTTTACAGAAAAGGAGTGTATGCCGCCGGGTGGAAGCAGCGACATCTCCCACATCTATGAAGGGATGTTGGAGGATGCCCTTCAAGGCGAGGCTGGCTGGCTGGTGGAATATTCCTGGAAGATGGCTGGAAATATCAATGAGGGCCTGCACTGTGACCCCTGCACCATCGACGAGCCCTTTACGGCGGAGGAGATCCAGGCCCTGGGCTATAATGCCCAGACCGGCTCGGATGGAAGCTACGATTTTGGCCAATTCACCGCGCTGCGGGTACGCTATACCGCCGAGCAGGCCACCCAGGATCTCTCGATGTACTACAGCCCCTTTGATGGGCCGGTGCAGGCCCGCTACATCCAATATCGCTTTGAGATGGAACAGTTTTTCCCCATCTGCGGGGAGGGCTGGGACCCCAACCCGGGCACCTGTGTAGACGGCCTGGAGGAGGGCTCCTGCTCCGTCGGCAAGCAGGAGACTTCGTTGGTCGCCTTGGTGGCCGTGCTCGGCATGGTCTGGAAGCGGAGGCGCTTGTGAGTTCCGGGGCCTTGCTGTCCCCGGGGGCGCTTTTTCTGGGCTATCGCCTCTTTGATCTTCAGCATTTTGAGGACAACCATGTGCCGCCCACCTGGTCGGTGACACCCGCACTCCAGGTCCAGCTCCACCGCCACATCGACTCCGGGAGCCTGGTTTTTCAGGTTATTTTTGTAGGTGGACCCGCCCGCTACGATAGTGAGCTTTCCTACATCGCGGTGCCTCTGCGCATCCAGACCGAAGTGGGCTGGCGGATGGACATGCAGCGTGGCCTCGCGCAATTCCGCTGGGAGCTGG
>CAITDR010000143.1 GCA_903891165.1 uncultured Pseudomonadota bacterium
CCCAAGACCGTGGCCGAGTACATCCAGGCCACCTCCCGCGTGGGGCGGGAGACGCCTGGGCTTGTGGTGACCCTTCTGAATCTGCGCCGCCCGCGTGATCGCTCGCACTATGAGCGCTTTGTGTGCTTTCACGAGAGCTTTTATCGACTGGTAGAAGCCTCGTCGGTCACGCCCTTCTCCTCTCGCGCCCTGGATCGGGGACTCGCGGGGGTCACCGTGGCCCTGGCCCGCCACCTGTACCGCGACCTCCAGGCGCCCCGTGCGGCGGGCAGCCTGGACCGGGTGGAGGGCATCCAGGCGCGCCTGCGCGCGCTCCTGCGGGAGCGGATTGCGGGCTCCGGCGAGCAGGTGCCCGAGGCCCTGCTGCGGGCGGTTGAGGATCGGGTGACCGGTCTGTTGAACGACTGGAGCCGCATCGCCGCCGCCCAGCAATTGGAGGGGGGCCTGGTCTATTCCAAGTGGGAGGTCAAAAATGGGGTGGAGCTGCTGCCCGGACCGCTGGATGTGCTGCCGCTGGGGGACCGGAGGCGGGCTTTTGTGGCGCCCTCGTCCATGCGGGATGTAGAGGAAACGGTAGCCCTCTGGGCGGTGGAGGATCTATGAGAAACCAGCGGGTCCGTGCGTCGGGAGAGCTGCGGCGTAGCCAGTTGTTGTTGGGGACCGGGCCGGGGGCGGTGCTGGATCTGGTGGAGGATGCGGTGGTGATCGCCGGGCTGGATGCCTGGCGCTACGGCAGCGACACCGATGGCTTTTTCTCGGAGCCTCGGCTGGAGGACTCTATTTTAAAGCTCTATTCAAAAATGGAGGGCTGGAAGCGAAGCCATATCCGCCTGCGCGAGCCACCGCGTACCGCCGACCAGGAAGTCTCTCCCAAGGTGGGGATTCCGGTGATCCGCTTCCCCAAGTGGTTCCTGTGCCAGAACCCCGACTGCCGCTCTCTGGTGCGATCCGATTCGGCCCACCTGAAGGACGGAAAACACGCCTGTCGGATGAACCCGGGGAAGGGCCCCGCAAAAAGTGCGGTTGTTCCGGTACGTTTTGTGAGTGCCTGTCCGCAGGGCCACCTGCAAGACGTGGACTGGCGTTGGTTTGTCCATCGGGACCGGGAGCGGGGTTCGGATGGCGGATTCTGCACCCGGCAGGCGGGAAAAGGCCGGCCGAACGATCCCCTGGGCGAGGACTGGAACACCGACCTGTACCTGCAGCAACGCGGCACCAGCGGAGATCTGACCGACTATGTGGTGGGCTGCCGGAAATGTGGGGATCGGCGCGGTCTTCAAGACCTAGCGGGGCCCGGCGTGGGGGCATGTCGCGGCGAACATCCGCACCTGGGGCGCACGGTGCGCGAGGCCGGCAAGGAGGGCTGCAAGGGGGCGGGCCAGGACCGGAAGGGGGCACGCTTGCTGACCCGTACCGCCTCCCACGTCTATTTTCCCGTAATTATGAGCGCGCTCAGTATTCCCGATCCGGGGGCGGAGCTGAGCAAGGCCATCAAGGAGCTGTGGAGCTATCTGGAGGTTGCAACCCCCGAAACATTGCCCATCTTCCTTCAGCTACCCGTTGTGGCCACCCGCCTGAAGGGCTACAGCCGGGAGGAAATCCTGGCGGAGCTACAAGGGCTGCGGCAGGGGGGTGTGGTCACGGAGTCACGCATTCGCGCAGTCGAAGATGCCGCTTTGGCCTCTGCCGAGGGGGAACGGCCGGGAGATCTTCCCAAACCCGGCACAATCTGGCACGCGCGAAAAGTGAAATTGGCCGGGCTGCCTTCCTTCATCGAAGAGGTGGTTTTGGTAAAGCACCTTACCGAAGTGCGGGCACAGGTGGCCTTCACGCGCATCGACGCCCATGTGGGGGACGCGGAGGGCGAGTACGAGCTTCAGCCCACCGCCGCACCGCTGGCGACGGCGGCGGACTGGGTACCCGCAGTCAAGATTCAGGGTGAAGGATTTTTTGTACGGTTGGATGGAGCAACACTGGACCGATGGGCGCAGCGCCCGGCGGTGTTGGCGCGGGCAGCGGCCTTTGTGGCAGCCGAAAACGAGGCGGCCCGGCGCGAGGGACGCCTGCCCAAACAGACCGAAGATATTCGGTTTTTGATGCTGCACACGCTGTCGCACATGCTGATCCAGAGTATCTCGCTGGAATGTGGCTACCCGGCATCGGCGATCCGGGAGCGGCTCTATTGCCATGCGGAGTCCGGGCCGGGCAAGGGCGGCGATGTACACACCCAACGTGCGGGGATCCTGCTCTTTACCGGCACTCCGGGCAGCGAGGGCACGCTGGGTGGCTTGGTGGAAGTGGGTCGAAATCTGAAGCACCACCTGCGAAAAGCGGTGGAGCTGGGCATGTTGTGCAGCAACGACCCGGTCTGCGCCACACCGTCGACGCGCAAGGGGCCGGCAGGCGTCGCTGGGGCCCGCACCGTCAATGGCGCTGCCTGCCACGCGTGCCTGCTCATCTCCGAGTCGTCCTGCGAACGCCGCAACAACGACCTGCTA
>CAITDR010000144.1 GCA_903891165.1 uncultured Pseudomonadota bacterium
ATCTCCGGCACCGCCTACCCCATCTACCCCAACAAGATGCCACAATCCGGGGTGATCGTTAAAGGCGACCGCTCCGGCAAGCTGACGGTGACCTGCGGCGCCAACGACATTGGCCAGGGTTCCGACGGGATGTTGGCCTACATCATCGCCGAAGAGACGGGGATCTCCCCGGATGATATCCTGGTTGTATCGGCGGATACAGATTTGACGCCGGTGGATCTGGGCGCCTATTCCAGCCGGATCACCTACATGGCGGGTATCGCCGCACAGGAGGCTGGACATAAACTTCGCGAAAAGCTGATCGCTGCGGTGGCCGCCAAGTGGGGCGTGCCCCCCGCACAGGTGGGTGTGAGCTTTGGTGCCTACTACGACCGGGAACAGCCCGGAAAGCAGGTGACCGGTCGCGATGCCCTGGTGCTGGCGGAGGCCGCCGCCGGAGTGCCGCTGGTGGAGAGTGGTGGCTATCGCACCCGAAAGGTGGGCGCGGACTACCGGGGCGGAACCATCGGCGCCTCTCCTGCCTATTCCACCACTGCACACATCGCCGAAGTGACAGTCGATCGCGACACCGGTGTGGTCACCGTCGAAAAAGTGTGGGTGGCGCATGACTGTGGCCGCGCCATCAACCCGCAATTGGTGGAGGGGCAGATCGAAGGCAGTGTGTACATGGGCTACGCAGAAGCCCTGATGGAAGCGCACACCTTTGATGAGCGCGGCCTGCACAGCGGGCCGAACCTGCTGGACTACCGCATCCCCACCTCCAAGGACACCCCCGACATCTTTGCGCGGATCATCGAGACCCTGGATCCCGGCGGTCCCTACGGTGCCAAAGAGGCCGGAGAAGGGCCGCTTCATCCTATCATCCCGGCGATAGCCAACGCCATCTTTGATGCGGTGGGAATCCGCCTGCGCCGCCTTCCCTTCACCCCCGAGCGGGTGCTGGAAGCCCTGCGCGCCCACGAAGCCGCCAACCAGGCAGCGGTGTAGGAGAAAATATGCTGAGAATGGATGATTTTTCGGTGGTGGTCGCCAAAAACTATGCGGAGGCCGCCGCCGCCTGGAGCCCCGAGGCCATGTATGTGGCGGGGGGAACCGATCTCCTTCCGAACCTGAAGCACCGCCTTTTTCACCCCAAGACCCTGATCCATATCGGCGGGATCCCGGGGGAGATTGTCGAGGAAGAGGGCACTATCCACATCGGGGCCGGGGCCAAGCTCTCCTATCTCGCCAGCCACCCGCTCCTCCTCCAAAAACTCCCTCCGCTTGCGACGGCGGCCGGACTGGTGGCGGGTCCACAGCTCCGCAACATGGGGACCTTGGGCGGCAATATTTTGTTGGACACCCGCTGCCTGTACTATAATCAGACCGAGTTCTGGCGGAAGTCGCTGGGCTACTGCCTGAAGGCGGAGGGCACCTGGTGCCATGTGGTGGGCGGGCCGAAAACCTGCGTAGCCACCCAGAGCAGCGACACCGTGCCGGTGCTGCTGTGTCTGGATGCCACACTTCAACTCCTTGGTCCTGAGGGAGAGCGGAGCTTGAAGCTGCGGGATCTCTATCGCTACAACGGGATGGACCACTTGGGAATCGGCAAAGGAGAGCTGCTGACCAAGGTGGTGATCCCGCTGCCCGGCCCAGGCTTCCGGGGCAGCTATCAAAAACTGAGGACGCGCGCATCCATCGACTATCCGCAGCTTTCCGTCGCCTTTACCGGATGTTTTGAGGGGGATGTGCCCCTGAGCCTGGAGGGTGTGATCGGCGCCATCAACCCTCAGCCCAAGCCCCTGAAGGGCCTGGAAAGTCACCTCGGGCGGCCCTTGGACACAGCCGCTATCGAGGCCATCGCGGCGTCGGTCTACAAGAGTACCCGTCCGCAGGGTAGTGTACACGGTGACACAAACTGGCGGCGACAGATGGCGGTGGTGTACACCCGACGGGCGCTGCAGGCCCTTGCGAGGGGAGAATGAACCCCTTCCTCCAGGGAAAGATCGCGGGCAAAGACGTACATCGGCTGGGTCTGGCCGTGAACTACGGCATCGACGCGCCGGGGCTGGAAAAAGCGCTGGATCTGGGGATCAACTACTTGTTCTACACCAGCCTCCGCACCGGCGCGCTGCTGCCCACCATCCAGAGTGCCCTGAAAAAAGACCGGGAAAAGCTGGTGATTGCCACGGGGCCGATGTTGGGCTACTTCCCGGGTATGGTGCGGAGCGGCTGCGAGGCCGCCTTGCGCAACTTAGGAACCGACTACCTGGATATCTTCCAGCTCTATTGGTTGGGCATCAGCTCGGCGTGGACCGAAGGGGTGGTGGAGGAGCTCCAAAAACTGCGGGAGGAGGGGAAGGTGCGGATGTTGGGCGTGTCCATCCACGACCGCCCCCGCGCCGGCAAGCTGGCGGAGGACTCGCCGCTGGACATGTTTATGCTCCGCTACAACGCTGCACATCCGGGTGCCGAACGGGAGGTCTTTCCGCACCTCGCCCGTCGCAAGCCCGCAGTGGTCGCCTACACCGCCACCAACTGGGGCCGCCTCCTGAAGCGGCCTTCCAACTGGACAAAGCCGCTACCGACCCCGGCGGACTGCTACCGCTTCTGCCTGTCCAGCCCCCATGTCGATGTCACCCTCTGTGGTCCTAAAAACCTGGCCCAGCTCCAGGAAAATCTGGCAGGGCTGGAAAAGGGAGCCTTGAGCCCGGAGGAGGAGGCCTGGATGCGGGAATTCGGGCGGGTGGTGCATGGGTGAAGCGGTCAGGCTCATGACCCGCCTGCTCGCCCTGATCCTCCCCACCCTGATCCTCGCCTGGGTGGGTCATATTTTGACGCAACCGGTCCCCTGGGAGCCCTCTCCCAAAGCGGTGCTCCTCGACAAGCTGGCGAAAAAAGGTCCCTATGACGTGGTGGTCGTCGGCCCGTCCATCGCGGGCTCGGACATCCACCCCGTCCTGCTCGGGCGCCTGTTGGGCGAAGACTACCACCGTGTGCTTGTGCTTGCGCACGAAGGTAGCACCGCACCCACCTGGTACGCGATGCTCCAAGACCGGGCCTATAAGAACGGCCTGCGCCCCAAGGTGGTGGTGATCTCGGGGGTGCTCAATGGGCTCTTGGCCACCTATGTGCCCCCCAGCCAACGGGCCGCCATCCTCGCACACCTTCCCGAACCGGACGCCGTCCTCCTCAAAAAAACCTGGGGATCTTCCAACTCTCCGACGATGGACCGTGCCCTGGAGCATCGCGCCGCTCTCCGCGCGCCCGTCCTCTCCACCTTCCGCCTCTTCCTCCCGTCGCTGGCCCTGCCCGACGCCGCCACCCGCACCGATCAGGCCGGGCTCGCCGTCTTCGGGGACCGCCACACCCAGACCGAGCGGCTCCTTCCGGGCGTAGAAGGGGATGCCGTTTTTGCGCAACCCTCCTGGATAAACCTGGATCCTGCCGACTCGCTCATCCCCGATATCGCCGCGTTGGTCCGCCAGCACGGCGGCATCCCCCTGGTTGCCCTTCCCCCGATTCGCGCCTCCCAAAAGCAGTACCACCAGCTCTCTCCCGAGGGAGAACGCCGCCTGATTCAATTTCTGAACGCTCAAGGAATCGGGCTGGTGGATCTCCGCCACGCCCCCTTCGGCGACGCGATGTTCCGAGATGGCCTGCATATGAACCAGCAGGGACAACAACGCTTCACGACGATCCTGGCCGAGCAGATGGTCGCCCTTGGCCTGAAGGAGGGCCGCTTCGACCCGGTGATCGAGCCCATCGAGCCACGCGCCGTCGAAAGAACTGGCAGCCCACCCGACCTGGAAATTACAGGTCTTACACCAGGAAAACAACCCTGCTCTCAGCTTCTGTCGGTGCCGATGTTGACCGGCCTTTCCCAGCGGGCGCTCTGGTCGCAGGGGAATGCCCTGGTGGCCCCCATCCAGGTCTTCCAGGACCAGACCGAGCTGCAGCGCCAGGACGCACGGACACCCCAGAATGTGGACTGCAAAGCCAGCTATATGGTGCTGGAGGGGCAGCTTTCTGCCTCTGGTGCCCGCCCTCAGGGGGAGACCACCCTCCGCTGGGATCCCACGGTTCCCATCAAAAACAGCTGGGGTATCCGGCAATATTGGGTGCTTCCCGAGAGTGGCCTCCGCTGGTCCTTCGACAGCCGCTGGGGCCCCTCTGACCCCTACCGCGTGGAGCTGTCCGCGATCAAAATTGGCGAGGGGGGCGGCCATCTTCGGGTGGGTGGCCAGTCCCAGCCCCTGGAGCGGGTGGTGGACCGCTGGGAGGCCAGTGTCGAGGTGGATCCGGAGGGCGCCTGGACCATTGAAGTGGAGGCCGATCCCGGTACATTCCTGGTCGTGCGTCGGATGATCCTGACCCATGGCAGCCAGCAGATGGTGCTGGTGAAGGAGGAGCGCCCCCCCGCCGTCGCCCTTTTGGGGGCGGGCTACACGGTGGAGGGTGGCGATCTGGCACTTCCTACCCAGCTTCTGGATGACTCCCCGGAAAACTACCAGCAGATCCTCGCGCCCTTCCGCAACGAGCTGGGCTGCTCCCCGCTGCGGGTGCTTGCCGATGGAGAGCCGCTCCCCCGTCCTGCAAAAGACTTCTATACCCTTCCTTTTCCAAGAGATGAAGGCGCAACCCACCTCGGCGAGCGCATCTGGTTTCACGACGAGAACGCGGCATCCTTCCAGCTGGCCTACGAGCCGGATCGGCTCTGCTGGTCGCTCCCTGGCCAGCTCTGGCTCTATCCGGGGGACCGGATCACCCAGGATCTGACCGCTCTTCTCCGACGTACCCGCAGCGCCCTTCAACGCCTGGACCTGCGTGTCCGCAGCAACAGCCTGCCCCCGGCCGGCAGCCGCCTGAGCCTTGGCCTCCTCGTGAATGGGGGGATCCACCTTCGTACGGAGCTGGAGCTGCACGATCTGGAAGAACTCCAGTCCATTGCTATCGATCCTCCCCTTCCTCCCAATGTACCTGTGCAGGTGGAGATCGAGGCCAGCCCCGGGACCCCACCGCTGCTGGTAGGGTTGACGGGTCAAGAGGGCTGAGTCCTACCCCGGTACATCCCCCAAACCGGTTATACACCGCCCATGGTATGGCTCTTTGTCGGCTGCACAGCGATCTCGGATTCGGCCCCGGTGGAACCAGGGGTTCAGAGCGAGGTGTACCCCGACATCTTCCTCATCACCACCGACGCGACCAACAGCGCCTACCTCGGCTCGGAGGCGGCCCAAAGTACCACGCCCAACCTGGATCAATTGTTTGGAGAGAGTGTAGTACTCCCGAAGGTTCTCACCGTGCGGGGGATCACGGTCACCTCGATGCCCTCCTTTCTCTCCGGCTTCTATCCGATGACCACAAAATCACGGGGAGACGTCAACGATGTGTGGAGCCAGTCGGTTCCGCTGATCCAGGAGCGGCTCCAAGAGGTGGGCTACCAGACCTATGGATTTTCCTCCAACTTCTGTACCTATATTGACTTTGGGATGGAGGAGCAGCTTTGTACCGCCGATCCCGGCGCGGCCTATTACACTGAGGATCAGATTGCCGGGGACAGTATGTTGGTGGATGGCCTCTTGGAAGCGCTGGATCGGCGGGACCCCGACAAACCTGTCTTTGCCTGGATTCACCTCATTCTTCCGCATGACCAATACGACAAGCTGGAGCCCTGGTACAGTATCCTGCACCCCCAGCCCTACAACGGTCGTCTGAAACCCAGCGTCCCGAGGAACCTGGACCAGCGGATGCTTCAGAAAATCCCCTTAGACCCAGGTGACCGCGCCGAGATGGATGCCTGGTACACCAGCGGTCTCGGCCAAACCGATGCTCATATCGGACGACTGTTATCCGGCCTTAAGGAACAGGGACTCTATGACGATGCAATCATCGTCTACGGAGCCGACCACGGAGAAGAGCTGGCCCTGCGGGATGACCAGCCCTACTTCTCCCATGGCTGCTCGGTCTACAACGAGGTTATGCGGGTCACATGGACGATCCGGGCCGGCGGACTGACACCGGCCCGCTTGGAAAGCTGGGTCAGTACCACCGACATCACCCCGACCATCGTGGACCTTGCAGGGATCCCCTGGACAGGGCAGGAAGCGGAGGGCCGATCCTTAAAAGACTTGCTGCGTCAAGAGAGTACGGAGACGGTGCCCGTCTATGCTGAGCGGACCCCATCCACCGCCATGGTCATCCACAAGGGCAACAAATACCTCCTCAACCCCAGCGGCGGCTTTCCGGGCTGTTCTCCCTACCAGGAAAATGGGGACACCTACGACGCGCCGACCACAGCACTGTGGGATCTGACCGTAGATCCTGGAGAAAAGCAGAACCTTGTCGGGCAGGGGCTGGAGGAGGAGGCGGAGCTGCGGCAGCTCCTCTGCACGTGGATCAGCGTGCCCAACTGGGCAGGAGGTGTCCAGTCCACCGGCCTGAAGGACGCCTGCAGCGGCGGGTAGGCCGCACCAATGGCTGACTCCCCCTTGACATCCCCTGTACAACCGCATAGACCCACTCCAAGCAAAAGAGTGGAAGAAGAATGCGCACGTTCAACCTGTTGACTCTTATGATGGTGATCGGAACTGCAGCCTGTACAGGCGAAAAAGAGGTTGTGGACAACGACGGCGATGGCTACGACAGCGCCGCCGACTGCAACGACGAAAATACCGCTATCAACCCCGGCGCTGGAGAAGTCTGCGACGAGGTGGACAACGACTGCGACGAGAAGATCGACGCAGCCGACGACAACCTCGTGGGCGGCACCACGCTGTACACCGACGCCGACGCCGACAATTTCGGCGACAGCAGCAGCCAAACAACCGGCTGTATCGGCGCCCCCGGACTGGCCGCCCAGGACGGCGACTGCGACGACAACAATGCCGCCGTAAACCCAGACGCCACCGAAATCTGCGACAGGCTCGACAACAATTGCGACGGAAACACCGACGAATTTCTCGGGCAGCTCTACTACAGCGACAACGACCGGGACGGCTACGGGCAGGGGAGCGGAAGCCTGTCCTGCAACCAACCGCCCGATACCAGCACGGCGGGCGGCGACTGTGACGACGACAACGTCGCCATCAACCCCGGCGCCAATGAAGTCTGCGACGAGGTGGACAATAACTGCGACGGCACCGTGGACGAAGGCCTGACCTCCCCCCAGTTTATGGATATGGACGAAGACGGCTACGGCGACCCCGGAATGGAAAGCCTCGCCTGTCCCGGCGCCGAAGGTTTTGTGGACAACAGCGACGACTGCGCCGACGCCAACCCCGACATCAACCCCGGGGCCGACGAACGCTGCGACGGCGGCGACAACAACTGCAACGGAAGTATCGACGAAGACAGCGCCATCGACGCGACCGAGTGGTACGCAGACAGCGATGGCGACGGCTACGGCGATCCCAGCAGCGGCCAAATCGCTTGCAACCAGCCCTGGCAGCATGTGGCCAACGCGGATGATTGTGACGACAGCCGTCAAAACGCAAGTCCCCGCGCCAGCGAAGTCTGCAACTACGCCGACGACAATTGCGACGGCGTGGTAGACGAAGACAGCGCCGTAGACGCGGGCACCTGGTACCTCGATCTGGACAACGACGGCTACTCCAACAGCGGCGACGGCGGGCTCACCACCTGCTGGCTACCGGCAGGCTACGGCGCTACCGAAGGCGACTGCAACAATAACGACGCCAGCATCTTCCCCGGTGCCGTAGAAGCCTGCGATGGCATCGACAACGACTGCAGCGGCATCGTAGACGACAACGCCGCCGACAGCGACGGAAGTGGCGCCCCGGACTGCGAAGAAGTGGTGGTGATTTTCGCCGCGGACAATCTGGCCCGGCTGAACGGAAGCCTGTGTAGCAATGGACTGGACATCATCGCCAATTCCTATGCGGGAACCGAGCGTTCTATCCTCGCCGCGGGGCTGTACGGACAGAGGATCGACGAGGACGCCACCTTCGGCGTGCTCACCGACCTGTCGGTATACGCGGCGATCATCCTCAACAATGTCGGCTACGCCGATGACTTGGAAATCAACACCTACAACGCCATCAACCTCGCCGCGAGTGGGGGCGGGGTGCCGGTGATTTTCCTGGGGGACGACGCCGCCTACGCCGTGGTCAACACCGACAACAGTATGGGCGACAGCAGCTTTCGGACCCTGATGGGGCTCGGGCACCTTGTGGACAATGGCTTCGGAGGGACGGTAAGTGTTGTGGGCGGACAGGAGAGCAATGTGTTGGTGGACGGCCCCTTTGGAGTGGTGGGCGAACTGAGTGCCAGCGGCGACCTGGACCTCGTAGAGCTGGCGAGCGACGCCACCAACGTGATGGCGTTCAGCGGCTACCCCGCGGTATGGACCCGGGACGATGGCAGCACCCGAAGTGTGGGGATGTTGGTTCAGGGCTACGGCGCATCCTGTACCGACTACAGTGGCGACGACCTCACCGATGCCGAAACCCTGCTTTCCAACGCACTCTATTGGGCCACCGACAGCCAGGCCTTCATCGACCTGGACAGTGACGGCGCCGCATGGGACAGCGACTGCGACGACCAGGACCCGCTGAGGGCCCCCAACAACAGCGAAGTCTGTGACGGAATCGACGGAGACTGTGCCGGAGGCGACGAAAGTGGTCTACACACCAACCGGGTCGCCATGGACGGGTACAATGAAGATCACGCATTCAACACCGACTCGGTCACCGTGGGGCTGTGGGTGCAGGTGCAGGACCAGAGCAGTGGCAACTTTATCATCAGCAAGCAGTCCTTCAGCAACGGAGGGCACTACGCATGGGGAGTGTCGGAAACCAGTGGGGAGCTGTCCGCCCGCTTTGAAGTTGGCTACTTCAACTTCATCGACATCAGCACGTCGGGACTGGGCATCCAGAGTGGCGACTGGTTCCATCTGGCCCTCAGCTACGACGCCGCAACCGGCGCCGCAAAGATGTACTACAACGGGGCAGAAGTGGCCTCTGACGCGGGTGGAAACGGCCTATACTACGGCTGCATCAGCACCCCGATCACGCTGGGCTATGCCAGCTACAGTGGAAACTTCTGCGAGCCTCGCGCCACACAGACCTTGGACGCGGGCTCCGATCTGTTGGTGGACGACCTCGTCATATACGATAGTGCACGTTCCAGCACAGATATTACCGACCTCGCCCTCGGAACCGTGCCCAGCGGCTACCTCGCATGGTGGGACTTCAGCGTGGGGGCCGGAACCGCGGTCCCCGACCTAGGTGGCAACTACGACCTGACCGTCAGCGGCGCCGGATGGGCCAACACCTGTCCGTTGTAGTCGGCAGGTGCTGGGTCACCCCCTGCTGAATGAGCATTCATTTAGAAGAGGGGGACTACTTCCATTTTGCCAGGTACAGATCGGTGTCCCGGGCTCCCGGCGCGTTCGCCCGGTTGGAGGAGAATGCCAACCACTGGCCATCCGGCGAGAACATCGGGAAGCCGTCAAAGCCAGGGGCCGTGGTGATGCGGACTGGCTCTCCGCCCGCCCAGTCGAGGTACCACAGGTCGAATTCGCGCACATCCCCGCCCCGGTTGGAGCTATAGATAACGCCCTTCCCGTCTGGTGTGGGATACGGGGCGAAACTGGCTTTATTGTCATGGGTAAGCTGACGAATGTTTTTTCCGTCCGCGTCCATCACAAACAGGTCCAAAGTGGTCGGCCGCACCAGGCCCTGTTGGAGAAGGCGCTGGTAGTCCGCCAGTTCTTGACCCTGGGGGCGTGACGCCCGGAAGACAATCCGCTTGCAGTCCTGGGTGAAGAAGGCGCCCCCATCGTAGCCGGGGGTGTTGGTGAGCTGTTGGAGGCCGCTGCCATCGTTGTTGGCAACGTACAGGTCCAGGTCCCCGTTCCGGGTACTGGTAAACACCACCCGCCCATCCAGCATACATTCGGTGGCTTCCGCGTCGTAGCCGGGCGATGCGTTCCAGGTCGTCCGCTTCCCGTTGCCGTCATCCCGCACTATCTCGAAGCTGTCATAGATGGGCCACACATAGCCCTGGCTGTAGTCCGGCTTGGCCGGACATTCTGCACTGGCGCCTTCGGTGGTGGCATAGATGAGGCTCTTGCCATGGGGGTAGTCGAAATAGCCACAGGTGGTGCGACCCTTGCCGCTGGAAACACGGGAAAGGGAATTGTTCCCCAGGTCGTAGACGTACTCCTGGTCACAACCACCATCTTTGGGCGTAATCTGCAGGATAAGGCGCCGTCCGTCTGGCCCCCAATAGGCTTCTGCATTGTCGCCCCCAAAGGTAAGTCGCTGCAGGCTGGCAAAGTGCGTCTCTTCCGGACGGATAAGGCCGCTGGCGTCCACCGGGGGCGGTTGTGCTGCAGGAGCCGCCGGCTTTGGTGCATCCGCCCCGCGCTGGGTCAAGGTGGCACGAAGGGTCACCTTCTCAGCACCCCGGAGCACCACCACATCAATGGTGTCACCCGGCTTGTGCTCCCGCAGCACATACGTCATGTCGTACAGATTGTTGACTGTGGTCCCCGCCATTGCAACAATCACGTCCCCCTTGCGGATCCCGCCTTTTTCTGCTGGAGAGCCCGGGCGCACATCGGAGAGCTTCACCCCTCCCGTCGCCGCTTCCATCGCCGAATAGTCGGGGACGGACCCGAAGTAGGCACCATAGCCACGGGAATCTCCTCCCGGAGCCCCCGCGACCGAACGGGCGTAGGACGGGCGTTCCCCATGCGCCAGGGCATCCACCAGGGTGGTGGTGAAGCGCACAACGCTGGTTCCTCCCTCAAAATTAAGGGTGGATGCGTCGTCATCTGGGGTATGATACTGATCGTGGGCCCCAGAGAAGAGGTGTACTACCGGCACCCCTTCCGCGTAAAAGCTGGTCTGGTCCGAAGGACCATAGCCGTCTCCTCCCGCCTTAATTTTCAGCTCCGGGGTGGCCTTCGCGGCCTCCTCCACCAGCCCCTTCCAAGCGGGCGAAGAGTCCGCCCCCAACACATTCAAGTTCCCCTCACGCACCCGGCCCACCATGTCCAGGTTGACCATCGCCACCGTCTCTCCATTGACGACCGGGGCCTTCACATAGGCCGCACTGCCTCCCAAGCCGATCTCCTCTGCCGAGAAGTTGATCACGGCGATGGTACGGCGATCCCCCTTGGTTTTGGACTGCTCCAGCGCCAGCGCCGAACACAGCGCACCCGCAACACCGGAAGCATTGTCGTCCGCCCCGTTGTGGATGGCGTCCACATCCGGCCGCATGCTATGGGCCCCCCCATGGCCCAGGTGATCGTAGTGGGCACCCAGCACCACCACCTCCTGCTTCAGCTTGCCTTTTCCAGGAATCACCCCCACGACGTTCCAGGAAGTGGTGGTGGTGGGGACCACCGAGACAGTCGCCGACAGGTGGACAGAAAGTGGGGTAGATACAGGTTTTACAGTCGCGTCGATGGCGTCGCGATGTTGGGTCACCGTCTTGCCGGTAGAGGCCAACCAGCGATCTGCCGTCGCCCGAGTCACAAAGATCACCGGGATTCCCGCATCACTCTGAGGCCCAAGCGTCTTGAGCGGGGGAAGTTTGTCTGGCTCATCCGGGGACTGGGGCGGGCTCACCAGCACCAGCGCCGCCGCCCCCGCCTCCCGCGCCCGAATCGCCTTTGTCCGCAGATCACTGAAGCGGGAGGCCCGTTTTCCGTCGAACACCGACTTTTCGTCGCTTTCCCCCGGCTCAAAGCGCATCGCCAGCACCACCTTCCCCTTCACGTCCAGGCCCGCATAGTCGTCATAGCCCAGGTCTGGCGCGGTGATTCCGAAGCCGGCGAAGACCAGATCCGCATCCACCGTCCCACTGCGGGCGAATCCAGCCGGTGTCCAGTCGCTGCCCAGGGTCAGGGCGCTCCCGTCGCTCAAGCTGTTGCCCGCGCCCAGGCTGACCCCCGTCGTGGCCGAAAAGGGCTGACGATAGTCCTTGACGGGCGCCTGAAATCCGAAGGACTTCATTGTTTCCGCAAGATAGTCTGCGGCTCTGGCCAGGCCCGGGGTACCGATGCCCCGACCATCCATATCGTCTGCCGAAAGGGTGGTTGCGACATAACGAAAACAGGAGGCAGCATCCGGAGTTTGCGCCGCTTCGCCAGGTGTACAACCGGTCATGACAAGAAGAAGAAACTGCATGGCCTGCCTGATAGCGCACGCAGCCACGACTGTGGAGCTACGTTGACCTCCGGATGACAAGCCCAGGACCGCGCACGTGTAATCTTAAGATGATGGTATTGTTTCCCCTCTCCGCATCGGCCCTGGCCGAAGATCCCCCAGATGAAAAGCAGGAGTGCTCCGAGGATGATCTCAATTGCGACGTTGTCGTCGTAACTGCATCCCGCACGGAGGCCACCCAGATGCGGGCGGATGCCACCGCTCCCATCCAGGTGATCGACCGGGCCCACATCGAGGCCCGCGGTGCCACCACCCTGGATGAGGCCCTTCGGGGACTGCCGGGCGTCCAGGTTACCCAATCCCACGGGGGCGCAGGGCTATCCCTGCAGGGACTGGACGCCAACCAGACCCTGGTCTTGATCGATGGGCGCCCCATGGCGGGACGGGTGGAAGGAACCGTAGACCTCAGCCGGATCCCCGTTGCCGACATTGAACGTATCGAAATTATGCCCGGCCCCGCGAGCGCCCTCTACGGCTCCGAAGCCCTGGGCGGCGTGATCAACATCGTGATGCGCCATCATCGTGATGTGCCAGAGGTGGAGGCTGCGGCAAAGGTGGGCTCCCGGAGGTTAAACGACGCCCGCCTCTCCTTTTCGGGAGAGGTGGGCCCGGTAAGTGGTGGGATCAGCGCCAACCGGAGCGCGCAGGACGGGTGGGACCACGATCTGAGCGACGAAGCCACGACGGGCGACGCGGTCCTGGCCTGGGGCGGCCGTGCGTGGACCCGGATCAGCCCGGCGCCTGCGGTCGCGGTGGAAGCGGACGGCGACTACCAGCAGCGGGACAGCCGTGGGGTGGAAATCAGCGGCGCGGGCGCAGTTTTTGACGTGCGCACACTCCAGGAGACTGCCGACGCCGGCCTGGGGGGAAAGGTCCTGCTGGGCGGCAACTCGCTGCTTCGCGCGCAGCTTTCTGGAGCCTACTGGCGGCAGCAATACCTGGAGAACCAGCGCGGCTCCGAGCTCCAGGACAGCTACGAAGAAACCGAAGATCGCCGGATTTTCGGCAACCTCGCCTGGCAGTGGTTTCCTGTGCGTCATTGGGTGGTGGCGGGTGTGGACTTCAGCCAAGAACACCTGGACTCTGCCCGGCTGGCCGAAGGCAGCGCCGACCGCAGCCGGGTTGCTCTCTACGCCCAGGATGACTGGAAAATTGTTGACTCCTCCATTGTTTTGGCCATCTCCCCCGGTGGGCGACTGGACTACGACACCCAGTTTGGCCTCCACGGCACCCCCCATCTTGCCCTGAGGGTGGATCCCGTCCCGTCGCTCAGCCTGCGTGTTACCGGTGGCCAGGGCTTTCGGGCCCCCGAGTTCAAAGAGCTCTACCTTGCTTTTGACCACTCGGCCTACGGCTACGAGCTCCATGGAAACCCCCAGTTGAAGCCGGAGCGCAGCACCGGTGCCACCTTGGACCTGCAATGGACTCTTGCCGAAAGCCTGCAGTTCCGTGGACAAGGCTGGTGGAACGAGGTTTCCAACCTCATCAGTCCCACGCTGACGGCAGAGGGTAGCTCCTCCAACGCCGCCCAGTACCAGTATGCCAACATCGGCGCCGCGGTGACCCGGGGCGCGATGGGCGGGGTGGCCTGGATCCGTCCTGGCCCCCTTGCGGCATCCCTCGACTATACCTTTACCGATGCCCGGAATCGGGAGGACGACGTCCTGCTGGACGGCCGGGCCCCCCATCGTGTGGCCGGCTCGTTGCTCTACCGGCCCCTGGCGGTGCTGGAGCTGGGCGGCACCGTGGAATGGAACAGCAAGCGGCCGTTCACACTGGACGGAACCACCACATGGTCTCCGGGCTATACCTGGGTTGACGCCCAGATTGCCTGGACCTTCCATACCGGAATGGTGGTGGAGACCGGCGCCCACAACCTCCTGAATGCAAGGGACGACGACTATCTCGGCCTTGCACCCCGGACCTTCTACATCGGCCTGCGTACCAACGGCAGCCTACTCCGAGAAAAGCCATGATTTTCCTTCTTTCCTGCGCCCCGGACATCCGCGATCTTGATGGGGACGGCATTCCCGACGTTGCGATAGGGGACAGCAGCTCCGAGGACAGCAGCGAAACCACCGACAGTGATGATGGACCTGCCATCGATACCGGCTTTGATCCTCACATCACCGTCACCGATCAAGGGGAGGGCGGGTACCGCATTGACATCGACTCGAACAGCGGCGTGACCTATGTGGACTTTGGAGTTCCAGAGCAGACCAATCAGCTGGCGGGCTGGGAGGTCAGTTTTGAGCGATATTTTTTCCGAGTGAATGGCGGAGAAAATGGCAGTGGCGGCGTGGAAGGACAGGTCGTCACCAGCCAGCGCTTCGGCGACATCACCAGCGCCCCTGGCGATGGCTGGACCACAGATACCGCCGACAGCTCCGTTTTTGAAGACTGGTACATCTACGACAGCGTGAACCACGTACTGACCGCGCGGGATCAGGTCTACCTCATCCGGAATCCCGCGGGAGAGGCATGGAAAGTTCAGGTTCTGGACTACTATGACGACTTTGGAAATACCGGATTCCCCAGCCTGTTGGTGACCCCGATCCCCAAGGGCTGACGGAACGGAGTACCCGAAAAAGGAACCCTGACCCACGACATTACTGCCCTTAAATGACTGTTTTCTGGCCTGAATGTGATCTCGTCGGGCATTCTGCGAGTCCACTGTATAGACATCTATACTCTCAAAAAAACGCCCCCACCCCAAAAAGATCAGCTCAAAAGCCCATCCAACGCCCGCCGGATCGCCGTAGGCAGCCGCTCCAGATGTGCATCCAGATCGGGCCGATCCACCAATAACTCCACCGTTCTCTGCCGCAAAAGCTGGTTGGTCGGGTGCTCATAGAGACGACCCGCGTACTGCGTGGGCCGGGTGGAGGCCAGATAGCGGGTGATCCGCGCCAGCCCCGGCGAAGACCGGGGCGCATTTTCCAGGGCGGACTTGAACTCTCCCCCCTCAAAACCCGCCACGATCCCCGCCAACCACTCCCGCTCCTCCTCGGAAAGCTCCCACACCAAGATCCGCGGCTCGCTGCTCTTGGGATCCGCGGCCTTCGGCTCTGGATCGGTCTTCGGCAGCTCCAGCTTTCCGATCTCAATGGTCGGCCCCGGCCGACTGGGCCGACTTCCCAGCCGACTCATCACCTGATCGGCGGCCTCATCCTGCGCGATCGCCCCCGCAAAAACCAGAAGGTGCAGGTACACCGGCCCCCCATCCATCCGCACCACCACCTCTCCCGCCCGCCCCAGAAAGGCACTTTCTCCCGGACGTACCACCTGAAGAGGCTGCTGCAAGCTGCTGCCCCACACCGGCAACCGCGCCCCCTCCAGCACCGTCAGCTTCAGCCCCTCCGGCTCCCGCGACAACAAAAAGTGCAGCCGACTGAGCTGCGGAAGGTGCCCCAGGTTCAGGCACACCGTTGTCCGGGACCGAAGGGCCGCCAAACGTGCCGAACCGCCCGGATCCTCGGCAAAAATCTGCTGCGCCTCCGCCAGACTCCCCACCCGCCCCACCAGCAGCGCCTCCTCATGGACATCCTGCTGAAAACCGCTCAGGCCCCCCGACTGTACCTGGGGGTACAAAAGCACCCGGATCGGCTCCTGCCCGGTCTGAAAGAGGTGTGGAAGTGTCCGCTGCAGCGCCTCCCGGTCGATCAACCCCCCGATATTGGCCTTCATCGCCGCCACCACCGCCTCCAGCTCCGTCCAGTTTCCCCACCAGGGATAGCGCTCCAGCACCCGCATCGCCTCCACCCGGATCGGATGGCCATCCAACAAAAACAGCACCGCATTGCGGATCGAGCCAAAGGGCCGCTCCCGCACCGGAAGCAGGCGCAGGCTCACCGCGGTGATCCGGTGACACAGGCCCCGATCCTGAGCAAAAGCCTCGGCCCGAAGCCAGGAGTCGTCGCTTGCCGTGGACAGCACCGGCGCTAGACGACGCTCCCGAGGCGACAGGGGCCCCAGGCTGTCCACCTCCAAAGGCCGCCCCCCCGACTCGGCCGCCGCCCGCGCCATCACATTGCCCAGCTCCCGGATATTCCCCGGCCAAGGCCACTTGGAGAGCGCCTCCACCACCTCTGCGCTGGCCCAGTCGGCCCCCAGACCCGGCACCAGCCCCCGATAGTAGTGCTCCGCCAAGAGTGTGATGTCCTCCGGGCGCTCCCGGAGCGGCGGCAATTGCAGGGTCACCGCATCCAGTCGCCGCAGCAGGTCCTCCCGGAAAAGACCGCGTGCCACCATACTTTCCAGGTCCGCATTGGTCGCCGCCACCACCCGCACATCCACCGCCACCAGCTGGTCGCCGCCCACCGGCTTGATCAGACCGGGAAGGGCATCGGTCTCGGTCCCCGCCAGATCCAGGAGGCTGACGGCCCCCACCCGACCGGCATCTCCAGAGATAAACCAGCTTACGAAGATACGTCCATCCGCTGCCAGCGCAAGACCGATACGACGACGCTCTACATCCAGGCCCGGAACCACGGCGCCCACCCCTGCGGCACTCAAGGTCACCACATCGCCCGTCGTGCCATAGCCGAAGCGGGAGACCACGCGGGTACCGTCATCCAGGACGATCACCTGTCCCAGCCCGGCCCCCTCTGCTGCTGCGGGAGGAAGATCGCCGACAAGGCCGATTCCTGCCGCATCGGTCCACTGGAGGATGCGGTTGTTGTCATCGTCGGCGATGGTCAACTGCCCGTCGGCCCACCAAAGCCCGTTGGGATCGCCGTCGATGGCGATGGTGGTGGGTCCACGGTCTACGACTGTTGCCGAATCATCCCCTGGGGGACTCTCTTTTTCGGGGGTGTTGCTGGTACAGGCCAGGAGGAGCAGCATGAGTGGAATCCAGATGAAGGTCACCTGCATCTATGCGAATAGCGGTGCAGATGCAAGTGACTTTCATCTGGGCAGGACCCTGCTTCGGCAAACAGCGGCGCGACAATCCCAGGTTGTTTGCGGTATGCCTGCCCGAACGGTAGACTCCGGAAATGCTCCTGCTCCTGCTGGTCACCAGCGGCTGCCACCGCATCCAGACCCCCACCGGCGAGCCGCCCACCCCGCCCCCGTGGGAAGACTTTTTGGTGGACCACACCCAAGCCGTCCCCGCCGATCCGGCCGCCCGCGCCGCCGAGATCGACACAATTCGGGACGGCACACTGGCGCCCAGAGAAATGTTATGGCTCGCCGACCTGATACTGGCCGACGCCGTCGTCCAATGGAGGAAGGAGGCGGACTTCCACCGAGTGCAGGACCGGCTCACCAACTGGCACGACATCGGAGAGGCCACCGACCCCAGCGCGCTCCAGGCGGCGTGGGCACGCTACCGCAACCTGATCGACGAACATCCCGAAACGCCAGGCCTGGAGCGGGCTATTATCCACCTCGTCCTCCTGGAAGAGGCCCGCAACGGGGATGCCGACCTGGCCTACTCCCCGGAGCTGATCGAGAGCTGGCGACAGGTCTGGCCGGACAGCCCCGCCATCACCGGCGCGGAGTTATTGTGGTTTTCCCACACCACCCGCTACTGCCACACCCGAAGGCTCACCTTCGAGGCCGCCCGAAGTCTGTGGAAGGACCCGAACCTGGAGCGGGTCCTGGGCTTCGACGAGCGCCTCGCGCGGGGAGATCTCAAGGGCTTCAACGAGGTGGTGGCACTCGCCGAAGGCCTCTCCATGCATTGGGGGCGGCTCTGCTCAAGGTCCGAGGGCTACTCCGAGGCCTGCGAGGCACAAAACGCCAGCTTCCGGGCTCGGGTATTGGCCGCAAAAGAGCGCGCGATCCCGATCTACGAGGCCGTCCTTACAACGGGCTGGGAGCCGGACGTGGCCGACCGGCTCTACTGGCTTGCCAAAGACACCGGCAATAAGGCCAAAGCCGAGGCGCTCGCCCTACAAGCCGAGGAAGCCGGCGCCTATGAGCAGGCGATGTGGTACTGGGAGTGGCTGCGGTACACAAACGACAGCCCCGAACAGCAGGCGCGGGTCGTGGAACATGAAGTGGCGATGGCGGCGCGCGTCGGGAGGGGCGACATGATCGCGCAGATTGCCGACGAGTTCCGGGAAAAAGATCCGGAAGAAGCGGTACGTCTCTACCTGCGGGTGATCGAGATTGGGGACAGCGGCGGCAGCTACCGCTACGGCGTCAGCCGGGAGTACGGGCGCGGGGCCATCCTGCGGGACCTCGCCAAAGTGTGGCGGGCCACCGGAAAAATCGAGGAAGCAAGCGCCTGGTTCGAGGCACACGGGGCCACGGCCATCTGGCAAGAGAGGGCCCCCCGCGAAGCGGATCGTACAGGGATGGACGTGCCGGCCCCAGAACGCTAGACTGCCAACATGGCCACCATCGGAATTCTCGCCTTTGCCGACATGGAAGAGCTCGATTTTGCCGGACCCTGGGAGGTTTTTGCGGCCGCCGCTGCGCTGCGGGGGCAGGATCAGGTCCTGCTACTTGGGGAGCGTGTAGAGCCCATCCGCTGCGCAAAGGGACTCGTCGTCCTTCCCGAAAAGAGCTGGGCCGAAGCCCCACAGTTGGATGTAGTGCTGGTCCCCGGCGGCGACGGGCGGCGACGGCAGATGAAGAACCCGGCCATGCTGGACTTTTTGCGAAAGCAGGCGCCCGGCTGCACCTGGGTCAGCAGCGTGTGTACCGGCTCTTTTGTGTTGGTCGCCGCCGGACTGGCCGAAGGAAGGCAGGTCACCACCCACTGGTCGCGCATCGAAGAGCTGCGGACACACCCCGTGATCGTGCGGGAGGATCTACGCTATGTACAGGCCGGAAAAATCGTGACCGCAGCCGGTGTATCCGCCGGAATCGACATGG
>CAITDR010000145.1 GCA_903891165.1 uncultured Pseudomonadota bacterium
ATCTTCCCATCCTCTATGAAGACCGCAGCATCGTCGTATTCGATAAACCCGCGGGAATCCCTGTGATTCCCCCGAGGGAGGGCGGAGCCTCCATCGCAACGGAGACCGGGCTGTTGGTCTGCCATCGGCTGGACACCGACACCAGCGGCTGCCTGGTCATGGCCCGAAGTGCCGCCGCCCACCGCATCCTGAACGAAGCCTTTGCCAACCAGAAGGTTCAGAAAAACTACCTCGCGGTCGCCGTGGGGCAGCTGCCGGACCAAGGGGAGGTCGCGCTGGCCATCGGAGACTGGCGTCGTGGGCGTGTATCCGTTGGATCAGGGAAAAATGCTCGAACACTCTATCAGGTTCAATGGAGAGCGGAGGATCGGATTGGCATTTTGGCCACCCCTCTGACCGGGC
Source organism: uncultured Pseudomonadota bacterium (assembly GCA_903891165.1). GTDB lineage: Bacteria > Myxococcota_A > UBA796 > UBA796 > SXON01 > CAITDR01. The sequence goes on from CAITDR010000145.1 coordinate 403, forward strand.
GGACCCACCAAATCCGGGCGCACCTTGCCGCGGCCGGGGCACCGCTGGTCGGGGATCCCACCTACGGCGGTCCCGCCGCGGACCGGCTCTACCTCCATGCCGCCCGGCTGGTGCTGCCCTGGCCGCGTGCGGGGGACCGGTTGGAGCTGGCTTCGCCGGTGCCGCCCGGCTTTTCAAATCCCGGACAAAAGTAACATTCTGGAGAAGAGGGCAGGCGGCCTGAAGATAGATTAGTGTGCTGGCATGGCGAAGTTGCTGGTCGTCGATGATGATCTGGACATTCTGGAGTTGCTGACGGACTATCTGACCAGCGAGGGTCATCAGGTCGTCGTCGCCCGGACCTGTGCAGAGCTGTCCTCGGTGCTGTCCGCACGTACAGACTTTCAGGGGGTCGTGCTCGACTGGTGCCTACCGGGCTGCGGTGGTGCGGAAATGTTGAAGAGCATCGTGGAGAATATTCCCTCCTGCCCGGTTCTGGTCACCACCGGACACGGGCGAGATACCGTTCCCAGCCAGGCACCGGTCTTCGGTGTGGTGCGGAAACCCTACAGCCTGCGCGCCCTGGCGCTCCGCATCGAGGCGATGACCACCACATAATGACCGGTCAGAAGAAATTTTCGCTCAAGGTGCTTGCCGATTTGCTGAGGATGCCCTATACTGGAGTGGTAAGAAGCTTTGGTTCCCCCCGGCCTGGCCACCACCTGGCAACGTCAAGCGTCTCCTCCATCTCTTGCGGTGAAGGGTCTGGCGGGGGGAACTTTCCCCATCAAGGAAAAAATAGGCGGCGGCTCTCGGGAAAAGGGAGTCGCCGTTCTGCTTTTTCCGATGCTCAGTTGCCCGGAGGAGCTCCGGGGGGCGGAGTGGCCGGCTGACCGCCGGGCGCTGCTCCAGGGGGAGGGCCGCCGGCAGAACCCCCCGGGGGCCCACCTGCGGGCGGAGGGGAACCTGGAGGGGGAGCGCCCGGAGGGGTAGCCAGACCCCGGTGCAGGTGAGGACGGCTCACCAGGACACGACAACGATCCGCCAAGACGCGGTCCTGGATACGCTCACAATAGCGGGTGGTACTGGGATCCACCTCGCGGGTGACCTTCAGGTAAACAAAATCCCGAACGGTCACATCCGCAATATTCTCTTCCACCAGCTTCTGTCCAGCCGCGGGGTCGGTGCGGAAAAGGTCGGGAGCAACCTTGGCGTAGCACTCATCCTTGGCGCCCGCGGAGAGCTTGGACTCGCAGTCCGACGGCGTGGAGGGCTCTCCCAGGCTGCAGGCGATCAGGATCCACAACATCGGTCCGATCTATCCGATTCGGAGCCGTCCGGAGCTCTTCCGCTCGCCCGAATTCTTGATACAGCGGGCCCATGCCCGTTGCCCATCCCGCGGTCGTGGCCCGTCTCCAAGAGCTGCAGCAGCAGCCGGAGCAGGCAGATGTGTACCTGGATCGCTGGCTTCGCCGTTTTATGGCCACGCGGGAGCGCGAGCTGCGTCGCCAGGTGATGTACGAGTGCCTGTGCGAAGCCGACGACGGGACCCTGTTGGGGGTGATCCTACGCCTGGAAGCAAGGGCAAAGGAGGGAGAAGCCAACAGCCGCTGGCTGCTTACGGAGCTGGCGCTGACACCGGCGGTCCTGTTCGAGCTGCCCTATGATCGACTGGTGGATCTGTATGCAGCCGCCCGCGATGCGGAACTTCCCCAGCTTGCCCAACGTTTTCTGGGCGCACAGAGCCTTCGGCCCAATGCCCCCAACGAGGGCAACCCCCACCTGGACCGGCCAGCCGGAGTGCGTACCACACAGGCCCGAAAGGGGGACCGGCTGGAGCTGGATCGCCTCCGGCATGACCGGGATCCGCGGGTGATCCGCGCGCTTTTGGACCACCCGAGGCTGGTGGAGGGGGACGTCATCCGCATTGCGGCCATGCGCCCAACCAGCGCCGTGATCCTGGAGAACATCGCCGCACACCCCCGGTGGGGCCAACGCTACCGGGTTCGGAAGGCCATCGCCTTCAACCCGCACACCCCTCCGGCCCTCTCCATGCAGGTGCTCCCCACACTGCTGGCGCAGGATCTCCGAGAGCTGGCGGGGAACATCCCACTTCCTCCTGGGGCCCGCGATCCGGTTCCGGGTCTACTTCGGCCCCCCGTTGGACCCGAGGGAAACGGGGATCAGGACTGACGCTCCCGCGTCGAAGTGGCGCTCTTGCTGTGCTCCTCGTCCAAATCGTCTCCCGCGGGAAGGCGCTTGGGCTCCTTCTCCGCCTTGCGCACGGGGGTTTCCCCCTCATCATCCCCGGCCGCAGCCTCTTTGAAGGAGCGAACACCTTTCCCGAGCTGCTTCAGCACATCCGGAAGGCGCCCCACCCCGAAAAAGATCAGGACCAGGACCAGGACAATCAACCACTCAGAACCGGCAGGCATGCTGAACATTTCGGTCGTTGGCCAGGACCGGACCGCGAACCGGCCCTACCGGGGCGGCCTCTCCTGGTGGCTGCCCCTTTACCCTCCTTCGCCGGACTGGCAACCATCCGATACCGATTTCGACGAAAGGGGCAACGACACCGGCTGGCCCTCCCGCAGCACCCAGCGCGCTTGATGCCCGCCCATATGCTGGATCAATACCCTCGCATCCAGACGATCCCCTGGCGGAGCATCAAAAAGAGCAAGGTCTGCCCTGGATCCTACCGAAAGCCGCCCCAGATCAGGCAGCCCCAAAGCATCTGCAGCGACCCGGGTGATGCCTGCCAGCGCCTCCTCTACCTGGAGCCCCATGGTCAGGCAGGCCAGCGTGGCACAGCTCCAGAGGTCGGCCACTGGGGAAGAACCGGGGTTGAAGTCGGTTGCCACCGCCATGGGCACCCCGGCCGCCCGTAGCGCCGCCACCGGCGGAGCCGGATCCCGAAGGTGAAGCATGGCACCGGGGAGGAGCACCGCCACGGTCCCCGCCTTTGCCATCGCTGCGATCCCCGCCGCGTCCACCCGCTCCAGATGATCGGCGGACAGCGCGCCAAGCCGCGCCGCCATGGCCGCCGCCCCGGTATAGCTCACCTGTTCCGCATGAATCCGCAGCTTTAAGCCGTAGGATCTACCGGCAGTCAGGATACGCTCCGCCTCCTCCAGGGTAAAGGCTCCCCGGTCACAATACACGTCGATCGCATCCGAAAGAGGAGCACATACGGGAAGTTGCTCCTCAATTACCTCACGAACGTAGTCGGAGCGCTCCCGATGAGGTGGCAGCGCATGGCCGCCCAGAAAGGTGCTCACCACCCGCATCGTTGAGTCCACTGAGCGCGCGACGCGCAATAGCCTTTCTTCCTCCTCCACTCCCAGCCCGTAGCCGCTCTTGATCTCCACCGTGGTGATCCCCGAGGCCGACCAACGCTCCAGACGGCGCAGCAGCAGCGCCCGCAGCTCCACCTCGGACGTGGCATTGGTGGCGGCGACGGTCACATGAATCCCGCCTCCCCCCTCCAAAAGCTCGGCATACGTCCGCCCCTCCAGACGGCGCAGAAAGTCTCCGAGACGGCTGCCCGCATGGACCAGGTGTGTGTGGCAGTCCACCAAGCCGGGCATCAGAATACCGTCAGAAGCGTCGATATACTTGTCAGCCGTAGGAGCCTGGCTTTGTGGCCCAATCCATACAATCCGGCCCTCCCGAATCAGCAGGGCATCGCCCTGACGGAGACGCCAGCCATCCCATATCTGCGCCGCTCCTCCCACCAGAGTGCTTGCGCCCAAGGGCATTCCTGTGGTACACCTTTCCATCCGAAAACCTGGAGACCTTGTGAAGCTCTATCTCTATCCCGCACTCCTGCTTGTGGCCTGCAAAGGTCCCTCCTACGGTACAGAGAAGGAGGACACCAGCCCCTTCACCGAATCGACTGCTGACTCGAACTCCGAGACGGACACCGATACCGACACGGACACCGATACCGACACGGACTCCGACACCGACAGCGACTCGGATACGGACTCCGACACCGATGCGGACCTTTGCACCAGCGCCGTGGACGTGGTCGACGACGCCGGCTGGCTGAAAAACTATGATATCACCATCAAAAATCCCCTGACCAACACCCTGGACAGTGGGACCTCAACGATGGAAAGCTACGGCCGCAGCTACACCGACAACGGAGATCCGGCCTGGCTGACCTACGAAAATGTGGCGGCTGGCGCGACCACCTGGGAAGCCCAGACCTACGTGACCTGCGAGTACCGCGGCCAGGCAGGCCTGTATGTGGCGCAGATCGACCTGACGCTAAGCGCACTCTCCGGGGGAACACCCTCGATTGTGGTGCTTTCTTCGCCGCGTATGTACATGCCGGCAGATGCTGACCTGCCGAGTGCCACCACCTGGAACTTCAACTACACCGCTCCGGTGGAGCTGATCCCGGGCATGCCCTCCACCGCCACGGTGAGCGGCACCTACACCTACCAGGGCTACGACAGCTATGAGCTGCCCCAGGGTGGAGGCCGGAAGAACGCCCACAAGTTCCTCCAGACCTATTCTGTGGAGATCTCCGGGGGCATCATTCCCACCATGGTGGGCACGAACGAATCCTGGTGGGTAGAGGGCTACGGCCTTGTGAAAGAGGTTAACCTGGATACCACTGGTGCCACTTTCATGACGCGCGACCTGACCTCCTACTCGGGACTTTGATGCTCGCCCTGCTGTTCGCCACGCTTGCTTCCGCTACCCATGTGACCACCTACGAGCCGGACGTGCTACGCACGAAGGCTCCGTTTGCGGGGATGGAATCTCTTGTACTTGACGATGTCAAGATCTGGATTTCCCAGCTTCAACCCCAGGGGGCGCCCACGGGAGTAATTGAGAAGCTGGTGAACGGCCAGGGCGGCTCGCCATCGGTTCTGGTGTTTCTGAACCCGATGAGCAATTGGGCGTGGATGACCATCAACGGCACCAAAGTGGGAACGATCAACCCACTCGCGACGATGACCCTGGAAGGGGTCAAGCCGGGTTGGTACGAGATCAAGCTGGAAGTTCCCACCGGATTCCAACGCACCTTCGCGGTCTATGTGGAACCGCCGCCACCTCCTCCGGCCCCCCCTCCTCCTCCGGATACCGACAAAGACGGCTTTGTGGACAGCAAAGACCGCTGCCCCAACGAGCCGGAGACGGTCAACAACTTCAACGACCGGGACGGCTGCCCGGACGAGGTACCCAAGGCGGTGCTCCGCTTTGCGGGTGCTATCCAGGGCATCAACTTCAAGACCAATGAGGCAGTCATTCTGCCCACTTCCGACAAGATCCTTAAGGAAGCACTCAAGGTATTGAAGAGCTATCCCAATCTGGCGGTGGAGATCCAGGGCCATACCGACAATGTGGGAGATGACGCGGCCAACCTGACCTTGTCCCAGGCCCGCGCCGAGGCGGTGCGGCAGTGGTTTGTGGGCCAAGGCATCGCGGCCGAGCGCCTCACCGCGGTCGGCTATGGCGAGACCAAGCCCGTGGACAGCAACGAGACCGAGGATGGCAAAGCAAAAAACCGCCGGGTCGAGTTCCAGCTCTCCCAAGCCGAAGAAGCCGCCAAGAAGCCCTGACATTCAGCGGCGCTCCAGGAGAAGGACCAGACGTTCCTCCGGGAGTGCTCCGGGGGCCACCCCTTCCCAGGCCGCTTCCATCCACAGGCTGCCCGCAAGTACGGCGGGCAGGTAGTCGCGGGTGCGTGCGGGCAGGTTCCCCCGGATCTGGCCGTAGTCAGTACCGCGCCGCGACCGCTCAGCCAGTCCCCGGACACCCAGGTTGTAGGCCAGGATTGCTTGACTGCGCTCTGGGTAGCGCCCTTCGAGGTCGCGGAGCACCAGCGCCCCGGCCACCACGGCATGCCGGGGTTCGCGCCGGGGAAAAAAGTCTGACCAGCCCAGCCCCAATCGCCGCGCCGCCTCGTGCAAGGGGGCAGGATCCACGCGGGTGATCTGCATCCACCCACCCGGAACGTCCCCGCAGCGGCCGGATTCCTGCATCGCCACCCCGGCGATCAGCGCCGCAGGAAGCCCGCTGATCATCGCCGCCTCCTCAAACAGCGAACGATGGGTGGCGCAGGGGTGGCCACGCCGCCCGTAGTGGGTCACCAGCCCTTGCCAGCGGGCCAGGACCCGGCGAAGAAGGATGGGATCGATCGATGTTTTGGCCCGCTGCACCGCAACCTGCACCACCACAGGCGGCACCGGGATCTCCACCCTTGAAAAGGACTTTGCCTCCGCGCGCACGGTGGAAAAAAAGATGATCAACGTGAGAAATCCCAGGAGCGCTGCCCCGGCAAACCCCAGCCCACTCACCTGCCGCACCCGCGTTCTGTGCATCCATACTCCTGTGCAAGAGAGGCGACACATGGACGAATCCAAAACCTCCCCTGAATCTTCTGTTCAGTAGCTCACCCTGAACATCGGGTCAAGGATATCGACCATAAAAAACCTCATGCACGTGCGGCTGTACAGCATTGTCGGGGCGAGCTGGCCGGAATAGAGGACAACGATGACGATAGAAGCCAAAGATTTTAAGGCAGCGATGAGTCGCTTCCTGTCGGGGGTCACGGTGGTGAGCACGGTCCACGAGGGCCAGACCTGGGCGATGACCGCCAGCGCCTTCCTCTCTGTCTCCCTGGATCCTTTTCTGGTCCTGGTTTCGGTGGGAA
>CAITDR010000146.1 GCA_903891165.1 uncultured Pseudomonadota bacterium
ATGGATTCTGGGCAAAGGCGATCCGCGCATGGCGGGCACGCTCCTTCAGATCGCCTTCGGCCTCGGCCAGGGCGCCATGGCAGCGTGCGGCCACCTCGTCCAACCCCTGTCCTTCGCTGATGCGGATACACTCGCGAAAGCGGTCTCCAAGGCCAGTTTTCCCCGATGCCACCGCGGACATCGTGGCCGCCCCATAGCTGCGGGCGTAGAGCTCGGGTGCATCCAGCTTCACCGTCTCCTCTACCAGCGCTGCCCAGGCCGAATAGGAGCTTGCAGGCGGTAAAAGTACAGTCTCGTTGTAGGTCGCCCAGGCCGCTGCTGTACGCGCCCGCATCGCGTACTGGCTCTCCTGCACCTTCTCAAAAAGCTGTCGCGACGCCAGGAAGCGCTCCCGTGCACGCTTCCACTCCCGCCCCTGATAGGCAACAAGCCCTTCTTCATAGGCGGAAAATGCCGTCGCCAGATTGCCCTGGCGCTCCAGCAGATCGGTAACCCCCGCAGCGGCGGCCAGCCGTGCCACATCCTCGGACTGGCCCAGCATCACCAGGGTCTGGGCCGCATCTTCCCGGGCGATGGCTTCGACCTGCCGGCCACGGGCGCCACCCACATTCCGAGCCACTTCCGCCGCTTTTCCAAACCAGCCCAGAGCGGCCTCCGGCTGTTTTGCGCGGGCCTGGGCCAGCCCACGGGCCAGGGCCACATGCGCCGCCCCAAGCGGATCCCCTGCCTGGACAAACAGAGCTTCTGCCTTACTTCCCCACCGATCGGCCTCGGCAGGTGCACTGCTCTCCAGGGCTCCGGCCAGCCCCGTCGCGGCCCGGGCGGCATCCAGCGGACGGCCGAGCTGCTCGGAGTAGGAGACCGCACGCGCCAAGGCCTGCGTGGCGGTGGCCAGATCGCCCCGTGCAGCCGCCACCATGCCCCCCAGCTCGGCATGGCGGGCCTGACCCTGGGGATAGTCCATGGTGCCCAACAGCGCCCCTGCGGCCTGCTGCTGCGCCGCCGCGTCGTCCAGGCGGTCCAGGCGCACCAGGACGATGCCCAGCTCGCAACGCAGATCCACTTCCACCACGCGATAGCCACCTTTCCGCGCCTCTTCCACCCCTGCACCCAGTGCATCCGCAGCGAGCGCATGGCGCCCGGCCACCGACTGCACCACCCCAAGCTGCCCCAGGGCGGTGGCCAGCTCGCGAATAACGCCTGCCGCACGTGCCTGTTTGACTACCTCGCCCAGGGTGCCGATGGCACTCTCCAGGTTCCCCTCGGTGCGCTGCACCGCCGCCTTCAGGATCAGGGCTTCGAGGCGATCTCTTTTGTTCTTGGCGGCGCCGGTCAGGCGCTCCACTTCGGCCGAAGCCGCGCGGATGTCGCCTTTGCCCAACATCCGGCCCACACCGTTGTCCTTGCCGGAGAGTGCCGCCACGATACCGAGGCTGTCGGTTGCGGCAGCCTCCACCTCTACATCTCCCAGCTTCTTCGCCAGCTCCTGTGCCTCCTGGAGCAGCCGGGTTGCGGCGGCGCTGTCGCCCCGGTCCAGCTCGGCGAGGCCCAGGTTTACCAGCGCACGGGCCAGGACGGGGGAGGAGGAGGGCGCTTCGCTGCGGAGTTTTTCCAGCAGGGCGATGCCTGAGTCCACCGATCCGCCATCCACCAGCACCAGGGCCAGAAGGTTCCGCGCCGGATAATTCTGCGGCTCCGCCGACACCACCTGTTCCAAAACCCG
>CAITDR010000147.1 GCA_903891165.1 uncultured Pseudomonadota bacterium
AGAAAAGTGGAGAGCTGACGCCGATGACTCAGGGCGGCTATCGCCACGACCGTCATCATTGGCAGCGAAGGAAACTTGAAGACAAAGGCGGCCCCACAGAGGAGACCTGCCCAAAGTGGGCGTTGCCGAAGTGCCTGCTCCATCGCAAGGCAGATAAACAGGACCTCCCAGATCTCCAGCTGTGCCGTATGCCAATAGTCAAAGCAGGTGTAGTGGAAGCCCACGATCACCAGGGAGGCGATGCCCCCGCCCACCCCCTCGGCCCCCGTGGCAATACGTGCCAGCGTACGGCCGATCCACAACAACGCCGCCAGCTCCATCACACGGATAGCCCAGGTCTGAGCGCCAAAAAGAAGATAGGTGGCTCCGTAGAGCAGATAGATGCCGGGTGGCTTCTGATCGAAGGAGTCCACATAGGGCAAAAAACCGTCCATCCATCCCCAGGCTACGTAGGCATAGAGAGCCTGATCCCTACCATATGGATACAGCAACGTCGGAAGTGCATAGACGATTGCCAGGAAATAGCCCAGGAGGTCCAGGCGGCGGGATGGGGAGATCATGAGGAGCGAGCGCTTTAACCCGATTTCGGGATGGGGAGCGGTGAAATATGGCGGGGTCCGCTGCCCGAGCAAGATGCGGCGAGTCAGTCGGTGGAAAGCAGGTACATCCAGCTCTCTTCCCCCACCGTTGTCACGGTAGGTCCGAGCGCAGAGATGCCCAGCTCCCCCTCATCCTGCCAGTGGACTTGATCGGTGGAGCTGGCCACCCGGAGGATGTTGGGATCCCGGTGGTAGAGCCAGGTTTTTCCGGCTTTCACAACGGCATCCGGGAGCATAGGTGTATAGCCCAGCTCCATCGCAAAGGGCTGAAAGCTCTTCCCGCCGTCGGTCGAGCGCCCAGGAGAACCCATATAGAGGTAGCAGGCGGGTTCCTCCGTACACCAAACCGCGGGGTCGGTGCCCGGACCTTCGACGGACCACACAACCCCCTGTTGTTCCCAGTGGATCAGATCGTCGGAAGTGGCCATGTACAGCTCGTGGGGGGCGGGTGTGGCAAAGGGGTCCGGGGTATCGCCGCAGACCCGGGAGGCGGGTACGCCCAGGTAGTAGAGCTGGTAGCGGCCGTCGGGTGTACGAACGATGTCCGGATCCACCATATAGAGAGGAAGATCGCCGCTGAAGCTGAGATCCACCTCCTCGAAATGGCTCCCGTCGCGGGAGGTGGCCGCCGCCAGTCCGCCAAATCCACGCAGCCCCGGGCCTACCGGTTCACCCGCCAGCGCCCTCTGCCGCAGCCGTTGAAGGTCCCCATCCACATAAAACATCCAGAGGGTTCCGTCGGGTGTGTAGACCAGCTCGGGAACGGAAGCCTGCTGGAGGACCGTTGCTTCCGCGCCGGTAAAGCCTACACCATCCTGGGACTTGAGGGGCCCCCAGATCCAATGTCTCCAAGGCCCCAAATTCCCCGGCATATATTCTGAGATAAGCTGATCCAGCTCTGCAATCTCTTGCGATGTTGTGTCGCCTTGAACCAGGTGTTGGCCGAGGATATTGAAGGGGGTAGCGATGGGCCAGGGGTTTTCGGTACAGTCTGGGCCCGCAGCAAGGGGGGGCGCGGAGTCTTTGCCCGAGTCCGGCACGGAGTCTTTATCCGGCTTGATCGGTAAGGACTCGGAAGTGGTTCGGGTGCAGGCCAAGATCAACCACAGCTCCATGACCTTCCCCTCGCCGGTGTAGGTCTCTACGTCATAACCCGGGCAACGTGATACACTCGCGCGGCGTAAGAAGGGACGGGTATGAGCTCAGCGATCCCATGGCTGGACCGGGTGCTACAGCGGAAAGAAGAGCGAGCGGCTCTTCTGGATACTCCGCCTTGGAGCTGTGATTTTCTCTGGCACGAGCTGTTGGCGCTGGTGGAGGATTGCCAGGTCTACAAGATGGTGCCCGGTGCACTGATCTGCCGCGAAGGAGCAATGGAGTCTTTTTTGGGCGTGGTCCTGCAGGGGCGCCTGGAGGTGCGGAAGCTGGACTCGGAGGGGACCGAAAAAACCATCGCCACCTTGGGCCCCGGGCGCGCCTTCGGAGAGATGTCCGTGCTTGACGCCGAGCCGCGCTCGGCAACGCTCGTCGCAAGCGAGCCAGGATTACTCCTGGTTCTTACAGGTGAGTCTTTTGCCTCACTTTCCGAGGAGCACCCTCGCGTGGCGTTGAAGTTGCTGCAGCGTATCGCCCGAACCCTTAGCCAGCGGCTTCGCCACACCAGTGGCCAGCTCGCTGACTACATGCAGGGTTTTTAGCCCCGGAAGGCCTGCGGCAGCACGCCGGTCACCAGCTTCCACAGCCCCGCGTCGTGCTCGAACTCCACCAGCGCCTTGGTGAGCGGCGTCAGGTTTTTGTGTCCGGCGGACCATAGCGGCGGCGGCGCGATGCGGAAGGGAGCCCGCAGCACACAGTGGTGTGGCTCGTCGATCAACATCGTGTTGTGTACGGTTCCAACGCCAGAGCGAATATCTTCGAGGGGATGGCCGGGATATGCACCCCAGGTCAGCGAACAACTGCCGAAGATCACACCCGGCCAGACATTCACACCGATGCCGCCGAAGCGAAGGCTAGCGATGGCCTGGTCCACCTCTTTGGGGAGCTGCTTTTCCGTCTTCGGATGAACCAGCATACAGCAGGACAGGCTGCCCCAGCAGTCCTCGTTGGCGAAGCGTACCCCCTCCTTCAAAAAGGCTGTCGCATCCGCCGCCTGTAGGGTCACTTCGGAGAGGACGCCACAAAAAGCCTCGTTGGTGAGGGCATATTCGCCTGCCTCGGGCTTGACGTTGGGAATCCAGGTCCAGGGTACAACTTCCGCGGCCGCAGGGATCAGTGGCTTTGCCTGGGGGTAGTGGTCCAGGAAGGCCCGATAGCGGTCCATGGCACCCGGGTAGTAGGCGCGACGGGGCGGCATGGCGGCCAGGGCGGCCTGCAGCTTGTTCAGGAAGCTCTCCCGCTGCTTCCAGCCCGATGCCGTCACAATTACTTTCGCGGCGTTGCAATTAAAGCTTCCGTTATTTCCAACCATTCCGGCAACGTGACGCGCCTGGAAGTCCAGGTCGGACTCCGACCAGTCGCCGGGCACCACCAGCACCGGGGTCACGCAGCCCAGCTCTGAGGTGATTGGCTTTTTGAGCACAGGGTCGTTGGCAGCCTTCCGGCGGGCCTGCTCCGCGGGGGGGCCCCACACAATCGCGTCGTGGGTACGGTCGGAGCCGGTGATGTGGACACTATCCACCTTACTATGGTGGCAGAGAAAACCTCCGATCTCCGCACCGCCACTGACAAAGGCCATGAAGCCCGCGTCCACCAGCGGCTGCATCGCCCGCTCCCAGTGAGGCCCCAGGTAGGCGTTCACCGGGTTTGTTTTTACAATAACAACTTCATCGTCGAGAAACAACTTGTACAGCGCATCGGTGGGGCCGATCGAGGCGACATTTCCCGCGCCCAGGACCAGGGCCACCTTCCCCGGTTCGAAGTGCCCGGCGGCCTTGTCCCGATACAGCTTTCCCTGTGTGGGCTCTTTACCGGGTTCCAACCAGATTTCTCCTTGGAAGCCCGTGTACATCAGATTTTCGAGCAGGCCGTTGGGGAAGACCTTGACGGTGGTCCATCCGTCGGCACGCCGCTCCACTTTGGGGAGCTTGGGTGCAGCCCCCTGCTCCAGACTTTCCGCCAACATCCTCAGGTTTCGCAGGGTCACCATCACACCAGCCACCCACTCCTCTCCCGCCTGCTCCTCGGTCAGGCCCTTGGCGCGGCACGCGTCGGCCACCCAGGCCGGTCCCACCGCATAGGTGGTCTCCATGCAGGCCCGCAGAAGGCGGATACGCTCCGAAATGGGAGTTTTAACCCAGCTATCTTTGCGGGCGTGCAGTCCGTCCAAGAGCGCCTCCGCATGGGCAAAAGTGGTGGGGGGCTGCAGAGGAGGAGGCTCGGGGAATGCGGGAGATGCCATGATTTTCTCTAACCTGAGGCTGCGGCGGTGGCATGTCTTTGCGAATTCTGAGCACCGACAGCTTTGGGGATGGAATAGAGAAAACCGATGAAGCTGGAAATCCGCTGGGATGATCAGCACCTGCTTCTCACTGAGCCGGAGCTGGAGGAGGAGGTCCGAAGTGGTCGGATTCCCGCCGATGCTGAAGCCCGTGCGGCTGGCTCTGCTGATTATCTACCCTTGAGTAGATTTCGGGCGCTGAGGCTGGCCATCGAAGCGCCGGATGCCCGTTTTTCTGCTTCACTCCGGCGAAAAACACTGCCGATCATCCCCGTCGTTCTGGGGCTGCTCCTGCTGGCAGGCGCCTGCTTTGACCCGCGCCCCCTGTCCGTGGGCTGGGTTCCGACGCTGCTGGACGGTCGGAGCTGGACGGTGTTCAGCTACCCCTTTGCTCATGTGAGCCGGGTCCACCTGCTGGCCAACCTGCCGATCGTGTTGTACTCCGCTTGGCGGGTACAGCGGGCGCTCGGTTCCATGAGCAGCCTCCTCGTAGCATCGTCGGGACTGCTTTTTTCTTCGGCCGCCGTACTACTGTTGGGAAGTGAGCGTGTGGCGGGTGCTTCCGGCCTGGCCTGGGCCTACATCGCGGCGCAAGTGGTGATCGGCCTGCGCTGGGGGACGGCGATTCCTTCGGGGCAGCGTGGCTTTTACGGAATGGGAAACCTGGTTCTTGCTCTTCCACTTTTTCTGGCGGGCTTCGGCGCGGAACGGGTCTCTCAGCTGGCCCATGTGGGCGGGGCATTCGGCGGGGGGCTGGCTTGCCTGCTGCTTGCACCTGAGAGCCGCGTGGGCATGGCCTCCTACGGGAAAAGACGTACCTTCAATATGGTCTATGCGCTGATCTTTATCGGGGCAAACGGGGTCCTTCCGGGGCTTGCTTCGGCCTGGCGCCTGCACGGGGGGGCGCAGGAGCTGCCCGGTACCGGCCTGCGGATCATGCTGCCCGGCGACATGGTGGAGAGCCAGGATCTTCCTGGTCTTTGGGCGAGAGCCCCGCGAGAGAGCCCGAAGGAGGCGGTTTTTGTGGAGATGTCCTGGGGGGCCGGCCCGCGCCGCTCGGCGCAGGAGGAGTGGCATTGGCGCACCGGTGCGCAGGTTATTGAGCTGGGAGCTGCACAAAGTCGGAGCGGTGACTGGATCCGACGCCACTTCCGGTTGGAGGGGATTGGCGAGGAATGGGAGCTGGTGGAGCAGCATCTCCAGCGTGGAGAGCAGAGGATTCGCGCAGGCTTTTTGCTGCGCCATGACGCAACAGATACTCGTTGGCAATACATGGAGGAGATCCTGGGAAGCCTGGAGGTTGGGGATCCCCCCGAGCTTCAGGCGGCGCGCAGCCAGTGGGAAAAGGATCCCGATCAGCGGCAGCCGGCCCTGATCTACGTGCGGGAGCTGCGACGGATCGGGCGGGACAGCCTTGCCAATCAGCTTCTTGCATCCATGCAATAGTCGATCAGGTGTCGTCCTCACCGTCGCAATTGGAATCTACTCCGTCGCTGGTGTTTTCGTGGGCTCCGGGGTAGCGGGAGGAATCCTGATCGTCGCAGTCATCGCCGGTGTAGTAGCCGTCCCCATCGGCATCTACCAGAACTTCAGAGTCAATCTTCTCTTCTTCAAAGGTAATGGAATCACAGGCAAGCAGGCATAGAATCAGGGTCATGGCTACCTCATCCCCCTCCCCTAACCTGTGGGCGTCGCCTCCTGCTCGCCCAGATCGGGGAAGACCTCGCCGATCTGGCGGATAGAGGCAACTTTCTTGTCCAGCAGCTCCCAGTTGTCGGTATAGGAGATCGCATCCCAGAGGGCTTCTACTTCCGTGATCAGCATGGATGGCGGCTGATCTTCCTGGAAATAGGCATTGTGCAGACGCTCGGGGTGGCTGGGAGGATGTTGCTCCAGCTGGTTTCGGAGGGCGGAAAATGCTGCTCCGGTGTACTGTTTTGCGGTGGGTGCCACTGCGGCGCGGGCCTCGCTGGCCACGCCCCCATACCAGTCAAAGAAGAGCTGGTCCCAGCCCACCCGGCTGTGTTCAGCAAAGGCCAGTAGACGCTGAACGAGATGGGTATCCTGGGTAGGTCCAGCAGATTTGACCCCAAGGCGTCGTAAGAGACGCCGTTGGAAGGCGGCCTGGAGGGCGGGCTCGTAAGCCTCCAGCGCTGGCGCCAACTCCGAGCCCGGAACCAGCAATTCCAGAGACCGCGCCAACTGCTGCAGGTTCCAGCCCACCATGGTGGCCTGCCGGCCGTAGGCGTACAGCCCACCCTCGTCGAAGTAGGCAGCGACAAAATCAGGATCATAGCGGGGAATGAAGCGCCAAGGGCCGTAGTCGAAGCTCTCCCCGGTGATGTTCATATTGTCAGTATTTAGTACTCCATGCACAAATCCGGCCACCATCCAGCCCGCCACCGTCTCCGCCGTCCGCTGCGCCACCGCGCGCAGCAGCGCTACGGGGTGCGCCGGAAGCTCCGGGTAGTAGTGCTCATGTACATAGGCAACCAGACGGTCCATCCGCAGACGATCCTTGTACCAGGCCAATCGTTGAAAAGTCCCGAAGCGGATGTGGGAGTGGGAAAGGCGCACCATCACCGAGGCCCGGGTGGGCGAAGGCTCGTCGTAGCGGACCAGCTCTTCCCCGGTTTCGAACAGGGAAAAAATCCTGCAGGTGGGCACTCCGAGTGCCTGGAGGAGCTCGGCCGCCAACACTTCGCGCAGGCCCCCTTTCAGGGTGAGGCGCCCATCCCCGCCACGAGACCAGGGTGTGGTGCCGCTGCCTTTGGTGCCAAGATCCAGGAGTCTTCCTTGGTGGTCTCGCAGTTGGGCATGCAGAAAGCCCCGTCCATCCCCAAGCTGAGGATTGTAGTGGGTGAACTGGTGGCCGTGGTAGCGTAGTGCAAGTGGCTTCGAGAGATTGTCTGGTAAAGGCTTGAAACTACTGAAATAGTCCAGCCATTCGCCGTGGCTCAGGCCCTCCAGCCCCACTTCCTGAGCGGCACGCTGGTTGCGGAAACGCAGGCGCGGTTGGGGAAAAGTCGCCGCCTCCACCTCGTCGTAGTAGCCCTCGTCCAGGGAGCGGATCCGGGGATCGGGATAGTACATATGCGTTCTCCAATGCCGGACCCTCTGGAGCCCCTGATGGCTTTGCCCGAAGACTTTGAAAAAGAGTGCCTCTATCGACCCTCTTCCTGGTTCGTCCACGACCTGATCTCGGTGAACGAGAAAGTTGTGGTGGCGCATACGGACACCACCCGTCTGGGCGAGCTGGTAAGCAGTCAGAACGATATTCCCGGACATCCGCTGCATGTACCTGGAGCGGTGATGGTCCAGATCACCGGCACCCTCGGGAATCTGCACGCCGTCTATGGCCTGGGTCTGCGCGTCAGCGAGGGCTGGGTGGGCTTCGGTACCCATGTGCGCGGCGCCCGCTTCCCCTCCATCGGCAAGATCGGCCCGGGGATGGAGGTGGCGCTGGAAGCGCAGCGAGTACGTCGTATCCGGGGGCGCTGGTTTGTGGAATACCGCTTCACCTATACCCAGGAAGGACGTGTGATCTATGAGTCCGAACAGTCCGCCATCTGGGCGCCGGGCTCGCTGATCGGCTCTATGGGCTGACCTCCAGCCATTTTCCAAGCTTTTCCAAGGTCTTGGGACCAATTCCCTTGACCCGGTCGAGGTCTTTCAGGCTGCGGTAGGGCCGCCCGGCGATGATCCGCTGTGCCAGCGTAGGGCCGATGCCGGGCAGTGCCTCCAATTCGGCCTGCGTGGCACGATTCACCGGCACTTTTCGGCCGAGCGCACGGAATGGGGTGGCTTCGCCCTCATCCGCCGGTGGCGCTGCCCCCTCCCTCATCTCTCCGGTGTTGGTGCCGAGAACCCAGCCACCAAACAGGACTACCTGATCGCCATCGGTGAAGTCCTGACTTTTCCACTGAGGGGGAGCCTCTCCGTTTCGCAGGGCCACTGCACCCAGATCGTGAAGGTCATACCAGGCATTGTCCAGGCGCACCACCGGTCCGCCCAGCTCTTGTGGTGTCAAGACCCGAAGCCAAGACCCCAGGCACAACATCGTAAAAAAGACCGCTGCGATGGCGACCGTTCCGCGAAGTTCAGACATCTTCCAGCTCCTGATGATCGGCGCCCGTGGCCCGGAAATTCAGGCGACGCCCCTCCCCCTCCTCCCGAAGCTCCACCTCCAGCCGGTCGGCTGGCCAGTAGCCTTCAAAACGCTCCGCCCACTCCACGACCCAGACCCCGTCTTCCAGGCGTTCTTCCAGTCCCAAGGACAGGATTTCTTCCGCGCGCTCCAGCCGGTACAGGTCCACATGCCGCAGAGGCACCCGTGCATCTGGGTACTCGGCGATCAGGACAAAAGTGGGGCTCTGTACCGGCCCCTGGATGCCCAGGCCGGTGGCAATCCCCTGGGTAAAACAGGTTTTTCCTGCACCCAGATCCCCGCTCAAAAGGATCAGGTGGCCGGGACGCAGCCGGGAGGCCAGGCGGCGGCCCAGCTCTCGGGTTTCGGCAGGGTGGGCGGAGAAATAGCTTCGCATGCACCCTGGATGTACATGTCTGCGGGTACCGTCAAGGGGTCCAACGCAATACATGGGCCTGTGCCTGAAAGAATTCTCCTCGTGGAAGATGATCCCTCCATCTTGAAGGGACTTGAGCTGAACCTGGGCCTGGAAGGCTATGATCTCCGGCATGCCTGCACCGGTCCCGATGGCGTGCGGGTGGCCACGGAGTGGCGGCCGGACCTGATCCTGCTGGATCTGATGCTGCCGGGTATCGACGGCTATGAAGTGTGCAGGCAGGTGCGTAAAGCCGGCCTTGGTTGCCCGATCATTATCCTTTCCGCGCGCGGGGCGGAGGCGGACAAGGTGCTGGGCCTGGAGATCGGCGCCGACGATTTTGTTACCAAACCCTTTGGTCTTGCCGAGCTGCTGGCGCGGGTCAAGGCGCAGCTGCGTCGTACCCGTCAGGCGACTCCAACGGGGATTCTCCGCTTTGGCGATGTGGAAGTGGACGGAACGGCCGGAGAGGTACGCCGCGCCGGCAAGCCGGTGGAGCTGACCGCCAAAGAGCTAAAATTGTTGGAGTTCTTTACCCGGCGTGAAGGGCGGGTGGTCACCCGGCAGATGATCCTGGACGGAGTCTGGGGCGAAGAGTACTTCGGCACCGATCGCACCGTGGACAACTTTATCACGCGCCTGCGGCAGAAGCTGGATAGCCCCGATGACCCCCGCTACTTCCAGACCGTGCGGGGGATCGGCTATAAATTCCGAGGAGATAGTCGATGATCTCTCCCATTTTTCTGAGCTTTTTTGTCGCTTGTGCGCCCAAGGTGGAGGTGGTGGTCGCCCCTCCCCCTCCGGTCGCCAAGGTTGAGCAGGTACAAGCAGCTATTTCACCCTCCAGCTACCACAATGGCCAGCAGGCGGGCCCGGCCCTACGCCGCTCGCCGGTGGAGGCCTGGTCCATTCAGCTGGACGGCCCGATCACCGTTCCGATTTTTTCAGATGGCAAGCGATTTTTTGCGGTGGGCGGAGGCAGTGTCTACGCGATTCAGGACGGAAAGCTGCTTTGGAAGCAGAAAAACGGGGCGCGGGCCGCAGTCTTGGTGGAAGAGGGCCTCGCGGTGACCGTGCCCGACCGGGTCCTGATCCTCGACCCCGAGACGGGTGAGCAGAAACAGGAGCAATCAACGCCCGGAATTGTCGGAGCGGTGGAGCAACTTGGCCCCCACTTGATCTGGGTCTCCGAGCAGGGCGCCGTGCATACCGGCAAGGAGACGGTGGAGTTAGGCCAGACTCCGGCCGGGCACATCGCAGCAGAGGGATCCATCGCCTATCTTGCAACCGTTCAAGGAGAGCTTTTTGCGATCTCGGGCGGAGCCATCGCCTGGAATGCGCTGCTGCCCGGGGCGGCTTGTGGCGGGCCCACCATCGGGCCTGAGGCCATCTATGTACCCCTGGCCTCTTCGGCCACCGGAGGTGGAGGTGTGGTCGCCTTCGGAAAAGATGGGACCGAGCTCTGGCGCTTCAAGACGGACTACCAGCCCGGCGGCAGCCTGTCCGTGGGGGAATTACTCTGGATTCCGGATCGCGATGGCGTGCTCTATGCGCTCCAGCCGCGTACCGGAAAAAAAGAGTGGACCTCCGAAGGTTTTGGTGAGTATCGGACCCAGGGGATGTGGGTGGACCGCTCCCTCTATGCGGGTAACGCCGATGGCCGCCTGTATCGGGTGGATCTGGACGACGGGGGCACGGCCTGGTCAGTGAACCTGGGTTCAGCAGTGACCGGAGATCCTACACTTTCCGGCGGGCTGCTGGTCGTAGGGACCGCTGCCGGTCGGTTGGTGGGACTGGCCGAGGGCTACTGAGTGGAGCTGCGGATCGAGGAGGACAGCTGGGAGCTGCTGGCACCGGGTGAGCCGGTGTGGATCGGCGGGGACGGACATCGTCTGGGATGGGCAGTAGAGGACCTGTTATTTCTCTACATACCTGGATCTTCGGTGGTGGAGGCACTACGCCTGCCGGGTGGAATCGAAGCGGTAGCCCCCGGTCCCGAGCACTGGTCGGTGGCGACGGACCTCGGGGTGTTCCTGGTGGATCCCGAGGAGCACTACATCCGGGCGGAATTGCCCCTGCAGCTGGAGCCCGGAGAGCGGCTGTGGGTGGGCCAGGATCTGGCGGTGCAGTCGGGGCGGCGGCAGCAGGCCTGGCGGATCTCGGATGGGCGAGCCTGGCTGCTTCCCACAAAATTGTTGGATGTTCCCTGCCTTCGTCCGTGGGCCACCGGGCTGGGGACCGTATGGGCTAGCAGGGAGGAGCTGGGGCGCGGCAGCGAGAAAATGGGGAGTTTTGCCGGTCTGGGGAGGATTGTGGCGGGTCCAGGAGGCGCCTTTGTAGCTGAGACCGCGGAGGGGCTGGTGGGTGCGGTGGCGGCGGGTCCGCTTCGGAATTTTGGGCACCTCTCCGCGGAGGATGTGGTGTTTTCGCCGGACGGCAGGAGCACCGCACTTCGGGGCGCACTGCTTCAGCTGGATTCCGGAGTGAGGCGAGATGCGCCGTCGGGACGCCCAGCTACACGGATGTTTGGCGACTGGCTTTATCTACTGAACGGTAGATTAATCCAAGTGGGGGAACGGGATAATCTACCGGAGGGTAGATTATGGGGTGAAGAGGACGGATGGAGCTCACTTTTCCGATCCTGCAACCTCTCTTCCGCCGAGGATGGACTCACCGGCCCGGGGGGGGCCCTCTGGGATCTGGGAAGTGGCCGGCCCAAAGTCACTGGGCTCCCGCGCTGGGTCGCCTGGGACGGTCACCGGCTGGGGTGGATGGACGAGGAACGGATCGGTCTGATAGACGGCCCCAGCCTGCCTCATGGGCTTCTTGCCGGCGGTGATCGCCTGGATCATCTGAGCTGGGAGGGCGGCGTGCTGGTGGGTAAGAGCCTGGACGGCGAGCGGGTGCAGTGGGCGCCCGAGGCCGGCCTTCGACGTGGACGCGCTTGGAAGCGCCGCTCGCCGGTGGCGCGGGTGGATGCCCAATTCCCGCTCCCCATCGTGGGGCGGCGAAAGGATCTCGCGTGGACTGCTGCGGGCATGCTCCTTCGACGGCGGGAAATCGGTTAGAGCTCCGGCATGTTTTTCTTCCTCTCCCTCGCCATGGCGCGCGACAGCCTCCTCTATACCGGGTCGCCTACGGAAGCGGTGCGTCGCGTCTCCGATGCGACGGGTATTCCACCATAGGAGCTTGAACCTAAGTCTTTGGATGCCGGAACCCAGCAGGCCGTGCCCGTCGGTGTGCCGGCCACGGGCTGTACCGCGCCCGGGTATCGTGCGGGCGCCATCCAGGATCAGGTGTCCCGCGCTGAGAGCCAGATCTCCTATTCCGAGTATGCCGCCGCGCGTGCGGATCTTCTGGAGGCCGCGGGCGCCCTTCGCTGCCTCCATGAACCTGCGGAAGCCTCTGTGGCCGCCCGTCTGTACTTACTTCTGGGGGTCTCGCAGGAGCTGTTGGGCGACAAAGATGCGGCCAACAAGGCTTTTGCGCGGGCGCTGCTCTTCCAGCCCGGCCTGTCCTTTGACAGCCGCTTGCCTCCCCCAGCCCGCGCCCGCTTTGAGGCCGTGGCGTCCGCCAAAGTTCCACAGCACAACTTGAGAATTTCCGGCACAACGACGGCGCCGCTCTGGGTGGACGGTCGGGCCGCCGTGCCTGATAAGGGGAACCTCTCTCTGCCCGAAGGGGTCCATTTGGTGCAGCTGTTGAGTCCGGGAAGTCACCCGATCGAGCTGGACCTGGTCAACGATGCCGTGCTTCTGCTTCCGGGTGCACCGATGCAGGAGGAATTGCAGCAGCCGGGTCCGGTATGGGACGTATTGGCGGCGGCCTATGATCCAGATGGAGGGAGGATTTTTTTGGTGACCGGTTCCGGAGCCTGGGTGGGGCCTGGAGAGTGGAAGCCACTTCCCCATGTGTCGGTCCAGTCACGACGGCAGCTGGCGACGGGGTTGATCGCCTCTGGCGCCACCGCGCTCGCCCTGGGAGGGGGAGCATCGGCAGTGAGCTATGGTTGGGCGGCGGGTGTTGCTGCCGAGGCTCCATCGGATAGCCTTGACCGAAAGTACAAA
>CAITDR010000148.1 GCA_903891165.1 uncultured Pseudomonadota bacterium
GCTCACCATCCTGGGTGCGCCCTTTATCAAGAGCTGTGCGGCCGCCCAAAAGGACGCGGACACGCTGAGCGGCAAGACCACGCAGGTCTACGACGAAGCCAAAGAGCTGCTGGAAGCCGTGGAAGTGGGCCTGGACAAGCTGGAGGCCATGCGCAGCCAGCTGGGCGGGGCGGCGGGCGCGGAAGAGGTGGCGGAGCGCACCAAGACCATCGACAAGCTCTGCAAGGAAAACGACAAGCTCCTGGATGAAACCCGGGGACTGCTGACCGGCCACCAGGAGCACCTGAAGGTCTTTGCAAAGGCTGAAAAGGCCATCGCCGAGTACCGGAAGGCGCGGGAATACCGCTTTGAAGCGGCTGCCTTGCGCTACAAGCAGGCCAAGAAGGCGGAGACCATCAAGACGGCGGCGAACAATGCGGTGAAGTTGGTGGGGTTGTTGGTGTGAGTGGGCGCCACAACCGCACAAAAGGCGGAGCCTCCTCCACAATCCGATAGCCATGCTTCTGATACAGGCGGATCAGCTTCTCGTTCTTTGCGGTGGTGTGCGTAATTGCCGCCGCAAGTCCCTGCGCCCGGATCCACTGCTCTCCAGCTTCTAAGAGCTGATCTGCGATCCCCAGCCGCCGCGCCGCCGGATCCACATAGGTGGTGGAAAACAGCCCCACCCGCCCGCCGGTCCCCTCCGGTTCCACCCGCACGATTGTATGCCCCAGAATTGCGCTTGTGTCGTTCTCTACCACAAAAACGACGCCCGTACTCCGCGCCGGATCAAGGTGAAAGTGCACGCGATCCACCAGCCACTCCAGGCTGTACATCGCCGCCCCCTCCTCCTCCCCCACCACCTCCATCAAGGTCAGCCGCATCCGTGCGGCCACCAGGGAGATGGCTTCGGTCTCCTCACGGCTGAGCAGTCGAAGTCTGGTCTGTATCATGTATCACCAAAACCCACGGAGAACGTAGCCCGGACTCCTTCCCGGTGCCTGTGGCTTATGCCACCATCGCTGGGGCGCAATGACGCGAGATGTTCGGCGACCGGAAAAAATCCCTTCTTCCTCCTCCATTATGCAACCTCCAATTCTGGCACGGATCTTGCTGATTCCCAGACAGAGGTTCCATGCTCCCCATCCTTTTTCTTCTTTCGGCCTGCAATCACCAATACGTCTTCATCCCCGGCGCAACCGTCCTTGAGGGGACGCCCCAGTACTATTACACAAATGTCTTCACCGGCACCCTCGCACCCACCTACGTGGTCACCGAAGGTAGCCTGGACCTGACGGTTGAGCAGAGTGTGACCGTAGAATTCAGCTTTGCCGAGGAGTTTGAGTTTGAAGTGACCGAGTTCGTCTTCTACGGGCTGGAGGCCGGGGACACCGAGTTCGGCGACCACTGGCTCTACGAGCTGAACGACGAGGAAATCGCCGCAAAGAAGGCGGTACTTAGCATTCAGGCCACCGCCACTCGCCCCACCAAAGAAGTCTGCACCCCCAAACACCTGGGCACCTGGACCTGCTTCCTGGTCGCTGATCAGGGAGTCAACGAGCTGGGCTTTTCGGCCGCGGGCTCCGACTCCCTCTCCATCCCCGCCGTCCTCCCATTGACCCTGCCTTCCAAGAGCCCTTCTACTCCCGGCGACGACACCGGGGACGCCTGCTCGGCCTACACGGCGGACGACTGCTGCGCGGGCGGAGCCGCGCTGGAGTGCGCCTGGGACCCCTCCTGCCCCTGCCCCTCGGGGACGGAGGACA
>CAITDR010000149.1 GCA_903891165.1 uncultured Pseudomonadota bacterium
CGGCAGCCCAGACAGCCTGGACTGTGCTCCCGAAGACCCGGCCATCCATCCCGGCGCGGCCGACCCCTGTGGGGACAGCCTGGATCAGGACTGTGACGGTCTGGACAGCCTGGACTGTGATGGCGACGGTGTCCTGCCTCCTCTGGACTGCGACGACGCGGATTCTTCAATCTTTCCAGGCGCTTCCGAGGCAGAGCTTGATAATCTGGATCAAGACTGTGACGGCATGGTGGACGAAGCGGCGCTGGCCCCGGGTGATCTGCTGATTACCGAGCTTCGTCCCAAGGAACCAGCCTGGTTTGAGCTCTGCTCCTCCAGCAACCGCGACATTGTCCTCTCCGGTGTGGAGCTGCGCTTTTCCGGGGAGCTTCGGCGGCTGCCTTCGGGCATCTTGGCGGCGGGCACCTGTGCGGCGGTCTGCGAGGCTTCAGGCTGCGCCTTTCAGCTGGATTTTCCCGTGCTGGACCCCAGCGGCGGCTCGTGGATGTTGGTGGGCGACCAGCTTCTGGATCAGGTGGATTGGACGGGCTGGCCCGATCCGGGAATCGGTAGCTGGTCCCTGGATCCTTCGGTTATCAGTCCGGGGGCAAACGATGCTGCTTCCGCATGGTGCCGTAGCAGCGGCAGCCCCGGTCTTGCCAATCCGGCCTGCCCCTAGCGGAAGGGACTCACCCAGGGATCCAGCTCGGCGGTGGTCTTGCTGCTGCCCCGGCCGCGCATGGCATACAGGATCCCGGCGTTGCTCAAGGCATAGATCTCGCTGCCATCGATCGCGGGCTTGCCCAGGATGCCACCCAACAGCACGTTGGGATCCAGGCTCCAGATCAGCTTGCCGCTCTCCGGATTCAGAAGGTACAACGAGCCATCGCTGTTGGAGACCAGCACCCCGAGTGGGCAGATCTGCGGGGTTCCCATGGTGCCCGAGGTCACCCGCTCGGTGGCCTGGGTGGTCTGTCCGGTGAGGTTCAGGTTGAAGGACAGCCCCGGGATGTCGGCCTGCCACTCCCAGGCGATATCCCCGGTGCGCAGGTCGATTTTCCGCAAAATACCGTCGGTGCCGCCGTGGTAGAGCTGGTCACCCTGGTGCGTCATCGTGGATGCGCTCCCAAAATCCTGTCGCCACCGTACCAGATGGGTGCCTGCATCCAGACCCAGAAGTGGACCGGAAAATCCGCCTGCAACCATGATATCAGGCGTCCACAACAGCGGAGCGATGATGTCCGGCCAGGACCCCTCCCCCACCGGCAGCGACCAGTGCTCGGCCCAGTCGTCCTTTCCGATTCCCACAATCATTCCGTCGGAAAAACCAGCAAGAACTTCACTTCCTGCAAGAGTCACCGACGGGGCGCCGTAGAGGGAGAGCTTGGCAGCACGATTTGTGTCTACCCGGTGGGTGTAGAGCGCAATGGTGGTACCATTCCGGCGATCCAGCTTGTAGACGATGTCGTCCACCGTGCTCACATAGAGCAGCTCTCCGTCCACCACCACGCTGGACAGGATGGGCGCCCCGGCGTGCCTTGACCACAACTGCTCGTAGCTGTCCTCCAGAAAACAGGAGACATAGCCTGCCATATCGGCCACATAGATCTTGCCATCGGCGAAAACCGGTGCCGACGCAACC
Source organism: uncultured Pseudomonadota bacterium (assembly GCA_903891165.1). GTDB lineage: Bacteria > Myxococcota_A > UBA796 > UBA796 > SXON01 > CAITDR01. The sequence continues at coordinate 1,622 of CAITDR010000149.1, forward strand.
GGGCCGGCGGTGGGCAGGCTTCGCAACAGGGTTCCATCGCCACGCGAAAGTATCAGGAGTGCACTGACACCCGAATAGCCGATGTAGATCTTCCCATCCCTAAGGACGGGGGGCGCAGGTTCAGAGCGGCTGGCGCTGGCAGGCGGCGGTCCGGGAAGAGGACGGGACCACAACAGCAGCGGGGCGACGGCCATCGGCGCCGACTCGGCCATCGGCAGTGGTTTTACATCGGGGTCAAAGCCCCCCTGCAGAAAGGCCAGGAGCAGGGCGCTCAACTGCCACTCTCCAGGCCCAGACCTTCCAGATCGCTGCGGGTGGCCTGGGGAAATTTCTGCTTGAAGGCAGCAAAGCTGGTCTTCGCTTCTTCGGTCTTGCCCAGGGCAAGCTGGGTACGGATCAGCGTGGCATAGGCCTCCTGGCCCAAGACCCCTTCCCGCTTCTGGCTTTCTTCCTGGAGGATCTGGAGAGCCTTGTCGTTTTCAGCCTTGTCCAGCAGCACATTGACCAGGCTCATCCGCGCGGCGAAACCCACTGCATCGGGGGCCCCGGCGTTGGCGGCCTTCTCCAGGGCGGCCATACGCTTTTCCTCGTTTCCGGCACGCTTCCACGCATCGGCGGCCCGGCTCCACGCCAGGGCGGCTGCAGAACCCGAGGCATCGTCGGCGGCTTTTTCGTAGAGCTCCGCCCCGGTCTGCAGATCCTTCATCCGCCCGGCATCGCTGGGGTCGTCCGCCGGGCCGAAGCCCATCGCGGCCAGCGGGTTGGGCTTGGGCATCTTGTGGTCGATCACGGCGATCGCGCTGAAGTCGTCCTCCAACGCCGAGGTGCGGATCGACTGCCATGCGCCGTAGCCCAGCGCCAACAGCAGGACCACACCGATCAAGTAGCCCAGATACTTGGCGTTATCCGTCACGAAGTCGGAAAGCCGGGTCTGGATTTTAAAGAGGATGTCCTCCTCTGGGGGGGGGGCGGTCTCGGGCTTCGTCGCCTCTGCTGCCTTCTCTACTTCCGGAGTGTCCGCCACGATATCCCTCTTGCCGGGGCTATTTGCCCTCCAGCGGCGGCCCCCTAACCCGTTTCCACGGGCCGCGCACCAGCAGGTTAGGCGCAGGAATGAGCCTTCTCCCGCTACGACCCGGCCCCCCACGTTCCGCTCGGCCCGATGTGGACGAAAATCGATCCTGGTGGACCCTGGACCGGCCGCCCTATGTCCCCTCCCCTGCCCTCCGCGAAAATGTTGTTGCGGACATGGTTATTATCGGGGGCGGCTTCACGGGTATGTCCACCGCTTGGCATGTGGCGCGTCGCTTTCCCGATCGTCGTGTTGCACTGATAGAGGCGCGCGAAATTGGCAACGGTGCATCCGGCCGAAATGGCGGGATGATGCTCAACTGGATGAACGGCGTCTCCTCCTCGGAGCCGGAGCTGACCCGCCTGGTCTATCAGACCACCAAAGGCGGTATCGATGACATCGTAAGCCTGATTGAAGCGGAAAAACTTGCGGTTCCCTACCGGCGCGACGGCTGCCTGGAGCTGATCACCAACCCCCAACGTGCCGAGGCCGCTGCCAAAGAAGTGCAGCGCCTGCAGAGCTGGGGAATTTCGGTGGAGTGGTTGGACGCAAAGGAGGTACGAAAATATGTGAGGGCAGAAGGGGTCTATGGCGGAATTTTCGATCGCTCTGTCGGGCAGGTAAACGGCTTGGCCCTGCTGCGCGAGCTCAAGAAAAAGATGCCGGAGAACGTGGTTATCTATGAAAATAGTCCGGTGTTGAAGGTGGAGGAAGGACAGACGGTCCTGGTCAGCACCGCCGAAGGCAGCGTGCGTGCCCCGGTCATGGTCCTGGGCACCAATGGCTACACCCCTCGCCTGGGCTACTTCCGCTCGCGGATCTGCCCCATGCACTCTCACGTAATCGCCACCGACCCCCTCCCACCGCAGGCCTGGGAGGCCCTGGGCTGGGGCGCCTTCGCCGGCTTCTGTGATGACCTGGATCGTATCGCCTATGGCAGCATGACTCCCGACGGCTCTTTGATTTTTGGGGGCGGCGGAAACTACGCCTATGCCTATCGCTACAACAACGGGACCAGCTACCCAGAACAGGCAGCACAGGCTGGTTTTGAAGGCATCCGCCGTCGCCTTGTTCAGTATCTTCCGAGTCTGGAAAAGCTCCCGCTGCGGCGCGCCTGGACCGGCACGCTGGGGGTGACCCTGGACCGCAGTTGCACCATGGGTGTGCGTGGGGAGTATAAAAATGTCTATTATGCCCTCGGCTATTCCGGGCATGGGGTGACGCTGGCCAACCTCGCGGGCAAGGTGCTCTGCGATCTCTATAGCGACAACCATGAGGCCTGGAAAAATCAGCCCTTCTACCAGCACTCTCTCTATCCAATGCCCGGAGAGCCCCTGCGTTGGGTGGGCTACCAGCTCTTCACCCGCCTCACCGGACGTTCGCCGCGGCGTCGATCCTGAGCTTTCGGTGCCAGAACAGCCGGGCCAGGCTGATCAGTGTACCATCTCGTCTTCGAGGCTTTCCAACTGGACTTTCAGTTCCTCGAAGCGGGCGCGGCTGAACCAGGAGCCCAGGCCCCGGGGTTTGGGGTGCCTCATTACGTGAAGCACCTCGGGCTTGTCCGCGAGGTTTCCCGTCGCATCCAAATTCTGTACGGAGAACCACCAGCGCCCGTCCGGCCACTCCAGAAAAGTGCCGGCGACGCGCTCCACCGGACCCCCATGGCGGCGGCGATCCAGCACTCCGACCAACGCCATCGCTTCCAGACCCTCCAGCGAGGCAAAGGCAGCAATGGCCCGGTGCGCTTGGCGCCCCATCCGCAGCAGCGGCAGCACATCCACCACCCGCACCACGTCCGGGAAGACCAGCACCAACGAGGGCCGAGGCAGGCGTCGGGCCCCTTCAATCGGCCGCAGCCGCTCTTGAAGAAGGCTCATCAGACGTTCACCCAGGGCGTCTTCCTCGTCGGGATAGAAGGCCGTTCGGGCCTGCGTATGGATGCGAAGGCGCAATGACATCGTCAACCCCTTATCCCGTTTGGTGGAAGCCCTCCAGATCTACCCGAGCGGGATAGATCGCCGCGGCAAGGAGGCAGCGATGGCCGTAGGTCTGGTGGCACAGGGCGATGTGGCAGTCATCACTATGGATGATGGCAGGGCAAACGCCATGAATCCGACTTTTTTGAACGAACTGAATGGCTGTTTGGATGCGGCCGGCC
>CAITDR010000150.1 GCA_903891165.1 uncultured Pseudomonadota bacterium
CCGCCAGCGCCAGCGCCAGCCCCTGCACCGGCGCGGGGAGTCGCACAAAAGCCTCCCGTAGCTGCACCGCCCAGCGACGGGGACTCAGATGCACCGCGTAGCCGATCAAAAGCACCGCCCAGGCGTGGGTGGAATAGCGCGGCATCACCCACTCCAAGGTGGCGACCAAGGAGCGACTCACCTGCAGGGCATGTTCAATGGAGTCCGAACGAAAGAGAATCCGCGCCAGTACCACAAAATGAAAAGTGAGGACCCAGCGCCAGGCGATGCCAAAGACGCCCAGCACCTCCTCCTCCTCCCCCTTCTTCCGTCGGCTGCGCATAAAGCGGTGCAGACTGACAGCAAAGCCGTGAATTACGCCATATAGAACAAAAGTCCAGTTTGCCCCATGCCATACTGCCAGAATCAGGAGCGTCAGAAAAGTGTTCCGGTAGACTTTCCAACCCCCAATCCGGGAGCCCCCCATCGGGTAGTACACATAGTCCCGCACCCAGTCCGACAAGGTGATGTGCCAGCGCCGCCAGTAGTCCCCCACACTCAGCGCCTGGTAGGGCCGATCGAAATTCTCGGGAATTTTGAAGCCCAACAACCGTGCCGAGCCAATGGCCATGTCGGTATAGCCCGAGAAGTCACAATAAATCTGGAGCGTGTAGGCATAGAGCGCCACCAGCACCTCGGTAGAGGTGAAGGCTTCCGGGTCGGTGAACACCGAGTCCACCATCCCCAACTGCAGCACATCCGCCACCAGCAGCTTTTTTGTAAGGCCGGTACAGAGGCGAAAAATCCCCTCGCCCACATCTTGACGCGTCAACGAGCGGATACTGTTGAGCTGCGCCAGAAGCACCGAAGCCCGCAGAATCGGCCCAGCAACAAGGTGCGGAAAAAATAGGAGGAAGGTAGCAAAACGGAGCGGGCTCTGCTCGGCTTTCTGGCCACGCCGTACATCCACGACATAGGCGATGGCCTGGAAGGTATAAAAAGAGATGCCAATGGGCAGGCGCTGGCGGGGCGGCACCGGCAGGGCCGGAATCAAAAGCTGGAGGCTCTCCGCCGCAAAATGCAGGTACTTATAGTATAAAAGCGGTGAAACCAAAAGGATCACCGTCAGCGCCAGCGGCCAGCCCCGCGACTCCGCCGGGCGGGAATCGGTCCAGCGTGCGCCGCCATAGGCGATGCTGATGATCGCCACCAACAGCACGGTATCCAGCGGATTCCAGGCGCTGTAGAAGATCAAGCTGGTGACCAACAGCCAGGCATTCCGACTTGGATTGCGCTGCAGAAGCCAATGGACCAGGGCCACCAGCGGCAGGAAGAGGAAGTAGTCGAAGGTCGCAAACAGCATGGGCGCCCGCGCGATTATCCCGCCTTCTGCCCCGCGCCACCTGTGGAAAGACGATCTCTCTGGACAGGTCAAGACCTCTCGGCGCTACCTTCGCAATTTCTTTGTCCCCCCGTTCCCTTCCTTCTTCGGCTGTTCTATGATGCTCGGGTTGAGGTTCTCATGATGCTCCTTCTTGTTCTTGCCTGTGCGAGCGAAAACAGCCTGAGTGGCTACAAGCCCAACGAGGCGGCGGGTGGACCGGACATCAAGGTGAAGCCCACCCTGGTGGATTTTGGGGAGGTGGCCGAGGGCAGCCAGGCCACCGACAGCTTCACCATCCTCAACCAGGGCGACGAAGGCTCGGTGCTGCATGTGGACCACATCGAGATTAAAGATCGCTCCGGCAGTTTTACCATTCTGACCCCCAGCGAGCTGCAGAGCGGCGACATTCTTCAGGGGGAGAGCAACACCATCGACGTGGCCTTCACCCCCTTTGCCGCCACGGCCTCGGGAAAAGCGGTGATCTACTCGGATGATGCCGATGAACCCATCGTCGAAGTGGACCTGATCGGCAGCTCCGCCATCCCCGAGCTGCAGATCGACCCCGATCCCCTGGACATGGGGCAGACCTACCTGGGCACCGGCTGCGAGAAGCGGAACGAGGTGACGCTGACCAATGTGGGAGCTGCAACCCTGGTGATCAACGAGATAGAGGAGAACGGGGACGGCTTCTCCCTCGAAGGTGCTCCCTCCCTGCCCCTGACCCTGGAGCCCGGCGACGCCGAGATCCTGAATGTGGTCTTTCTTCCTTACGTAGAGGGCGCCCACAGCGCCACGCTGAGGGTGAAGAGCAACGAGCCCGCCAGCCCGCGCACCAGCGACCACACCGGCGAAGGTGTCATGGCCCCCGAGGTCACCGATCGTTTTGAGCTGGCATTGGATCCTCCGGCAGACATCATGTTCTTCGTCGATCAATCCTGTTCCATGGACGACGACTCCGCCTCGCTGGCCACCAACTTCTCTTCCTTCATCACCCAGCTCAACACCTACACCACCGACTGGCGCATCATGGTGGCCAACGACGACGACGGCTGCAACAGCAGCGGCATCCTCACGACGGCTTCCGCCAATTACGAGACACGCTTCTCCAACGCCGTCCAGAGTGGCGGCGGCACGTGGACTGAGGCGGGGCTCACCGTCGCAAAGAACGCCATCGAAAACACCGATGCTGGGGAGTGCAACGCCGGCTTTATGCGGACCGCTGCGCTGCTGCACATCATCCTGGTCAGCGACGAGCCCGAGCAGAGCGTCGGGAGCTGGAGCAACTATGTGAACGCCATCATCGCCAAAAAAGGCAGCGCGGGCATGGTGAAAATCAGTGCCATCGCCGGGCCGGTCCCCGGTGGATGCTCCAGCGGCGGAAACAGCGCTGATC